>JAPYRR010000059.1 GCA_029936885.1 Fidelibacterota bacterium | reverse complement strand
AAAGGAGAAAAATAAAATGAAATCAATCATAAAAAATCCAATGAAATGGTTGACCCTTTCTCTAGTGGTTATCTCATTTCAATCAATAATTCTTGCAGAAGGCGATAATGATAAAGTTGGGTCTTCAGCATTTAAATTTCTTAACATACAAACAGATGCGCATAGTGCTGCCTTGGGTGGTCTTTCTGCTCAAGCCAGTGGCGCGAATGCTCTATTCTCTAATCCATCTGGTATTGCTGGTTCCGATGGAATGGGATTTACAGCCGGAATGACACAATGGCTTGTGGAAACACAAATCATGAATGTAGGTTTTGTCATGCCCATGATGGGTGGTGTAGTCGGGCTGTCGATGGTCTCCGTTGATTACGGTGATATAATGGAGTCAGGTTGGGCAGGTACAACTGAGTTTGTATTTGAACCAAACCAGGGTGCTTTCACTGCAACTGATATGTCCTTGCAAGCAAGCTTTGCAAAAAGTTTGTCTGACAAGTTTTCTCTTGGTGGAACGGCAAAAAGGGTAAGCCAGGCTATAGATGAAGTTAACTTGAGCGGATTTGCATTTGACATTGGTACCCAGTTTGATACAGGATATCGTAACATCAAAATGGGTGCGGTTATTTCAAATTTTGGTAAGGACCTTGCTTCTCAAGCAGATGAGGGCGCCAATTATGCGGAATTTCCAGCCATGTCATTACCTATGACGTTTTCATTTGGTGTGACAGGAGAAGCAATTGCAGGGCTCAATGTCGGTTTGAATGTTTTAAAACAAGCAGATATGGAACAGGAATTTATATTGAATGGAGAATATGCAGTTAGTATAGCATCTTTGAGATTCAGTTATAACCTAAATAATCCGCAACAAGATGTGTCTTTTGGTGCGGGCGTTAATTTGGGATCGATTTCTACAAACATTGCAATGACAAATACAAAACATTTTGGTTCAGTCATGAGATTTGGACTGGGCTACAATTTTTAGTCAAAAAAACTAAAATCATAAACAAGAAAAGCCGTTCCAAATGGGACGGCTTTTTTTTGTAGTTTTATCTATGATGAGATCAGCAGTAACAACAATAATTTTCTTAACGAATTATCTTTTTGCACAATCGTTCGATTTTGTAGATCAGGCAGGAACAAGTGGATTAGAATTTGATCATGATCACGGGGGCTCGGGAGAAAAATATTATATAGAAACCATGGGTTCCGGTGTCTGTCTTTTAGACTATGATAATGATAACGATTTGGATATCTATTTCTGTCAGGGTGCATCTTTACCAGGTTGGGATAAAGCAATCCAATTAGAAAATAAACTTTTTCAAAATAATGGGGGAAGTTGGATTGATGTAAGTCAAAAGGCTGGTGTTGCGGATAAATCTTACAGTTTAGGATGTGCCTGTGGCGATGTGGATAATGATGGGGACACTGATCTCTACGTTACCAATTTTGGTGCCGATAAATTTTATTTAAATAATGGCGACGGCACCTTTTCCGATCAAACGACTGAATCCGGGTTAATTAATAATGAATGGGCTTCCAGCGCCGTTTTTTTAGATATAGACCATGATGGCTGGCTGGACCTTTATGTGACGAATTACGTGGAATTTACCACGAATAAGAACCCTTGGTGCGGCGATCGCCAAAGTGGAAGGCGAGCCTATTGCGATCCGGATATATTCAAAGGTGTGCCGGATAAGTTATTTCGGAATTTGGGTAATGGAATTTTTCAGGATATTTCAAAAGAAGCGGGCATTTCCAATCACAGGGGAAAAGGACTGGGTGTTGTTCCCGGTGATATTGATGGAGATGGAGATCTGGATCTGTATGTGGCTAATGACAAGGTTATGAATAATCTCTACATCAATGATGGTCAGGGCATGTTTATCGAAGATGCACTTTTTGCCGGTGTGGGTTATAACGAAAACGGCCGAGCAGAAGCTGGAATGGGTGTAGATTTTGCAGATGTGAACCAGGATGGTTGGCTGGATCTGTTTGTGACCAATTTCAGTGGTGAATCCAATACCCTCTATATCAATGATAAATCAGGTTCCTTTGTTGATCAAACTTTCTTGGCGGGGTTGGGTCAACCGAGCCTGAATTATTTGGGATTTGGCACAAAATTTCTGGATCTCAATTATGATGGCTACCAGGACATATTCGTGGTAAATGGACACGTGATCGACAACATTCATCATTTTAATAAGGATTATTCCCATGCCCAGAAAAAGCAGATTTTTATTGGGGATGGTTCCGGCGCTTTTTCAGAGATCTCATCTGATAAAATTGGAGATGCCCGTAACCCCAGTGTTGGCCGGGGCGCTGCTTTTGGGGATCTGGATAATGATGGCGATATTGATATTGTTATTTCCAATAATAACGGCCCGGCCAATCTCTTGATCAGATCCGGAAAGCCTGAAGCAAACTGGATCGGGTTTGATCTTGTGGGAAAAAAGTCTAATCGGGATGCAATTGGTACCCGGATAAAAATTGAATCCAATGGATTCAGCCAATTTAAATATGTGAATCCCGGCGGGAGTTATCTCGCATCGAATGATAAAAGAGTATTATTTGGACTGGACACTCATTCAAAAGTGAATAAGATCACCATCGATTGGCCCAGTGGCAAAACCAGCGCGTATTCGGCTTTAAATTCTAATCGTTATTACCGGGTTATTGAAGGAGGGGAAATATCCGAATTATTCTATTAATTTTATGTTTGGCACTGCCAATTATCGGACAGGATTTAAATGAAGGAAAGACCTATTTAGATAACAAACAGTATCATAAAGCTGTTGAATATTTTTCTCATATTTTAGAATCCGCTCCCAATAATGTAGCAGCATTAAATGGATTAGCCGAGGGACAGCATCGATCCGGTGATCCTATGACAGGGATTCGTAATTATCAAAAAAGTCTTTCCCTGAATCCAACCCAGCCGGATGTATGGATCAGTATCGGGAACATTCATTATTATCATAATTTGTTTTCGGAAGCTGAAGAAGCCTATGAGATGGCTGTACAACTGGACCCAACTTTTCCACGCGCTCATAATAATCTGGCCAGTGTCTTAAAAGAACAACAAAAAATGGAGCGCGCGATTCACCATTTTGAAAAAGCAGTTGAACTGGATCCTAATTATGGATTGGCTTGCCGAAATTTGGGCGATATTTACTTAAGAGATGGAAATAGTACGAAAGCACTTTATTGGTTAAAAAAGGCCGTTGCTGTAGATCCTGAAAATATGCGTGGTCAATACTGGCTGGGAAAAGCCTATTATATTTCAGAGAAATATGAAAAAGCCCGAGATCAATATATTCGTATCCTGTCCTTTAAGCCTGGACTTCATTCGGTGCACCATGACCTTGGTTTGGTTTTCTATGGTATGCGTCACTATAAAGAAGCTATTGAGCACGTCAATAAAGCAATTCGTGCAAACCATGATCTGCCTTTATATTATTTAACTTTGAGCAGAATTTATTCGGGATTAAAAAATGAAAATATGGCCATGGCTATTCTTGATTCTGCTCTAAATATTGATAGGTCACTTTCTGAAATTTGGTTAGCTAAAGGGAATATCCATAAATCATCTGAACGATATGAGGAAGCCTTAAAGGATTATAAAATAGCTTCTGCATATGATTCACAAAATTGGAAAGGTCTTTATAAACAAGGAGTGGTTTTATTTTACTTGGGACGATTAGATGAAGCACTATCCAAATTGGAAACTGCCTTATCTTTTGATTCGGATCAAAGCGGGATAAACCATTTCCTCGGATTGGTGTTTTTAGCGAAGGAAAATTCTCCAGCAGCATTGTCTTTTCTAACAGAAGCATCGCATCAAAATCCGGACAATTCTGATATTTGGTTTCACCTGGGGCAGGCGCAATCTCATATAAATGAAACTGAAAAATCAAAATTAAGTTTTGAAAGATCATTAGAAATATCTCCCACTAATTCTGAAGCACTTTATGCTTTAGGACAAACCTATAAATCCCTAAATCAAAATGAAAAAGCAAAAGAAACTCTGAAAAAATTCAAGAAGATCTCTGATTTTGAAAAATCGAAAAGAACATTGATTAAACAAATAGTAGTGCAACCAAGCGATCATCTATTAAAGGAAGAATTAGCCAGATTATATGAATCAGTTGGGGATTTCAAATCATCGGCAGAAATATGGCAGCAAGCCATGTATCTTGGGAATCCGATTGCAGAGAAGGAGCTCAAAAGAATTGGAGAAATGTTAAAATAATGATTCATTTAGTGACTCTAGTTTTAATCCAGATCTCAACCGGGATTTTTCTTCGTATTGCTGAACCAGCCGGCATGACCTATCATTATTTGGTTTTGGGACACCTGATTTCAGGATTTACATTTATGATCTTGGGTGGAATGCATGGATTCAAAAATTGGAAACAATCTAATGAAATCAGTTTACATGATGGATTGATTCTTTCCACAGTTGGTTTCGGGATATTAACCTTTATCACAGGCCGGATCGGGACGCCGGGAGAAATCAGCGTAAACCTTCATCTTATTTCTGCTGTTGGATTTATCCTGTCTTGGATTTTTAAGAATAAGGAAAACAGGAAAGCCTTTTTTCAATATAGTTTTATCATACTGATTGCTGTGGGTGGATTATTTGGGATCAACCATTATTCTGTTAATAAGGATATTAATTTTGTAACTGAAAAAACAGACTTTTTACCTTCGCCTGTTAAAACAGAATCGGGCCATTATTTGGATGTGTCCGCCATTGACAGGTCAGATCGCTGCGGAACCAGTGGTTGCCACCCGGATATTTATACCCAGTGGCAGCAGTCTGTTCATCGACTCTCCTCGTTTAATAATCCGTTTTATAAATCATCAGTGGATTATTTGATGAGTTCATCAGATTCAACAACAGTTCGATGGTGTGCCGGTTGTCATGATCCGGTTATGCTTTTATCCGGGATGATGGTGGGGAAAATAGATTTTGATTCTCCAGAAGCCCAATCCGGGATCACCTGCGAAACATGCCATGGCATCACATCCATCCAGGATATCACCGGGAATGGGAATTATGTTTTGGGCAATCCCGTGGAATATCCATTCAGTCATTCGTCCGGGATTCTGCAAAAAATCAATCAAATGTTGATCAAGGTTGAACCTCGAGCCCATCGCCAAAAAATGTTACTTCCGGTCCATTCTGAAGGTGAATTCTGTATGACCTGCCATAAAGTGAGCCTGGATAAACCCCAAAATAATTATCGATGGCTCCGGGGACAAAATGAATATGATGCCTGGCACCACAGCGGTGTAAGTGGAAATGCAGTGGCAAGTTTTTATTCACCACCCAGCCCATTAAAATGCCAGAATTGCCATATGGGAATGGAAATTTCCAATGATAAAGGGAATGATGGCGGGAAAGTTAGGGGTCACTATTTTAATGCAGTAAATACGGCTCTGCCTTCATTAAAAGAACACCTGAATCCCGATTGGATAAAAAGAACAACAGACTTTATGCAGGATGAAAAGATCGCCGTTGATATTTATGGCGTGGAAACAGGTGGGGAATTCACGGGCCCTTTGCAGGATAAGATTACACTTGAGCCAGGAAAAAAAGTTCGCATTGATGTGGTTGTCAGAACAAAAGGGATCGGGCATAAATTTCCAGGGGGCACCATCGATTCCAATGAACCTTGGCTTCAGGTATTCATTGAAAATGAAAATGGAAAAACCATTTATGGTAGCGGATTATTGGCCGGTAAAAGAGTTGTGGATCAATCTGCCCATTTTTTCCGCGGTGTTCTTTTAGATAAACATGGCGAATTCATTTTAAAACGAAACCCTCATGAATGGAAAACAACATTGTATAATAATTCCATTCCACCGGGATCCGCAGATGTGATTCATTACTATTGGGACGTCCCTAATACAGTTCCAATTGGGACAAAAATAATAGCCAACTTGAATTACAGGAAATTTAATCGCAGCATTACAGAAGCATTTTTGGATGAACCTGTTGATATCCCTATCGTAACCATGGCATCGGATACAGTTACCATTACAGATCAATATTCTAGCAAAAATCCAAAAATTGAAGATGCAATTCGGATCAATGATTATGGTATTGGCATGCTCCGACAAAATAATCTGGAAGCAGCCCGAACAGCATTTACCCAAGTAACAAAATTAAATCCGAAATATGCCGACGGATTTGTGAACCTCGCTCGGATTCTTATCAAAGAGGGCAAGTTTGATTTGGCGGAACAAGCATTGTCATCTGCGGAATCCATAAAACCCGAATTCCCGAAAGTGGCTTTCTTCCGTGGCATGATCGCTAAAAAATTGGGTGAGTATCCCCAGGCAATCCAATACTTCGAACAGGTGCGAAAAACACATCCTGAAGACCGGGTAAACATCAAGGAATTAGGCCAGACCTATTATTTTAACCAGGAATATGCCGAGGCTTTATATGTTTATGATGAGGGTGTTAGGATCGATCCGGAAGATGCCCAAGCCCATTACAATATGATGCTGGTGAATAAAAAACTGGGAAATCCTGATAAAGCCCGGGAACATCAAAATTATTATTTAAAATATAAACTGGATGAAGAAGCTCGATCTATTAGCCAATCGGCACGGTTAAAATATCCGCACGCCAATAATGAAGCGCAGTTGGTCCATTCCCATACAATAAATCCAGCACACTAGTTTTTATTTTTCCCGGTAAAAAGGGATAGCGTTCCCAGCCTGTCAACATAAGGGAGAATATTCCCATCCACATCCTTGATGGGATTCGCAGCTTCTTTATTTTTCGTAAATAATGTTACAAGCACCATAGCGCTAACACTTACACCCAATCCAATCATATCTGATGGAATTTCGGGTGTGATAAATTTGAAGGCGATCCACGATACAGATCCAAGAACCATGGCGCTTAATGCAGCAGTGGTATTGGCCTTGGGCCACCAGATTCCGGCAGTGAGAGGAACAAAGAGGCCAACCAATAAAATGCTGAATGAATCAAGCAATAAGGTGTAAACCTCGCCTACAAACAAAGCAACCATCATGGATAAAACAGCAAATACGGGCACAGATAACCGGGTCCATTTAAGAACGGTTCGATCAGAATTAGATTTCGATACCCACGGGAGCAAGTTTTTCCCAAGGACACTTGAACAGGCCAGAATCGAACTATCGGCGCTACTCATGACAGCCGCCAAAAGTGCACTAATAAAAAGGGAAGCCAGAACAGGCGGTAAATAATTAAGGGCTAATTTTGGTATGACCAATTCCGGATTTTCCAATCCCGGAATCAATAAACTTCCGGCCATACCGATTAGAACTGCAATAATACCAAATACTAAATAAATGACGGATGACAGATAGGCTGAATTCTGGGCCACTTCTTCATTCTTCGCTGAAAGTGACCGTTGCAACAGATCTTGTCCTGCCAGATTGCCAAGGCCAATCACCATCCAGGCCCGGACATAATTCAGCCATTCGATGGAACCGCCCCCTTTCGGCGTCATGCGGAAACTGTCTTCAGGTAAACTGGAAACAAGGACAGAAAATCCGCCCACTTTCGAAATGACGATAGGCAATATCACTGCCAGTCCTGTTATGACAATGATGATTTGAAAAAAGTCTGTGAGGGAAACAGCCCACATACCGCCTGCCATGGTATAAATAAAAACAAAAATCGTTCCTATGACAATTGCGGTATTTGCAGAAATTCCCGTAATTGTGTGGAGGATAAATCCCAGTGAAACAAGGAGTGACCCTGTCCAGCCAATATAGACAGACAGCATAATAATGGAGGCAATGAGCCCCGATGTTTTTCCGAATCGAATTTCAAAAAAATCCACAATTGTGGTGAGACGCATCCGTCTCATAATACGTATAAAAAATAATCCGGCCAGAAATAAACACAGGGCAGCGCCGAATGGATCTGCGATCACACCCAGGAACCCTTTTTTATAAGCTGCACCGGCGGCACCCATAATGGTTCCTCCTCCAAAAAATGTTGCTGTTAAGGCTGCAGTACAAAGCCAAAGGGGCAAGCGTCTTCCGGCTACAAGAAAATCTTCTGTGCCGGATATTTTTTTACTGGCATAAATACCTACGCCCAACATCCCGGTCAGGTAAATAATGATGCCGATGTAAATGACTGTTAATGATTCCATGAGATAATTCTAACCTAAACCTGTTTAAAAAAGTGTGTTAAATTAAATTGCACAAAGCATTATTCCTTCGAAAATTCAAGTCCTAACAAGAAAGATATTATGCAAAAAATACAATACCCTATATGGAATTAACCTGGATATCTATTATACCGCCGCTGTTGGCAGTTGCTTTAGCATTTATCACCCGGGATGCAGTCGTGAGTCTGTTGGTGGCTTGCTTCATAGGTGTGTTATTATTGGGAGATGGAATTGCCGGGTTTCCTGATTTTCTTATACGTTCCTTGGCGTCAAAAGATTTTATTTGGGTCACATTACTGGAATTTAATATTGGAATTTTGGTGGCTTTTTTCCAGCGCTCCGGTGCTGTGAAACTTTTCACAGAAAAAGTGGGTAGCTGGGTTCGCACTCGAAGACAGGTTGGGGGCTTGGGTTGGGGTTTGGGTATTACCATATTTTTCAGTGATTATTTCAGTCCCTTATTCGTGGGGCCGGTCATGCGCACACTAACTGACAAATATAAAATTTCTCGTGAAAAGTTGGCTTACATTTGCGATTCCACCTCTGCCCCCATGATTGCCCTGATTCCCTTTACGGGCTGGGCGGTGTATATGGGCGGACTCACCATTGGAATCGGCCCTGTTACGGATCAGGCGACAGCCATGGATCTTTATATTCATAGTATCCCCTTTAATTTTTATTCATTTCTGGCTATTGGTATGGTGGGTCTATTAGCTATGAATATAATTCCGGATTTTGGTCCCATGAAAAAGGCTGAAGACCGTGCCAAGAATGAAGGGAAAGTGCTACGGGATGGCGCCGTACCCATGATGGGCAAAGAACTCACAAACCTGGAAGTGTCAACCACGGGGAAACCCAATATTTATTTGAATTTCATTATTCCCATTATGCTGGTGGTGGGCATCAACTTGACAAGTTTTATCGTTTTTGGAAAAATAGCTATTTTGCAAAGTTATATGATTGCCCTTACTATTCTGGCAATCACCATGATGATCCAAAAAATAGATGATTTACAGGGAGTCATGAAAACAGTCATGGCAGGAATGAAGGGCGTTATGCCCGCGGTTACTATTTTAGCATTAGCATTCTGTATCAATACAATAAGTCGGGAATTAAAAACGGCTGAATATGTTGTTTCATTAACGGAAGGATGGCTCCAGCCCAATTTACTCCCCATGATTACTTTTCTGCTGGCGGGCTTCATCAGTTTTGCCACGGGAACTTCCTGGGGGACATATGCCATCATGATTCCCATTG
>JAPYRR010000004.1:3223-50173 GCA_029936885.1 Fidelibacterota bacterium | reverse complement strand
CGATGAGCCCAATAGAATTGCATAGCCGTAGTGGCGTTTTGGCAATACTTGATCGTGGCATTAAAAGGTAGGGTTTATTTTCTACATTCTCGCATGCAATACCTAAATGAATTCGAGTTGTCTCTCCTGCTTCAATTGTTTGGTTCTCTATCACGAATAGGTCTATTCCAGCATCGCCATTATGAAAATGGCCATGGTTTTCGTAGAGAGATTTAACACTATTATTAAAGGGTTTGATTTTTATTTTCATTTTTTACTTTGTTAGTTATTAGTGTTTTTAAAAGACTGATGTGTTCAGGAGTTGACCCACAACACGCCCCAATTACTGATGGAGCTAGATTCAAATACTTTCGCATTGCATCTCTGAAATTATCAAATTTAATTAATTCAAAATAATCATTATCAAAATCAGTTTTTCCCAGGTTTGGATACACACCCCAATCATTTCTCCAAACCGACAAAAAATTATCTATACCTTTATTAACGGTTTCAATTCGATTGCAATTTATTAATAAACATGATACTGAATAATCCCTAATCAAATTAACTGTCTCTTCTAAAGAATCTCCATTTCGAATCTGTTTTCCATTCTTTAGCAAAAGGCTCACCCAAGTTTTCATTTTATTTTTTTGACTTATTTCAATTGCAATTTGAATTTCATTTATATGTCCCATGGTTTCAAAAATTATATGATTAATTCCTGATTCAATAAACCATTCGATGAGTTCACCATAGGTATCTTGTGCAGCACCTTTGCCGGGAAATAATTCTGGAGAATAACAATCGTTAATGGATGTGATTGAACCAATAATTTCAACAAATTCTCCGGCGGCAGATTGGGCGATATCAACTGCAGATCTTAAACTATTATATGCTCTTTCTCTCGCTCGACGTTGGGTAAACCCTGCTTTTTGGTATGAATAGGTTGTGGTACGAAACGTATTCGTCGAAATGATATCAGCCCCAGCTTTGATATAATCAATATGGATATTTTTTACAATGTTGGGATGAGTCAAATTTGCATCTGCTGACCACAGAGGTAGTGGGATATTTACACCACGTTTTGCTAATTCTGTTCCAAGAGCTCCATCTAATATTTTTGGTATTGTGCTTTCCATCCGATTTACTTACATAAAATCCTTAGGTACCTTCATTCCATGAACTCGAATAATTTTCCTGCTCTTCAGTTGGTTGGTCCAAAATTATTCCTTGTGACTCCAATGCAATTCTTGCTATATCATTATCAATGTCATTAGGAACATCATAAATACCTGATTTTAAATCAATACCGTGTTTTGCCAAATATTCCACACAAAGCGCCTGAACACCAAAGCTACCATCCATAATTTCGATGGGATGACCCTGTCCCGTTGGCTGCGCTAAATTCACTAATCGTCCTTGAGCCAATAAAATAATGTTTTTCCCATTTTTCATGGCATATTTTTCTACATTAGTTAAAATAGTTTCTTTTGATCTAGAATTTGATTCAAGTGCATCTAAATCAATTTCATGATTAAAATGACCTGAATTTGCTAGAATTGCGCCATCTTTCATTTTAGAAATGTGTTCATCTGAGATAACATGTTTATTCCCCGTTGCTGTAATAAAAATATCACCTTTCGATGCAGCATCATTCATATGCATAACCCAACAACCGTCATAAGATGCTTCCAATGCTCTATGGTATCCTGAAGAAGTTCCTTCATTGGTCGTACCAGATTCAACAACAATGACCTTGGCACCCAAGCCTTTTAACCTATTCGCAATTCCACGGCCACACCAACCATAGCCTACAACTACAACAATTTTTCCAGCAATCAAGATATTGGTAGCTGACAATATTCCTTCAATAACACTTTGGCCGGTTCCATAACGATTATCGAATAAATATTTCGAGTGGGCATTATTCACGGCCATTATAGGTACTTTTAAAGCGCCATCTCGATTCATGGCTTCCAAACGTATAACTCCTGTTGTTGTTTCTTCACATCCTCCAATTACATTCTCTAAAACATCCTGGTGTTTCGTATGCAATAAATAAATTAAATCGCAGCCATCATCAATTGTTATTTTCGGTTTGGTTGCAATGACAGATTCCAAACAATTATAATACTCAACATCTGTTTGGCTCGACCATGCGAACACATCCATTTCATCATCTAACGCTTCAGCAATAGAATCATCTGTAGTAAGAGGATTACAAGATGCAGCTGATAACTGTGCGCCTCCGGCTACCAAGGTTCGCAGAAGTATTCCTGTCTTTTTCTCAAGATGAAGCGCTACACCAATTTTTATTCCCTGAAGAGGTTTTTCTTTTTCAAATCGGTTGCGGATAGATGCCAATATCGGCATATTACTTTCAGCCCAAGATAATCTTTTTTTCCCTTCTTCTCTCAATAATTGATCTTTTACTTTACTCATTTATTTAAAATCCATTTTTGCCAAATAAAATAAACAACACAACCGATGGAAAGAAAAGCCAAGCCCCAAAAGGGTAAAATACTTCCTTGAGATAGATGAAATTGAATAACACCCCAACTTATATAAATTGCACATAAGATATAAACCACAGGAACAAAAGGGTAAAACGGTGTTCTATAAATATCATCATTTACTTTTTGTATGGAATTTATTTTATTCACTTTTAATAATGTTGAAATGGATAATGCAGAAAACATGATCATCACAACTGTAGACGCTTCAACCAAGCTCTCGATATCCAGTGCAAACATTAAAACAATTGTCCAAATTGCTTGAACCAAAATTGCATTTACCGGTGTTTTAAATTTGGAATGAACTTTACCCGTAAATTGGAAAAAGACGCCTTGCTCTCCCATGGCTTGAATCACCCTAGCACCTGCCGTTTGAATGGTAATAGATAAAGAACTGGATACACTGACAAAAATCAATATTGATAAAAAGGTTGTCCATTCTTCAGCCCCAACAGCTTTCAAAGCAATAAGAGGCGCCATTTCTTGGCCTTGAATTCCTGATAATCCAGCTGCTTTTAAAAATGATAGATTTACAATCACATAAATAATGGTCGTAATGAGTGTTCCACCAATCAATGCCATTGGGAGTGTTTTACGTGGATTTTGTATTTCACCACCAATATATCCTGCTACATTCCAACCCGTGTAGGCAAAAAAGATGGGTATCAACGCACGAGAAAATCCGATGAATGGATTATCAGTGTTTGTGGATATGCTTTTGATTGGTAATCCTGTATTCTCACCGCCAAATAAGAGAAATACCATTAGAAAAATGCCTAATATTTTGAGAACTGTCAGAACGGATTGAAATCGGGATCCAACTTCAACTCTTAAACAATGAATCCCGGAAAAGCCTAAAACCAATAAAGTAGCCAACATTGGTACAGATAGTGCCATAGATCCTGGAAAAAACTGGTGAAAATATTTTGCTGAAAAAAGAGCCAATACTGCGATAGATCCTGTCTCAAAAATAACGAGGCTCATCCATCCATACAAAAATGCAGGGAATGGGCCGAAAACTTTATGTAAATACAAAAAGTCTCCACCTGTTTCCGGAAATCGTGTAGATAATTCGGCAATGGCAAATGCACCTAATAGCGCCATGAATCCACCACCTATCCAAGCCATGATAAGGGTAAAATCATTAGGGACTGGAGCAGCAGCGTATCCTGCCAGTAAAAAAATGCCAGAACCAATCATGTTGCCAGTCACCATAGATGTGGCGTCAAATAACCCTAGAACACGCTTTGTCGAAGACATTTTAATGTCCCCTAGGCTTTATATAGATTAAAAGCTAGAAGCAGCCAACCCACAATAAAACAAAGACCGCCAATGGGTGTTATGGCACCCAGCCAACGGGTATGAGTAAACACAAGTAAATATAGGCTACCGGAAAAGATTATTATTCCTGCAGTGAATAAATAAGCTGGAATTTGAATCACATCTTGGGAAACCTGAAACCCAATTACACCAATGATCAATAATCCAAGCGCGTGGTACATATGGTATCGGACTCCAGTCTCAAATATGAGAAGGTCTTCAGGTGAAACTCTAGATTTTAATCCATGGGCGCCGAACGCGCCCAACAAAACGGCTAATCCAGCTAGAGATGCCCCAACAATCAGCCAAGTTTTCATTTATGATTCGTTTCGCTGAATCACAGTCCGCATTGGGAAGGGGATCTCAATCCCTTCCTCGTTGAAGCGCTTATGGAGTTTTTTCACAAACTCATGAATGATTGGATTCTGGTCACCATATTTATTTCCTCGGAAATAAACCATAAAATCAATACTAGATTCGCCAAATCCGCGAAATTTAAACGCTGGCTCTGACTTTTTATTTGTTTCATCCATTGATTGATGTAATTCATTTGCTACTTCCATCACGATTCTTTCTACAACATCTAAATCTGAATTATAGCCGACTCCCACTGGAATTTTTACTGAAAAACTCGCATCGCCACTATCATAATTCTTGATAATAGCTTTAGATAATTTGGTATTCGGAATATGAATTATATTATTTGTCCGCTCCAGCATTTTGGTATTCCGCCAGGTAATATTCTGGATATATCCCATTTCTCCAGAATCAAGACTAACGAAATCGCCCGGTTGTACTTTTTTACTTAATAAAATATGGAGACCAGCAAAAACATCTGTTAAGGTATCTTTCAATGCTAGAGAGACAGCCAAACCACCAATTCCTAAAGCAGTGAGCATGGGCGCTATGGAAATATCCAAAGCATCCAAAATAACAAGTAAACCAATAATGTAAACCGTAACCCATACAAAATTTGTAAACATGGTTGTGGATGGGAATCCGCCGCCTTGCTTCTTAGACCATAGATCTAGAAGCCCAACAATGAGTTTCGCGGCAGCATGGGTTATGGATGCAATCAGAATAATTATTAGAAATTTGGATACATAGAGTCCAAAGGGTTCCACAATTTCAACATTTCGAAGAGCAAGTGATAATGCGGCCCAGAAAAACCAAAGGATAATTTGGGATTCCACTGCATTGAGAATCACATCATCTCCTTCCCATTCAGATTTTAATGCTGCCTTTTTAAGTCGGGAATGAACAACTTGTTTAAAAATCATTCCCAGCACAATCCCACCAGAGACAATTAAACTAGGAGCTAGCCAAGTGCTTAAAATTTTATAGGTTTGGAAAAACTCGATAATGGATGTCATTTTATTCAAATTTCACAGATACGAGTTGTGAAATCCCTTTCTTTTCCTGGGTCACGCCATACATATAGTCTGCGATTTCCATCGTTAATTTATTATGGGTTACAATGATAAATTGTGTTTCGTCACAAAATTTGGATAGAACACGAGTAAATTTATGAATATTCACATCATCCAGTGGCGCATCTACCTCGTCCAAAATACAATAGGGACTTGGTTTAACCTGGTATATGGCAAAAAGAAGTGAGATAGCTGTTAGAGCTTTTTCGCCGCTGGAAAGTAAACGCAAAGATGTATTCCTCTTTCCGGGAGGTTGTGCTTCAATTCCAATATCAGCCTCCAATGGATCTGGATCACCGATCAATTTCAAATTAGCAACTCCGCCTTCAAAAAATAATTGAAATAATTTCTCAAAATTTGATTTAATTAGATCAAAAGTCTCCTGAAATCTTTTTCGAGCTACTTTATCAATCTTACGAATTGTTTCCCTTAGATTTCCTTCTGCTTCAATGAGATCATCTCTCTGAACCGACAAGATCTCTAATCTTTCATTTTCTTCATCATGCTCATCTTGAACTGCCATATTCACCGGCCCAATACTTTCCAAACTTCTTTGAATTTTTTGGATTTCAAATTCTAACTGTTCTTCGGTATCGTCAACAATTAATTCTTTTGGAACATGGTTATTATATCGTTCACGGATTCTTTCTTGAACCAGTCGAATCAATTGATTTGTTTCCGTGGCTTCCAATTCTGCACTTTTCAGATCATCAAGAATCTGTTCTCTATTTTTTTGTTCGGAGGCAATTCGAGCCTGAACTTCTTCAATATTTTGATATGTTTCACGATAAACGGATTGTTTTAAATCTAAAATAGATCGCTGTTTTTGAATCTGAGCATCCAATTTACCTAATTCTTTTTCACCTAATTCAATATCACCATCCAATTCTAATTTTTTAGCATCAAGTTCTTTAACTTCTGAATTAATTTTATTTTGCCGGATGCTTAATTCTTGGCAAGATTCATCTCCTGATGATTTCTTAAAATTGAGTTGATCCCTTCTTGTCTCCAATTCAATTAAATTGATTCTAAGATCTTGTACCTTTTGTTGAAAATCATCTCGTTCTTTTCGGGCAGCCAGCATTTTTTCATTAGCTTTGTCCACTTTAGATTGAAATGAATCAAGGGACTTTTGAGCCTTATCCATAGTAGGCTTTAGCAGTTTTAATGCTTGGGTAGAGTCACGTAATAATGAATTTGATTTTTCTAATTCCACTTTGCCAGATTGAATTAACTCTGAAATCTGAGATTCCTTGAATTCACATCGGATTACTTCTGTTTCTAATGGTGCCAAAATCTGAACACATTTTTCTACTGAACGACGGTTTGCTTTTACATGGGTGTGGTTGGATTGAATTTCTTCAAATAACGATTTTGATTTTTTTACTAAATCTTTTTCACTTACCAAAAGGTTTGTTAATTCGTCTGAAATAGAATCCAGTTTTTTCTGACGACCCATTAAATTACCATGTTCAGAAACTTGCCGACTTTTAAGGATTAAATCACTACCTGAGTATGCTCCTGAAAGGTCAACCAATCCCCATCCTTCTAAATCCTTAGATTGTAGAGAATTTTGTAAATCAGTTACAATTAACAAATTGCCTAATAAATATTCAGTTAATGGAACCAATTCTTTACTTGTTTTGACTAAGTCAGATGCGCGTCCTAATACCAATTTATTATTTGGTATTTCATTCAATTTTACCTTGAGGGATGTCGCTTCTTTTAATGGAATTATAGTAAAATCGCCGGCCTGGTTTTCTCTTGCTTTTTCAAGTGTTGAAATAGCTTCTTTTTTATCAGTCGATATTAAACAATGGGATAAATCACCTAGCCCAGATTCCATAGCATCACGATATTCTTCATCAACTTGAAACATATCTGCCACAGTACCTAAGACACCGGGAAACGATTTCGGGTTTTCTAGAACATATCTAGTTCCCTGGGGGAATCCTTCTCGCGATTCCACTAATTCATTATAAAATTCGTGTTGGCCTGTTAAAGATTGAATCTGTGCGGAAACAGTATGTTTTTCTTCAGAAATATTTTCTCGCCGGCCCTTTAATTCAATCAATATATTTTCTGATTTTTCTAATTCTTTTTTTACAATTGATAAATTTGTGTCAGCTTCTTTTCTATCACTTCGTAATTGAATCAAAAGTTGCTTGTTAGTTTTTTCTTTAATTTTTTGTAATCTGATTTGCTCTTTTAAATTTTTAATTACATTTTCTTTATCTTCGACTAAAGCTTCAGTCCTGTCAAACAAAGATCGATCATTCGCAAGTTTGCGTTGCAACTCCCAACGATCATTCTGAGTCCTATCTAATTCTTGGACAGTTTTTTGATATGCTGTTTCAATTTTATTGAATGCATCTTTTACATTTTTATATGACTCTAGTTGGGTATCAATGGTAGGATCCAGATCTGTCATTTCCTTGTCAAAATCGAGACTTAATTGTTTCAGACTTTCAATCTTTGAATCGTTAGTTCCGTGTTCACGTTCTAATCGGTCCACTGTTAATATTGATCCACGTCCCTGTTCTGTCCAAACGAGTATTTTATTCCTAATCATTTCTCGAGTTTTGTTCATTTCAGTCATGACTAATTGCATAGAATTCAATTCTGTTTCCTGCTTTTTATAATCAGATTGAAATCGCTCTAATTCTTTTTCGTGATTAGATGATTCTGAAGTTTTTGATTCTCTTAAATGTTGGAATTCTTTTATTCTGACTCGGAGGGGTGCAGCAATTGAATTGTATCTATGAATCTGAATAAATGCCAGCTCTAAATCCTTTACTTCAAGCGTCTCTGATAAGGAGGCATGTCGCTTAAATCTCTTGAGTTGAAGTCCGAGACTATTCACCTTTTGCTCTACTTCTGCGATAATATCTTTAATCCTTTCTAAATCAGTTCTTGTAGCTTCAAATTTTCTTAACGTAGTTTTTCGTTGACTTCTGTATTTATGAATTCCCGCAGCTTCTTCAAACATATTCCGTCGATCATCGCCTGTTTCAGACAAAATTTGTTCAATCATTTTTAATTCGATTACTGAATACGCATCAGATCCCATTCCCGTATCTACAAAAAGGTCCATAATATCTTTCAATCGACATTTAGTTTTATTGAGGTAATATTCTGATTCGCCACTTCGATAAACTCTGCGGGCTATTTCAATATCATTATATTCTACAGGCAGTTTTCCTGCGTTATTGTGGACAGTCATGGAAACTTCACAAACGCCAAGTGGTTTGATTCCTTGGGCACCATTAAAAATCACATCTTCCATTTTCCCGCTACGGAGTACACTATATTTTTGCTCACCCAACACCCAACGTATAGCATCAACGATATTCGTCTTACCACACCCATTTGGCCCCACTACGGTGGTAATGCCTCGGCCAAGTTTCATGACTTCCTTATTGGCAAAAGATTTGAAGCCATGCATTTTTAATTCAGATATATACATGAGTGCTGGTTAGAATGTGGGTAAGGAAATTACAGGTTTTAAGTCCGGATATCCACCACAGGATTCTATTCTAATGTCTTTTTGAATTTGCCTATTGGTGAATGAAATTTTATTAAATGATTACCCTGGTGGCCAAGAAAATGTGCGTCCGCCCATTAAATGTAAATGGATATGAAATACAGTTTGTCCACCGGCTTCATTGCAATTAAATCCGGTTCGATAGCCCGCTTCCGCAATTCCTTCCTGTTTCGCTATTTCGGAGGCGGTACTAACTAATTCCCCCATTAAACCATTATGTTCCGGCTGAAGATCGTTCAAAGTAGAAATATGAATTTTCGGAATAATCAAAATATGGGTGGGTGCGGCCGGATTTATATCCCGAAATGCCAAAAGTCTTTCATTCTCGAATACTTTATCTGCTGGAATATCTCCATTAATTATTTTGCAAAATAAACAATCTTCCACGGTATCTCCCTAGTTTAATAATTCATTCAAAACGGAAAGAGTATTTAATGCAGCCGTTTCTGCTCGGAGACGTCTTTCCCCCAGATTAAAAAATAATACACCCACATCTTTCATTTTTTCCATCTCATTTTCTGTAAAATCTCCTTCCGGTCCAATTAATACAGTAATATGATCATCAGAAACTAAATTTAATTGAGATAATGTTTTTTCTGAATTCATGTGTCCACAAATTATTTTTCCATTCCTATGTGTTAAAAATGTATCCAAATCCAATGGCTCTTTCAATAAAGGGAATCGACTTCTTCGGCATTGTTTCGCAGACGAAATGACAATCTTTTGGCATCTTTCAATATTCAAGGTCCTTTTAACACATCGTTCCATTATCATAGGTTGAATCTCAGTTACACCTAATTCTGTGGCTTTTTCTAACAATAATTCAAACCTGTCCCGTTTTATCAAAGCTGATGCTAATATAATTGAACATGGGTTCTCACCATACTCTAGATATTCTCTCTTTAGGGTCCCGCTAACTTTATCCCCAACAATATCAATGACGGCATGGTACCCCATTCCAAAACCATCTAAGAGACAGATTTCATCCCCAGGATTTAGTCGGAGAACTCGTGTGGCATGATTTGATTCGTTTTTATCTAAATGAAATGCGTTCCCAATCACCATTTTGGGATTAACAAAAAAAGCTTTATCAGGAATCACTTTGCTCTTCTGTTAAATGAGAGATGAATTAAGAATCCTGAATAATTATTCTTCCCATCGGCTATTTTCTTTAACGGTAGAAATTCAAATCCAACCATAACCATTACTGTGGATTGGCCGACCATTTTGAAATCAATTCCAACTCCCAGAAATCCACCCGGTGAAAATTGGATTTCGGAATTTTTCCATCTTTCACTAAAAGATCCAAATTCCCGACCATCAACTGTGGTCAACATTCCTCCTTTTGCTGTTATAAAGGGAGAAAAATTGTTTTCAATTTTACCCACAAATGGATAATAATTTACACCAATGAACGCTGGCAACATAAAAAGACTTTTACCACCTAAGGTTTTATATTGTCCTGTATAATAATCGTAAACAATCGTTTCATCATCAGCTTTGATATCATAGTAACGTAATTCACCATTCAAAGAATATCGTTCTGAACTATGGCTATAGTTCCTCATAATAAAAATACCTGAACCACTAGAGCCAATATCCAATCCAAACCCGTTAGAGACATAATCAAAATTACCCAAAACCAAAACAGGAAATAAAATGATAATTAATTTATTCATAGGATAAAACTACCTTTCCGAACTGTTTCCCGGATTCTAAATATTTATGTGCATTTGGAATTTTTGATATAGGAAATATACGGTCAACTACCGGCTTTATTTTACCATCGTTTAATAAAGACAAGGCTTTATTAAATGCAGATTTTGATCCCATAGTCGAACCCAAGATTGATTGCTGTTTGAAAAATAAATGCGTCAAATTTATTTCGGCTTTGAATCCAGTGGTTGATCCGCACGTAACAACCCTCCCGCCACGTCCTAGGCTTTTCATTGAATTTTTCCAGGTTAATTCGCCCACATGTTCAAAAACTACATCCGCACCTCTTCCATTCGTGAAGGAATTGACTTTATCTAAAATATCATCTTTTCTGTAATTAATTATTTCATCGGCACCAAGAGACTTCGCTTTTTCACATTTTCCAGATGTCCCAGCAATGGCAATTACTCGCGCACCTTTTGCTTTTGCTATTTGAATAGCCATACTCCCAACGCCCGAACTTGCTCCCCAAATCATAATGGTTTCATTCTTTTGAAGATTTGCACGATTTACTAACATTTGATATGAAGTTTGGGCCACTAATGCAAATGACGCTGCTTCTTCAAAACTTAAATGATCTGGAAATGGAACTATTTGATTTATATTTACAACAATTTGTTCAGCATTCACGCCCTGAGAATTCTCTCCCATAATACACATAGATTCACATATATTTTCTTTCCCAGTGCAACAAGCTTTACAGTCGCCACAATAAACCAAAGGTTGAATCATAACCTTTTTCCCAATCCGAGAATCATCTACGCCTTCCCCCACAGCAGAAATTACGCCTGACGCATCGCTACCTGTAACTAAGGGAAGTGGTACACCGGGAATTCCTTTCCGAACCCATATATCCAAATGATTCAATGAAGTTGCCTTTATATCAACACGAACCTGTCCTGATGACAATTTAGGTTTTGGTATTTTCTCCCATTTTAGGACATTTGTCCCGCCGTGGTCATGGATTCGTACAGCATTCATACGTCAAATTCTTTCATCTATACTGAATTGGCCAGAGCCTCTCAAGAACAAAACGAAATAAATTATAAAATAAATGAAAGCAGATTCTGGACTTTCTCCCTCAGATAAATGATAAATGCCAGCAAGAAACATTGTCATCATTATAAAAAAAGAAGCAAGCCTGGTTTTGTATCCTACTAAAACGAGTAAAGTCATTACACCTTCACTCAATGCTGCTAGAAATCCAAATAAAACATGTCCAAACGAAATCCCAATCAATGATAGGATTGCTCCACCAAGCCATCCCCAAGTTTCTGGACCAGCCGTTATTTTGTCCATTCCGTGATTGTAAAATAAAAAAAAGGATGGAATGACTCTTAAAATAAGCAAAGCCCAATCCTTACTATCTGGAATTAATTCTTGATTTGTTAATAGTAATTTTAATTTATTCATTTTCTTTCTCCTCGAATTCTGCATCCTGTATGTCCATTTTTAAAACCTTTGAACGTATCTCCGATTTTCTTTGTTTGTCCTTAATAGATTTTTTAATCTTAAAAAGAGACAATAAGGGTCCTGATGCTTTATAAAGCAGATATCCCATTAAACTAAAAATGAACCATTTTATCATTATAGGTCCGTAACAGGATTGAAAAATTTTGTCCCTGAGACAGGTTGACGAATATAATTGATCACCTCTTTCAAATCATTTTCATTATGGACAAAATCGATGTTATTTGTATTAATAATGACCAATGGCGTGTCTTGGTAACGGAAAAAGTATTCGGTATAAACCTGGCTCAATGCGTCAATATATTCGTAGGTAATTTCATCTTCCATGGCTCTACCCCGTTGGGAAATATTTTTCATTAAGGTATCCGTATCCGCTTGAAGATATATCACTAGATCAGGTTTAATAATATTCCGTTCCAATAAATTTGCAACCGTATCATACAGTTGCATTTCTTTCTCACCTAAATTCAAAGATGCAAAGAGCCTATCCTTCACAAACATATAATCAGTTACGAGTAATTTTTGGAACATATCCACTTGCCGGAGTTCTTGCTGTTGGCGATATCGTTGTAATAAAAAGAAAAGTTGCGTTTGAAAAGCATAACGTTCTGGATCTTTGTAAAAATCGGGTAAAAAAGGATTTTCTTCAAATTCTTCCAGTACAAGACGTGCACCCAATTCTTTTGTCATTAAATTGGCAAGGCTGGTTTTGCCGACACCAATGGGTCCTTCAATTGCAATATAGTACAAATTTCTCAAGCCTGTGTCTCCATGCGGTGGCGTATAACATTGGAATTATCAATACAATGATCAAGCAGATCATTAATGGTGATTTTTGAATGGGGAATTTGAAAATTAGGCTCCAATTCAGCAAATGGTATTAATACAAATCTTCTAATACCCAACATTGGATGAGGAATCGTTAATTCATCGGTTTCCAAAATCGAATCACCATAAAATAAAATATCAATATCAATGATTCGGGGACTATTTTTTTCTCGAGTCTCAGAACGACCTAACATTTTTTCGATCCTTTTGCATACATCTAAAAAATCAAATGGTTTTAACGTCGTGGTGCATTTAACGACAGAATTAAGAAAATCCGGTTGATCCACATTATACAAGGGCTCTGTTTCGTAATAGGATGATGATTCAATATCAGATATATCAAAATTAATCAACAATGCCATGGTCGCTTGGGCAAGATTCGATTCCCGGTCTCCTAAATTGGATCCCAGTGATAAATAGGCATGGACCGGTTTCAATTATTTCTCCCGAACCAGTTCGATTTCTACTGTATTCAGGTTCGCCATAATGGGTGCATGAGGTTTCCGAATTTTAATAATAACCTTGCGAATCGGGAAGACGGACAATAACGCTACGCAAATAGCATCTCCTACAGCCTCGATCAAATTATAATCTTTTTTGGTGAATTCTTCTATAATAACAGACACAACTTTATCATAATTGATGGTGTCCTTTAATTCATCAGATTTCCCTGCCGAAGATAAATCAGTATGCATCTCCACATCCAATTCGAACAAGCCATCTTTGTCCTTTTCAAACTCGTACACACCATGACGAGCAGGAATTTTGAGATTTAAAATGCGTACTTTATCCATTTAGTTCACCCATTAAGTATTTTCTTAAATGACTGATCCAATTCGCCCCATATAGAAAACTAAATGCGAAAAGTGTGAAAAATAGTGGTTGAATCATAGGTTAAAAATACAATAGTTCATTAAATGTCACTTATCAAAAAATGGATCCACAATTTTAATTAATTTGATTCAAGGGTTTATCCCAACCATAATTGCCGATCTAAGCTTCGGTATTGAATTGCTTCACTTATATGGATGGAATCAATCTTGTTTTTCCCATCCAAGTCTGCAATGGTTCGAGAAACCTTTAAGATTCTATCATAAGCACGAGCAGAAAGCCCCAATTTATCCATGGCTGTTCTTAAGAGTTCGCTGGATTCACTGTCTAAACCACAATAGGATTTAATATCTTGACTTTCCATTTGGGCATTGGCAAATAAATTTCTCGATTTCTTGAATCTAGTTAACTGAACTTCTCTTGCTTTTTGAACCCTGCTTTGGATTTCTTTTGATGGTTCTCCCTCTTCCTTATTGGCTAATGCCTGAAATGCAACTGTGGGAACTTCGATATGGATATCAATCCTGTCCATGAGGGGACCTGAGATTCGGCTCATATATCTTTGGATCATTTGAGATGAACAGGCACATTCATTTTTTGGATCAGTTGCGTAACCACAGGGACAAGGGTTCATGGCTGCAACCAACATAAATTGTGATGGATAAGTCAATGTCAAAGCGGCTCGAGCAATGGTTACCACCCCATCTTCTAAAGGTTGTCGCATTACTTCCAAAACATTTTTTTTGAATTCTGGTAGTTCATCTAAAAATAAAACACCATGGTGAGCCAAACTCACTTCACCCGGTTTTGGTATTGTACCACCCCCAATAAGCCCTGCATCCGAAATTGTATGATGTGGAGATCGAAATGGCCGAATCCCTACCAATCCATGCTTTTCTTGTAATATTCCGGCTACGGAGTGAATTTTCGTTGTTTCAAGCGCTTCATCAAGAGTCAAGTCCGGCAGGATAGTGGGAATTCTTTTGGACAGCATCGTTTTTCCGCTACCGGGTGGACCTACCATAATTACATTGTGTCCGCCGGCTGCTGCCACTTCTAACGCTCGCTTAACTTGCTCCTGTCCTTTCACGTCCGAAAAATCTCTTCCATAATGACTGTGTTGTTGGAAATGGGACTTTAAATCCGTTTTAATCGCATCTTTTTCAATCATGCCATTGAGGATATCAACCACTTCATTTAAGGATGAAGCACTGGCAACCTTTATACCTTCAACTACAGAGGCTTCCTTGGCATTCTCTTCAGGAACAATGATACCTGGAATCCCATTTTTTTTAGCACAAATCGCAATAGGAAGCACACCTTGGATTGGACGAATTGAACCATCCAATGCTAATTCACCCATTAAAAGGATCTTATTTATATAATTATCACTCACTTCTCCCATGGCTGATAAAAGTCCAACTGCTATGGGAAGATCAAAAGCAGAACCTTCTTTTCGGATATCTGCTGGCGCAAGATTGATCGTGATATGTTTCCCTGGAAGTTTATATCCACTATTCTGGATGGCAGCTGAAACGCGTTCTTTACTTTCCTTTACTGCACCTTCCGGTAAACCAACTGTAATAAATTTGGGAAGTTTAGATCCTGTGATATGACATTCCACCTCAACCACATAGGCATCGATTCCAAGAATGGCACTGCTGAGGACTTTAGAATTCAATTCAGAAACACGAACTAAAATTTGAATAAGCTAAATAAGGCAATAATAAATATAAAATTGAATCACGAATCAAATAAAATAAAAAGAAAGTTACAAGAACCACAAACCCTTTTTCTTTTATAAGTTTTGAAAAACCACCTTCTCTATAAATATTCAGCCATTCATCAATAAACTCTGGCTGGCGAAAAGACATTAATTTTTTCCGGGTTTTATTTTATCAAATTTAAGATTCTCATATTTTTCCCACATGGTTGCTCCAGATGCATCTGCAAACCGGTAAGCAAATTCCAATGCTTCAAAGAAAGGACGATTTGCATATTCGCCGTGAGAATAATATTCGTCGATCCACTTTGCCATCTCACTGATTTTGACTTCTTCTAATTTATCAAATATGCCATAAATTAGCTCAGCTCGATTGTTATAATACCATTCCGTGATTCCTCCATACCCTTCAGAATTTTTTAATTCTGTATGCGTCTCATATACTTGAGTCATGTAAGAGAAGAGGAAGGTCTCCTTTTCATCCGAGGATAAAGTTTTCCAATAGGTTACTACGGGGGACAGCGTCCCCGGGCCATCCTGCGCAAATAGCATTACAATGAATAGAAATGGAATGAGTTTTTTCATAATAGACTCTTATTAAACTTCTTGTACAATTTATCTAGTCGAATAATACGCTTTTACACGTTAAATGGACAATGCTAAACATCTGCTGGTTCAATCCAATCTCCATGAGAATCAATTAAACTGATAAGAGCTTCAACTGCAGATCCAGCAGGAATATTTTTTTCAACAACTTCTTGACCTTTATACAGAGAGATCTTCCCAACTCCCGTTCCTACATATCCATAATCTGCGTCTGCCATTTCACCGGGTCCATTTACAATACACCCCATAATTCCAATCTTAAGACCTTTTAAGTGACCTGTCCTAGCCCGTATTTTTGCTGTTGTTTCCTGAAGATCAAATAAGGTTCGTCCGCAAGATGGGCAGGAGATATATTCAGTCTTGGAAATTCTTGAACGACATGCTTGGAGAATTCCAAATGCAGTTTCATTTACAAATCCCTCATCATGACCGGATTCGATCCAAATGCCATCCCCAAATCCATCTAGTTGAAGGCCGCCTAAATCTATTGCAGAATAAAGTAACATTTCATCAACCGAACAATTTGGATAAGATCTTTTTACGATAATTGGATTTTTAATATTATCATTCAGACAATCAATAAAAAATCTCCTTAATTCCGCGTATCCGTGTTCGTTATTTGATTCAAGAATTAAAATAGTTTTTGGCATGGACTTAATCTTTTCCATAATAACGTTCAATTTGGCACCATGAATATTTGAGCCAATTTCTAGGAAAGTAATTTGATCTTTTGGAACACTATTGATATTTCCAATAGAATACAAAGGAATGTGCCTTTCTTTCTCTTCCACCGATTCAAAATTTTGAATAATGCCAAGTGTACCTGGAATTTCAAAATCAATAGAATTGTTTTTAATATAAATATAATCCACAGCCTGATCTGAAATATGCCATTTATCATTAGAGTTTGAATACAAATATCCGAATCGAGATAAATCCTTCCAATGAATTGAATTTATTTCAGAAAGGTCACCCACAATTCTAGGAACTTCTTCTCCACCAAAATTCAAAATAGTATTTGTCACTCTTCGAGAACGAAAAAATGGATCATAGGAAGTTGTAACAACTCCTGGAATTGGTTTATGAGTTTTCCTTCCATCATATCTATCAACTAAAACTTGTGCTACCGGAATTTCTGCTTCAGGTTCTTCGGTTAATGATACACGAATAGTATCACCCAAGCCATCTTCCATGAGTGTTCCAATTCCAACAGCAGATTTAATTCGTCCATCTTCTGCCTCACCAGCTTCTGTAACGCCCAGATGAAGTGGATAATTCATTCCTTCATCTACCATTGTTTTCACGAGTAATCGATATGCCTGAACCATCACTTGAGTGTTGCTGGCTTTCATAGACAAAATAATTTCGTGATAGTCTATTTCTTCAGCAATACGAATGAATTCCATTGCAGATTCAACCATGCCTAAAGGTGTATCTCCGTAACGACTCATTATCCTATCAGAAAGTGAACCATGATTTGTACCAATCCTCATGGCTGTACCATGCTCTTTACAAATTTCTATTAATGGAATAAACCGGTCTCGAATCCGATCCAATTTCTGAGCATAAGTATCATCATTATAGTCGTGAATCTCAAATTTTTTGCGATCCGCATAATTCCCTGGATTAATTCGAACTTTTTCAACAATTCGAGCTGCAACTTCCGCGGCATTGGGTGTAAAATGTATATCAGCAACCAAAGGGACATCATATCCTTTCTCTCTCAAACCATCCCGGATTGCCCGAAGATTTTCTGCTTCTTTAATGCTGGGTGCCGTTATTCGAACAATCTCACAACCTGCTTTAATCATTCTGATAGATTGAGCAATGGTTTTTTCCGTATCCATGGTATCTGTTGTGGTCATGGATTGGATTCGGATCGGATTATTGCTGCCTACACCTAAATTCCCAACCATGACTTCTCGTGTTTGCCATCGTTGGTATTTCGTTAAACTAGGACAGTAACCTTGCATTAATATTATTGGTAAGGTTGGTTTAAATAATGTTTTGCTTTTTTCATAGCAGATGAAAAATTATCGAGCTTTAAACACTTTTTATAGGCAGATATTGCATCGGTTCGATTATTCATTTTATCTAATGTCATACCTTTTAAGAGATATGCATTTCCCAAAATTATATCCAACTCGGCGGAATATGAACTAATTGCCTTTTCTAGCAAATCCAATGAAATTGCAAATTGTTCACTGTGGAAAGCTAATAGTGCTTTTTCGTAATCAAGATAAGGGGCATACCAGTCTTTTTGTCTATCCGTAAGGTCTCGGGTAAGATTATCAATCTCTTTAATTTGATCTAAAGATTTATGGGTATGGTTTGTACGAATCATAGACTCAAGCAACAAAAGATTAAAATAATAATTCTTGGGAAAATGTTCCACCAATGAACTGGAATATTCATAAGCCAATTCAGGTTCATCTTCTACCCATAAATAAAGAAAGCTGAGAATTCCTTTCGCCTCGATCCAGGCCCAATCACTTTCATTTGCTGCAATAGAAATTGTATTTAATCCATCTTCACTTGAAGCGTTTAGTCCATAAAGATTTACTGCCCATTTTAAAAGGATATTGCTGATCCCCGCATAATACTCCACAATGCCTATGGCTAGGCTTGCATCTTTTAGATGTGGAGATTCTGCTGATACTTTTCCTATTATAGAAAATCCTGAGTAAGCACGGTATAAAGTTTTCAACCATTCTTTTCGGCCAAGTGTAACTCGGGCGCTTAATCCTACACTTGACCCTTGGTATAATTGGTATACTGGGTCTTGGGGATAGCGAGATATTAAATTTTCATAAATAGGTTTTATTTCCATCAAATCAGTTTCAAGCACAATATGGGTTTCATTCACAGAATCGTAAGCTTGGCTTCTCACCCATCGCGCAGCTGCCCAAATAAGATGTACTCCAGGATGATCTGGGTAATCAATCCGTGCTTGCGATAATATTGAAATCCCCCTGTCAAATTCATAATTATAAAAAGCATAAACACCTTCATGAACAATGGAATCCCCAGGGTAAAAATCATCACTAAAAATGACAGAGAGAGGTAAGATCAATAAAAAAAGACCGCGGAACATTTAGATTTGAATTAAGGAATTTGAATTAATATAAATCAAGATCCTGGGGAGGATAAGATCAACCATCCGCGTGACTCATTATGGTCCGGTTTGATCCTGAGACTTTTTTCCCAAGATGCTCTTGCGAGCTGCTTTTCATCCATTTTCCAATACGTAATTCCAATGCCCATATAAGCGTCGGCATCCATTGGACTCAATTCTAGAACTTCTTGAAAAGCGATAAGCGATTCGCTATATAAATTCTTCTCTCTATAATAGTTTCCTAATACCCCCATTGCACCAGAAAGCCATGCTGAAGTATTATTATTCACTGAAAGAGCATTTTTAAAAGCTTGCCGACCCATGGTAGGATTCCCGATTCTATTATATTCTACAGCCATAACATAATATGTCTGGGGAAGCAAGTTACGAACAATAGCGTCATTTGGGCGATAATGAAGAAGATCTTCCCATGAAGCAGCAGTTCGACCCCATTCATTTGCATTAAAATAGCTCAATCCCTGCATATAACGATAATCTGAATTATCCGGATCTAAATAAACTGCATCACTAAAAGACAAAGCAGCGTATACAAATTTTCCTTGATCAAAATAAAGATCAGCAAGAGAAATATGAGGTTGAATTTCCCTTGGATTTAGTTTGACAGCTCGTTGAAATGATTTTTTTGCATTTTCAATTTTTCCCAGCTTTAAGTGGTTTTCGCCCATAAGTTGAATAAACCCAGAATGTGATGGGAATTGCTTAGATGCTTCATCAGATAAGTTCAAAGCTTCGATATAATTCCCCGATGCCATTTTTTCCCTAATAAGTGTCAACTTTCTTGCGGGTCCATCAGGTGCTTTTTCTGATGATAATCTCAAAATATCATTGCTTAGCTTTTTTTGAGATTTAGATCCTACGTACATAGACATAGCCTCTATGGTTGCTCCGTGGTTTGGATCCAGATAAAGAGCTTCTTCAAATGCGTTCTTCGATTTTTTATATTCCCCTAGAGTTGCATATAAAGATCCAAGAAAATAATGGACATCTGGGTTCTCAGGTTTTTTTGCTACTTCACGAAGATAAACATCTTTAGCCGATGAATAATCTCCATTTGCTTCATAGTGTAATCCTAACTGACGTTGACTGTATAAATTATCTGGATTTAATCGAGCTTCTTTTTCAAAATCATCTCTAGAGAAAAATGGTTTTGAGTCTAAAGCAACTGCCTTTTTAACTGGCTTTTCCAACTGGAAATATTTTGTAGCTCGAGCAATCTCTTTATTAGAAGCCTGGAGTTCTCCCGTCAGATTAAATAATTCATCTGCATAAGCTGCAGCATTGACACGTGGAGCTTTTTTTCCTGAGTGATCACGACCCCGTTCGAGATTGCGTTTCAAATCGCCCCGGTCACTGCCTTGCATCTTATATTCTTTGCGTAATAGGGCCGCTGAATTAAGGATTTCCATCTTCTGCTCATCACTTAAACTGTCAAAGCGCTCAAGATGGTTTTTTTTCTCCTTTTTCTTTTTGCTGGATTTTTTCTTTTTACCTGAGTCTTTACTCGACTTCTTTTTCTTGGACTTCTTAGAAGACGATTTTTTCTTCTTTTTCTTTTTTGCCTCGTCTGCGTACAACTTTGAAGCAGATGAATTAGAAGAAAAGGGGATTGATCCAACTAAAAATAAGCAAATGAGAAAATGGGTGAGGGATTTTAAGATAGAATGTTTCATCGAATTACGATGGAAATTTACACAAGGACTGAAAATTCCCAATAAATTATTTAGGGATTTGGAGAATAACCTTTTCACTTAAAACCAATTCATCCACATGTCCAAATAATCCAGATAATTCATGATAAAAATGCATATGTGAATTGGTGGAATGGTGCGTAAAAATTGCATGATGTTTCGTGGAATAGAATCCTAAAATTTTTGCATCAATATTTTCATCCGTCTTATTCCATGATTTATTCATGTAATCATCATGGGTCTCGTCAGGCCTAGACTCACTAATATTTCAACTATATCTTTCATCTTTTATCCATAACTCATTTATTTGATTCGTTTAATTGATATATAATCGCCGGTGGTTTCTAAAGAAACTGTAACAGGTTTGTTATTTCGATTCCGCCAAAACCAGCCATGAAACCCATCAAATTCAGCTATAAGTTCGCCCTTGTCAGAACTTACCATTCGCCCTTTTTTATAAGTGGTGGTTTTGTGCATTCCAATATAACCATCTCCATGTAAATTGAAATTTAATGCTCCATTATTGGTAGACCATTGATAGTTTGCAACTGCTCCCTTTTTCATTTCTAACTTTATTTCAATGGCTTCGTCAGGTGCGATTAATATTTCTGTTATATCATGATTTCCTTCAACCGATTTTGATTTTTCTTTTTCAGGTTGAACCGAATTATCCTTAAAGACTACTGGTTCAATTATTGCTTCTTTCTCAAGAGAGACTTTTATTTCACCCATTTTCTTTAAACCCAAAAAATCGCCAACACCCGTAGGGTCAACACCATATTCAGCAGGTAAAATAACGAGCAGTAACAAAATACCAGCCACGAGAACAGCAATAATGGTAGATTTAAAAAGTTGTGATGATGAAGGCAAATCACTTTCAGATGGTTTATATTGATGATTCATTATTTTCCATTTTATGAATTAAAAAATCCAAAAAGTTGATATCCTGTAAGCATAAAACCTAATGTCATCAAGACAACATTGGCTGAATAGGCATGTTTGATGAAATTTTCCCGTTTTCGCCAATAACTCATGAGAATCAAAATCATAGATAATGCCAATAATTGACCGATCTCGACACCAATATTAAAAGCAATCAAATTCGTAAATAATCCATTGGAGTCCATTTCAAATTCAATAATTTTTGTGGCCAAACCAAATCCATGAAATAATCCAAAAATTAATGTGGAAATCTTCGTATTCGGTTGAACACCAAACCACCGTTGAAATGCGCCCAAATTATCCAAGGCTTTATACACAACAGACAATCCAATTATTGCGTCTATAATAAATGCGTTAATATGAATATCAGCAAAAACGCCCAATAATAACGTGGATGAATGTCCTAGAGCAAAAAGACTAACATAAATTCCAATATCTTTGAGTCGATATAGAAAAAATATTACACCGATTAGGAAAAGTAAATGATCATATCCAGTTACCATATGTTTAGCACCCAAATACATAAATGGAATAAAATTTATTCCACTTATCTCTTGGATATATCCTTGATCACCCGTGGTGACACCATGTGCAAATACGGATATTGGCAATAGGATAAATACCCAAATCGGTATAATTGTTAAAATCCTTATAATATTCTTATCTCCTTTTTAACTCATTGTAAATCGTAATCGAATATTATTTGCTTGGATGATAATTGTTGACCCACTTTGATTCAATTCTCGTTTTACCAATAGGGTTTGTCCATAAAAATAAAATTTGATTTCCTGCAATTTCCATCTGAGGATAACCAATGCCTCGTCCGCCACCCAAGGTTTCTATGGAAGTTATTTCAGACAAAATTCCATTGGTTGCTATTTTTCGATAAACAATGGATGAATTTTCTTGATCAGCCTCTAACCAACTGGCTAAAACGGTATTTTCATCAATCCATTGTAAATCGACCCTTCCTTGGGATTTGCCCGCATCCACTCGAATTGGGTCAGAGAAAGTTTTACCTTTATCACTCGAGAATGCTACATTTATTTGGGATTCACCCTCCGGAGCCGTAAACCATGCAATGGCAACTTTTCCATCTTTTTCAGTCAATTTCGGTCCATTTACGGGACACCCTGAGATGATCCAATTATCATCGTGAACGGAATAAGATTTTCCCCAATTGCCGTTTACTTTTCGAAGAATATTTATATTCCGAACTTCAGCTTCATTTCTGTCGCGATAAGCGACTAAAGTGACATTCCCAATTTGCACGGCTGATGTGGGACAACATTCGCAAACCATGTTATCAATCTGTATATCTTCATTTTGTTTAAAATTTGAATCAAAAGATGTAGAATACAGATTCATATTTCCTGCGCTGCCATGACCATGTCCGCCAGCCATTTCACGACCATCTAGCCAGACCAATCCCAAATCATGATTTTCATTTTTGTAAATGGAGACAAACCCATGTTCAGCATGTTTACCATCTCTGTGTGGAATGACTGGTTTGCTCCAAGTCTTCCCTCGATCATTTGAATAGGAGATTCTTACGTCATAATCATACGTTCCATCAGCACTCATTTCTGGCCAATGAGCCACAATCGTATTCTCATTTAATTCAAAAATAGACGGAAAATCAGCCCAATTAATGAAAAAGTCCGTCGAAGAATAAATGAGACTCTTTTTCGACCAAATCTTATTTTCATATTCAGACCAAAATAATCCGAAAGTGGTTGAATCAACAGGCTCAAACCAAGAAACAAGTAATCCGCAATTTTCCGTATTTGTTAAATGTGGATATCGACTTCCTTCCCCAAAAGGTGCTTCAGCAATTTTGGGAGACGAACACGCAGCTATTAATAATAAAAGTAAAAATGAAAAGTAACGTTTCATTCAGTTACACTCATCCGATTAGGATTATTAGAAATAGAGAAGATTTTATCCTTCATTTATTTACATTCCACCGACTTTACAACATCCGGGTAATGCTTCGTAAGCCACAGGATCTGCCAAAGTTTTATTGGCTTGATATCCTAATGCAGACACCGCTTTTTCGATAGATGCTAAATCTATAATCGATGCGTTATAAGTTACATGACCCGATTTAGCCGACATATCTACATCGAACTTTGTAATGCCATTAACCTTTGCCATTCCCTTTTCAATGGTTGATTCACACATACCACATTGCATTGTTGTTAAGGCAATATTTGCCTGTTTTGCTTCGCCCTTACTACATCCCACCAGTACAAGGATAAGACTTGTGAAAATTATGATGATTATATTTTTCATGTTTGATTCCTTTCGTTTATTTATTTGAAAATTTATTACGTAAAATATTGCTTAAGGTTAATGACAATGCGATAAAGGTTACTCCAATTTCCGCCCAAAATAAAACAGCATTTTCCATATAGAATGAGAAATACGGATTTTGGATCATTTCCCAAACTGTGACTTGGCCTTCCTCCGGACGAATTTGATATAAATAATAATCGGTTTGATTGAATGGATAAAACCATTGAATTCCTACCGTTCTTGCCGTGAGCCAATCCGTAATCAAGTGAATTTGTGTCCCCAAAAATAGTCCCAACGAAATCGGTTTTAATATTTCCATTTTCTTCCATTTTTGAATCACAATCATTCCTGCAAAAATAATTATCCAAAAAATGGGTGTGTGCAATACAGAATGGTGTCCCGCCACTGTGGATGAAAAGATGCCATCTGCATCTGGTAAGATAGATGCAAATAAGAGAATTGGAATAAAGGGATAAACTGTCCATGAAGAACATTTTAGGATTCTTCCGAGTAAATATCCGGATGCGATGTGAGATGGAATGAACATTATTGATTATTTTTACTGGCCGGTTTACTCGCTGATTGGGTATGCACCACTTTCCATAATCCGTTTATCCAACGGAGTAAATATGTACCATGCCCTTTATTATGTATTTTTCTGCCACTCGATGTGGTGAGTTTAATTTCAGTATCCACAACTGCCCTATTTCTCTTCCCCTTATAAGAACAGACCTATTTCACTAACTTGATTAATTCCTTAAATGTTTCTCCCTCTGCATTTTCCTGAAGACTAAAAAGCAACATTTCAACAGTGGTTAAAAATCCTCCATTATTCAGAATTCGATCTAAAGCAATGCGATGATTATTAGGATCCCGAGATGTAACTGCATCAGTCACCACTTCCACATGCTCTCCACGATGAATCAAATCTCGTTCGGTTTGATAAACACAGACGTGAGATTCAATTCCAGCCAACACAACACCATCACAACTGGAATGACTTCCGGCCTGCCACGTGAAACCTACATCTCCGGCGCAAGAAAATGATGTTTTAATAATTGGTTTAACATCAGGGAGTAAAGCCAGAATTGGTTCAATGGTGGGTCCTAGTTTATCGGGGACTTGCTCCGTTATGAGAATGGGGAGATTAAATAATTGAAATCCCTTGATAAGGATATGCAGATTTTTCAGGAAAATTTCTTTTTCATGCATAACGGGATACAATTTTTCCTGAACATCAATCACAACAAGATATGGGTTTTTCATGGGGAAACTCCTCCTCCCAATCTAAAGTGGTTTATTGTTTTCCAATCGGTTATTTCATTGGGAGTTCGCACCAAAGCTACAGAAGAAAATGTAATCGTTTCAGGAAAAGAAATATCGTCTAAATGAGAATTTATAATCTCATGATTTCCATAAGCCAAACTCAAATGGGGATCAAACTCATAAGGGCGATAGCCATTAAAAAAACGATCAATTTCCTTTTGGAGTTGAACCAGTATTCCAGTTTTTTCTACCTGGAGATAAAGGGATTTCCAAGGTGGTTTTCCTGTTTTGGCACCCATTACTATTAAAGATATCGAGTCAAAGTTTTTAACAATGTTTTCAAAAACAGAAAAAGTGGATGATGGATTTATTTCAACCCTACCAAATAGAGTAATGTGTGGATCAAAAAAAGGTGAATTATATTGGCCACAATATTTGCTTATTAAAGGCTGTAATTGGATTTTATCTTTTTCACAAGGTTCCAACCAAACTGACCATGGATGAGTCACTATTTTATCAATTTACGGATCTCACCCAATTTCTTGTTCGCCTCATCTAATTCTTTTTCCGGTCCTTTCTTTTTTGATTTTTTCGGTGGATAAAGAATATTTTTCTTCGCTGCCCGCACATCCCTGCTTAGAATGGGGTCTAGTGCTAAGACTACATCCAATGCACCAATGTGCGTTCTTTTGCCATGTTTTTTGAGAGCTCGAACTGCATTTCGTCTTACACTGCGATCATTATCCTGAAGCATTTCTACAAATAAATCAACAGTTTTGGGTTTTGTTTTCACATACTTTTCTAATTGTTTCACGGCTTCGGGGCGAGCATCCCAAGTGGTACCGCCATACGCTACCAAATCTTGCAAGCGATTATAATTTTTGTCTGTTACAACACTCCCAAAATAGGTGATTGCAGCTTTACGAATTACGTCTGTATGAGACTCTGTATTTAATAAAACATCAACCATTTGGCGAGCCGCTACTGTATCCACAACTACCAATGCTTTAAATGCATCCGCAACGCTATAATATTTTTTATCGGTAGAAATCACATTCTGCAGGAATGTACTTACAGATTCATCTTTTTTATAATTTTTCAGCGCATTCCAAATAGCTCGCCGAACACGATTATCTTGCCCTTTGGCTATTTCCATGAGTTCATTTGCATATATTTTTGTTTTCAATTTCGCAAAGGCATTCACAGTTTCTTTTCGAACTCCCCAAAATGGATCATTTTTTGCAGCGTTAAGCAAGGCAGTTTCAATTTTTCGTCGTCCTTTCAATTTGCCAAGCTCTTTGGCAGCTGCAATACGATCTAAAATATGAGGCCCTTTTTCCAATTGTAAAATCCATTCAGAAATTGATTTGGTAAAAGTCACTTTACATGGAATCCGCATTCCAGCATTAAATATAACGAGTTTGGGTCTTTTACTCGCCGGAACTTCATACACCATCTCTTTATCTTCTATCCAGACCGTTTGAAGTTCATCATCTATCTGGATTTGGATTGGCATTTTGAAAATGTTTGTGTGCTTAAGATTTTGCTTTTGCTTTACTTTCAGTTTTACAGATTTATTCCGCTGATTGTATGACCATTTTACATCATATTCTGGATATCCGGGTTCCCAAACCCATTGTCTAAAAAACCAATCTAAATTTTGTCCAGTTGTTTCTTCAATCGCTTTTTTTAAATCATGTGTTTCAACATTTTTGAATTGGTTTTCTTTCGTGTACGTCTTGATAGAGCGCCAAAATCCATCTTCTCCCAAAATGTCCCGCATCATATTTAGGATGAGACTTCCCTTAGCATAGGCGTTTCCATCAAACAAGTCCATGGGCTCATAAAACTGGGAATAGACTGTAGGACGACGCCATTTATTATCAGCGCCCAAGTAGCTATTTATTTCACCAAATCGGATATATTCTCCTTCGTCATAGCCATAATGATGCTCTCGGTAATCCCGTGCAAAAAAAGTGGCAAAACCTTCATTCAACCACATATTTTTCCAATTCCGAGTGGTAAGCATATCTCCATACCATTGATGAATTAATTCATGCGCAACCAAACCAACACTGCTTATATCTGGCGCTGCAAATTCATCATGCATGGTTTTATCCGTGTTATGGGTCAGCGTAATATTTTCCATTCCGCCAAACATGAAATCATCAATAATAACTTGATCATATTTTTCGTATGGATATTCAATACCAGTCACTTCACCAAAATATTTCATCATATCCGTCGTTAAACCAAATGATCGGAGTGCCTCATGTTTATTTTCTTCGTACACCCAATAATTCACAGGAATTCTGTTATATGAATCTTCCACTTTTTCAAATTCGCCAATCACATAAGAAATAAGATAACTCACCATGGGGAAATGCTCGTGCCAATGCCAAGTGTGTGACCCATTTTTATTATCTTTCACTGACATGAGTTCGCCATTAGATAAGGCTGTGAATTTCTTATCCACAGTCAGAATAACTTCAAACGTGGCTTTATCGTTGGGGTAATCATAAATCGGCACCCAGTAATGGTTATCCATATCTTCACCTTGGGTCCATGCTTGCCAATGTTTATTAGGATAGGTTTCATCCGGTATTACAAAAAATGTTCCTTTTCGGGGATGGGCTGTATAATCCAATCGAACTTTCACCGTGTCATCCCAAGCAATGGGTTTATTTAAGGTGAGATAAACTTTATTTCCATTATGATCAAATGAAATATCTTTCCCATTCAATCTTACACGACGAATCTCCATATCATCTGCATCCAAGGCAAACTCAGTTAATGAAGAATTTAAGGCGCTCAACGTATGAGTCACATGTCCTGAAACCGATTTTTCTACAAGATTAACAGTAACATCAATCTTGATATGATGAATATCAACATCCCGATCGCGAGTACGTTGGCTGGGCGCCTTATTATCGGCACCGATCAAAAAACTAATAATTAAGAATGGGAAAATATTCTTCATGGTTTCCTCAATAAATTCAGCCCGAAATTTACGTTATTTCATCTTTTAATTTCATCTCAAAAATGATTAGATATTTTGAAAAATAATTAAAGCTAACGTCTGATCTTATTTTTATAAATCTAAAGATTACATACTAAAATTTTTCACCTATATTCATTCACCGAATTTTTATTATTTATATTAAATCCATGGCAATAATCGAAAACAATTTTAATGATCTGGGGCCAAAGGAATGGCTCCCCTTTCAAAAGTCATTTACCGTATTTGATGATTTAGATTCTTTGGTTTTGAGTAATCTTCGTTTCTTCACCAAGCCATCTCTTGAACCCAAACAAAATGTTCTATCTTTTGGATCGGGAATATTTAATGCTGCTGTCCTAAAACATATCCAATCCATTGAATTAGAAAATGAGTTTGAAAATGAGACGGTAGATTTTCTAGCGGTAGATTTAACGAATGACGATACAAAATGGAAAGATGCAATTGATTGGATCGGTGAAAATGCATCCAAACTGAATTATCGAAAATTCTTATGGGTTTTGGTTCCAACTGATTTATTAACAAACAACAAGGTTCCATTGGCATGGAAATTATCAAATCAACTTGCCCAACATCTCACAAGAAAAGATGAAAAAATTATTTGTTTACCCGATGGATCAACTTGGACATCTCTTTATTTCCGAAAAGATGAACAGTCTCAATTAAATCCTATACCATCTTTTCTGAATCTGAATCCACCCTTAGCCACAAATATGGGATTCCAATCCCCTTTACGCTTATCTTTTAAAAACTGGTTTATTTTAAAACCAAAACCTCGCTCAAAAGATGAAATACTCCATCCTGCAAAATACCCTGAAGATTTGGTGAAATTGTATGTGGAAGAATTCACCCAAAAGGGAGACACTGTTTTTGATCCCATGTCCGGAACGGGAACAACCCAAGTAGAGTCACTTCGTCTAGAACGACATGCTTATGGGATTGAATTGAGCGAACTTTTTCACGGGATTGCTCACAAACGATGTTCTAACATATCCACGAATTGCGATTATAAAATCATTCAAGGTGATGCTCGGGATATTTCAACATTTGATTTGCTACAGATTGATTATGTAATCACTTCCCCACCCTATTGGGATATGCTGAATATGAAAGGCGCCGAAGTACAGGCCAGCCGAAAAGCAAAAGGGCTTCAAACCAATTATTCAGACCATGAAAATGATTTGGGTAATTTGGATGATTATGAGAATTTCGTAACCGTATTGATGGACATTTATGAAAAAACTATTGTCAAATTAAAAAGCGGTGGGCATTTTACTATTATTGTGAAAAATATAAAAAAGAAGGGAAAACTTTATCCATTGGCATTTGATCTCACATTTAGATTAAAAGAGTTTATTCATTTTAAGCAGTGTGGATTTTGGTGCCAGGATGATTTGCAAATTGCACCTTACGGATATAAACATACGTGGGTAAGCAATACATTCCATCATTATTGTTTAACGTTTCAAAAGCCTTAATCGATAAGTACGCCCCCTTCCATTTTTTCTTTTAATCTTGGGTACAAGGTTAAAAATGAAGACAAATGTTTTATTTTAATCCCTTTATTCTGAATCCGTGTTTTAAACAATCCATTTTGAAAATTCTGTGGTTTTAAGTCATTAAATCGGGAAAAATCTTTTTCCTGTGCCAGACCACACAAAATCAATTCCGGATGAAAATTCAAATGATATTTGAAGGGAATTCCGTTCCCTAATTCTGTCATTTTTAACCAAAACCATTTTTCATCATACGGTTTTTCTTTCTTCCGAGCTGATTGAATTAATTTTATTATAAAAGCATTTTGACCCTCTGTTAATTCAATCGATAAAAATGGAATTTTACCTTTCCAACCCTTCATAAAAGAAAACATATAACATACTGTATCGGTGCTTGGAGCATGAAAACATTGATCTTTTTTGGACCATTGGTCCCATTCTCCTCGATTAGGAATCAATGCGGGTAAATTAAAATATTGTTCAGGTGAAAGAATGTCATCTTCATGTCGTAAATAATTATTTTTTATATCCCATTCTTCACGACCAAGAATAAAATCTCGTTTATCCGGTAAATAAAAGGAGGTTTGACATTTTTTAGTTTTAACTGGAATCTCATTCTGTTCACAGAAATGAAGAAAAAGTTTTTCCGATATTTTACCTTTAGCAATATTTGTGATTCTAGCTTGGATATCTTTTAGACTCATCCTATTGATTGTGTAGGGAAGACTGATTAAAGCATATTTGACAGATTCCGCCACCAAGCGATCATAAATACTATTTTCAATCTGAATACGAATTATAGGGTGTATCATATTCCTAAAACTTACAGGAGAAATAGGGAAAATAAAAAAGGGGCTGATTCCGCCCCTTTTTTTATTAAAGAATTATGAGAAATTATCCCAAATATCTCCGAAGGTTTTTACTCCGAGATCGATGGCGTAAGCGTTGAATTGCTTTCTCTTTAATCTGACGTACACGTTCACGTGTTAAATCAAATTCTTCACCAATTTCATTCAGGGTCATTGCGCTATCACGGTTAATCCCGAAATACATTTCAAGAACCACTCTTTCTCTCTCAGATAATGTTCCCAATGCACCACCAACTTCTTCCTTCATTGACTCCATCATTATTTTCATTTCAGGTTCTACTGCTTCAGAATCTTCAATCACATCCAAAAGACTGCTATTCTCTCCTTCCTGAAAAGGTGAGTTTAATGAACTATGCCGTCTGGAGTATTGCATTGCCATAAGAACTTCGTCCCCACTCATTTCAAGCTGATTACCAATTTCTTCACCTTTAGGTTGTCGTTCAACTTCAGCCTCAAGCTTTTCTGCGGCGCGAGTGATTTTGGTAATAGTTCCAACACGATTTAATGGTAAACGAATTAAACGAGATTGTTCTGCTAATGCCTGCAAAATCGATTGGCGAATCCACCAAACTGCATAGGATATAAATTTAAAACCACGGGTATGGTCAAAACGTTTGGCGGCTTTAATAAGCCCCATATTCCCTTCATTAATAATATCTGCAAGTGAAAGGCCATTCCCTTGATATTTTTTTGCAACCGATACCACAAAACGAAGATTAGCTTCAACCAATTCTTTGATAGCTCTTTCATCATCATCCTGAATTCGGATTGCAAGTTCAACCTCCCGTTCTGGGGGAAGAGGATTAAATTTCCCAATTTCAGCTAAATACATGCTAATACTACCGCTGGAAACTTTACTGGGTTTAATTTTTTTTATGGGTTTTTTTGCGGCAGGTTTTTTCGTTTTTGTTTTGACTGTTTTCTTTTCTTTTGAAACAGTTTCTTTTACTATTTTAGTTTTCGCCAATTCACGGACCCCTGTATGAGTAGTTAATGGTTTGTTAGGCTTTGGATAAAGCCGGCGAATTTAGGAACAATAAGTTATTTTATAAAGACAATCTTCTGGGTCTCTATTGAGCTAAGCGAACTCACTCTTATAAAGTAAGCACCCGATGAAACCATTTTATTCTGATTAGATCTAGCATCCCACTGAATCATATTTTTACCAATGTGAACGTTATGAACCAACGTTGTAAAAACGAGCTCACCTTTAATAGAATAAATCGATAAATCAATATTCTCATTGGAAATAACATCGACTAAAATGGTTACTGATCCATTAAATGGATTTGGATAAGCTGGGTACATTTTAAAGTAGTATGGAACTGGCAATTCTGGATCATCTATTTCTGTAGATACAAATTCAGGGAAATTAGTAAGTCCATTTTCATTGATAACGACCATTTCCCCGGTCTCAATTCCAGTCCAATTACTTTCTTCATCATTATTAGATGGGGGGAGAGACATAATTGCAAAGTGCTCATCCGAATCAATGTATGAAAGTGCGTTATTACCACCATAGGCATATAAATTGGTTCCATCTGAAAAAATGATATTAATCTGAGATACCGATACACCTTCATCGATAATATTTGTTAAAGCAATTTTCAATCCAGTTATAATATGATTATTAAATATTATCTGCTGCATGATATAAAGAAGAATCAATTCTGAATCCACGACGCTGGACCACCCTTCTTCTTTCCAAGACCCATTGCCAAAGGTCTGGGGTTCATGCTGATTCAACCAAGTTTCATCCTCGCCATTATTGGTAATCAAATTATATAACAGCATCTTATTCACTGTGCCATTATGAATGAGCGAATAAGAGATACTGTTGTTGTAAAACATCCATGGGTGAGGATTTGGTATTGAATTATTTCCGGAGGTGGCCATCCTTAGATGACCAATTCCCAATGTATGATCACCGTCCATCAAAGTATTTGCAGCATTCCAGTACGTTAAAGAATCATCCGTAGCTGGTGAATCAGATCTAGAAATGGGTTCAACCGGTTCACCATTATTCTGGCCATAACCCATTAATGCCCACCCATTTCGCATAGAGGCTGATTGATAATAGAAAGTTGTGAGTTCATCGAGAATAAAGGATGTCTCTTGTGATGAAAGGGTGGAAATTGTGTGCCCAGATTTTGCACAAACTGCCCATAGGCGACAAGCGTGGAGGGGTTGATAAAGAATCCCCAAAACTATAGCAAATTGGAGAATGATGCGCATGGGATGAAGTTAGATGAAAAAATGTTTTAATTCAAAGGAGTGAAACGAAATTATTTTTTCCCCAATATGTATTCATTCACATGTTTTTCCAGAATGTCTAATGGTACGGCACCGTGCCCTAAAACCACATCATGAAAATCACGAATATCGAAATCATCTCCCATTGATTTTTCAGCTTTGGCACGGAGTTCCCGAATCTTTAACTCTCCGATTTTATAGGCTAGCGCCTGTCCCGGCCATGCAATATATCGATCAATTTCAACAGAAACATCATTCTCTGTTTTGGCTGTATTGGCTAGCATAAAATCTATCGCTTCCTGACGTGCCCATCCAAAAGCGTGCATTCCTGTATCTACAACCAATCTGCAGGCTCGCCACATTTCATAAGTGAGTTGACCAAATTTGCTGTAGGGATTATCATAAAAACCCATCTCTTCTGCCAGTTTTTCGGAATAGAGCCCCCATCCTTCCACGAAGGCGGTATACCCACCATATCGACGGAATTTTGGCATATTCTCCAACTCCTGGGCTAAAGTAATCTGTAAATGATGGCCGGGGACTGCTTCATGAATGGATAGTGCTTCCATCTCATATTTTGGACGAGTCTCCAGTTTATAGGTATTTGCCATAAAAAAGCCGGCTCGACCTGCTTCCTGAGACCCTGAATAATAATAGGCCGTGGGTGAAGCAGGTGCTTGATAATCAGGGATGGGTTTAACACCATAAGGCAATCTTGGAAGTAATCCAAAAAACTTAGGTAATTCTGCGTCTGCTTTTTTACATATCATTCGATACTCATTTAATAAATCATCTTCCGAGGTAAAATAAAATTGGGGATCGGTGCGAAGAAAGATTAGAAATTCGTCAAAGGATCCCTTGAATTCCGCATCCTGGATCACAGTCATCATTTCAGCCCGAATCCGGGCTACTTCATCCAAACCAATTTGATGTATTTCTTCTGCAGTCAGATTTGTTGTGGTATAACTTTTGATCTTAAACTTGTAATAAACATCCCCATTCGGGAAATCAACACAGGCAATAGATTCCCGACACGCAGGAAGATAAGATTCAGTGAAAAAGGTGTAAAGTGATTTGTAGGCCGGGTAAACTTTGTCCGTCAAAACCGATTTCATTTCGTCTGTTAATCGGTTTTGTTCTTCGATTGTAATGGATTCAGGGAATTCGTTGAATGGCTTAAAAAGCGGGGATTCATCGATCGGTTTTTCAAATTGGACTTTTATTTGATTCGGGACAGGTTTCAATACATTTTTGGGAGGAACCCAACCCGTTTCTATCCCTCGTTTCATAAGATCGATCGTTTGATCTATCTTCTTTGGGAATGCTCTCATCCGGGACAAGTAATTCTCATAATCTGTCACATTTTTAAAAGGCATATAGTTTGAGATTCCTGCAAATCCGATCTGGATCCCGCCCATCTGGTCAATGGGAATTAAATAGGACAAATACTGAAACCCTTCGATCCGTTTTTCAATTCCATGCAGATAAAGATCATAATTCAGTTGATCATCTTCCGATAATTTAGACCGATCGATAGTTCTGACTTTTTCAAGGAGGACTTTTGTTTCTTCCTGCCTGGTTAGGATCGTTTTGTGTGAGACATCATTCAATTTATCGTTAAATCGATTATCTCCCAGCCGGGTGGCCCATTCAGGACTGTTAACAATCCCTTTTTCCCATTGTTCATCTAATATTTCATGAAATTCCTCTGTAACAGATTTTTTATCCGTTTCAATTATAAAATCAAACTTGAACGTGACACAACCAATCTGAAGAATGAGGATGGTAAGTCCCAGGTATATTTTTCTCATATTATTCGTTCCGTTAATTATTGTGAAAAATAGGCGGCAATGTGATAATTAAACTTCTGCGTATTTTTCTTTTTTCCGCAGGGATGCCCGTTTGTTTTGATCCAACTCCATTTTCCTTAACCTGATTGTGAGAGGTGTTACTTCCACCAATTCGTCTTCCGCGATAAATTCAATGGATTGGTCTAAAGAGAGAAGTTTTGGTGGACGAATCGTCACGGATGCATCCGTGCCGGAGGCACGCATGTTTGTCAATTTTTTCTCCCGGGTAATGTTAACATTCAGGTCATCGGTACGGTTTCGTTCGCCAATGAGCATACCATCGTAAACTTCTGTCCCGATACTTATAAACAATTCTCCTCGGTCCATCATACCCATGCAAGCATAGGCAGTCACTTTCCCCTGCCGGTCTGCTACCAATGCACCTGTATTTCGTTGGGGAATTCGACCAAACCAAGGTGCGAATCCATCAAAGAGTTTATTCATAATCCCGGCGCCTTGGGTGTCCGTCATAAATTGGCTCCGAAAACCGATCAATCCACGGGAGGGAATGGAAAATTCCATATTCACCCTGCCACTGCCGTGGTTTTGTAGATTAGTCATGCGGCCCTTTCTTTTCGATAATTTTTCAGTGATAATCCCCACCTTATCTTCCGGGATATCTAGGAAAACTTTTTCCATGGGTTCCATGGTTTTTCCATTTTCTTCGTGAGTAATAACGTGGGGTTTGGAAACCATGAATTCATACCCTTCCCGGCGCATGGTCTCAATCAAAACAGCCATCTGGAGTTCACCTCGACCTCGAACTTCAAATACATCTGTCCGCTCTGTTGGCAGGACATGTAGTGATACATTACTCAGGATCTCTTTCTGCAATCTTTCGTGGATATGACGGGTGGTGAGATATTTCCCTTCTTTCCCGGCAAAGGGGCTGTTATTTACATAAAATAGCATAGATACGGTGGGCTCATCAATTTGGATCCGTGGCAAAGGCTCAGGATTCTCATTATCAGAGATTGTATCACCGATTGTAATTCCATCTAATCCCGCGACAGCAATAATGTCCCCGGCTTCCAGTTTTTCCACCTGAATTTTTTGTAATCCTTTAAATGTGTATAATGCAGAAAATTTATGGTGATGCGTAATTCCATCCTCGCCACATAAGGCATATGAAGAATTCATTTCCAGCGTACCGTTATTCAACCGGCCAATGGCAACTTGCCCAACATAAGGATCATAATCTAGGTTAGTCACCAGAAATTGTGGGGTGTGATTATCATCAGCGATGGGACCCGGAATCTTAGTTAAGATAGAATCAAATAATGGTTCAAGATTTGTTGATTCATCATCTAATTCAAAATGAGCCACCCCCTCTTTTGCATTGGAGTATAAAATGGGGAATTCAATTTGTTCGTCTGTAGCATCCAGATCAATAAATAGATCATACACCTCATCCACGACTTCGCTGATTCGAGCATCTCCCCGATCAATTTTATTAATGATGAGAATGATAGGAAGATTTTTGTCCAACGCTTTCTTTAATACAAACCGAGTTTGGGGTAAAGGACCTTCACTGGCATCCACAAGTAATAATGCCCCGTCTACCAAATTCAGGCTCCGTTCCACTTCACCGCCAAAATCCGCGTGACCCGGTGTGTCCATTATATTGATTTTTACCTCTTTGTAATGGATAGCAGTATTCTTCGCGGTGATGGTAATGCCACGCTCTTTTTCAAGGTCCATGGAATCCATGACACGTTCTTCAATTTGTTGATGAGCCTTAAATGTACCGCTTTGTTTTAGCATACCGTCAACAAGGGTGGTTTTCCCATGGTCTACGTGGGCAATGATGGCAATATTTCTGAAATTATCTTTTCTCATATTTAGATCTTAAATTAGTTGTTTATGGGCAAAAATAGCGACGGAATTTCAAGCTTTAGTGATGGGTTATAAAGAGATATTTCATAATGGATTAGGATTAGGAGTTTGGAGTAGGAGTTTGGATTAGGCCAGACTACACTTCGTTTCGTCTGGTAAAGTTTGGATCAGGAGATCGGAATTGAGAATGATGGATGGTTGGAAAAGGGAATCGAAAAAACATTTCAATGAAATGACTGATTTTTCTCGAAATGTACCAGCGGATGGCACAAGACTTGCAAATGCTGAAGGGAAAGCACTTGCTGTAGAATTAGCGAATCAAGGGTATCAAGTGGAAGAAAGATCCGGTGAAAACTCCGGCATCCATTTAATTAATGTTACGCCAAGAGGATTGGATGGTGCTGCTGATAAACGGCGAGAAGGTATTGTAAGAACTACACCTTAAATAATAATTAGTTAACGTGTTAATCGGTAAATCAAAATGGCTGCACGGGATGTAGTCTTTGGGAAGGATGTTAAATCTAAACCTTCTTTGTCTGAGTGCTCACCGAACCCATCTGGACCCATACCGGCCAAAGAAGCATCTACATGAGGTGCTACAAAAGAAATATCTGCTGCACCGCGTTTGCCAGGATCCAGAGGCTCCATTTTTCCATAACCCAGGTCTATATTAACAGATTCTAATTTGTCTAATAGTGCATAATTATTTTTTGTGGGAGCCATTGGCGGGTAACTGATTTTAAATTCTATCTTTGCTGTTGTTCCAGGCAAATTTTGTGTTGCGATTTCCTTCATACGGGCCATAGCCGTTTCTAATTGTGCTGAAGATATGGCTCGGATTCCTCCATGAACCGTTGCAGCCTGGGAGACGACATTCGTTTTACCAAATGTTGTACCACGGGCCGTTACAGGATCATAATCTACATCTGTTCCACCGACAATAGTGCCAGGGTTAAACGATAGATATTCCTCTCCCACCAATTCTTCACGAAAAGTATTTACAATTCGGGATGCTTCAAAAATAGCACCGTATCCCAATTTTTCTTTAAATATTTGTGAAGAATGGCCTTGAATGCCAGTAGTAGTCAGCACCCACGAGGAAGAACTGCGTCTGGCTACCGTTCCCGTATTTAGGCCGTGTGCTCCCTCAAATCCTAATCCAAAATTGGCCCATTTTCCCGTTTCAATTAGTTCTTTGCGTACGATAGATATTGGTCCACCCGTTTTTTCTTCGTCACCAATAAACACCAGTGTTAAATTAAGGTTTTTCAGAACGCCTGCATTTGCCAGTGCTTTCATGATATAAATCATCGATACATCACCTGCTTTCATATCAGAGACCCCGGGTCCGTAAGCCGTATTTCCATCTCTGATAAATTTCTGAAATGGATGATCAGGTTCAAATACTGTATCTAAATGACCAATCAAAACAATTTTTTTTCCATTACCACCGCGCATTTCCGCAAAAAGATGTCCGGAACGTTTGACAGTTTCGGGGTAAGTCACCCAGTAAGTGGTAAATCCAAGTTGATCCAATTCGGTCTGGAATATTTCTCCAACAGCTTTATTGCCACCAATATTGAGGGTTCCACTATTGATATTCACCACTTTCTCAATTAGGTTTATCGCTTCTTCTGTATGCTTATCAACATAGGTTTGTATTGTCTTTTCAATTTTATTTAACCCGGTTGAAAAAGCCAGAGAAATAAAGAGTAATCCCATTAATATAGTTTTGTTATTGACTATCATTCTTATCCTTTATTCCACTTACCTTTTGATCCTTTATTCTTACGACCTTTTTTACTTCGAAATTTGTTATCTCGACCAAATTTATTTTTTCTTTTTCCCTTGAAATAATCATCTTTTGTGGAAGAAGCTTTGTTCGGCATTTCTTTTGAAATTTCAACAGAAAGAGAAACATCCTCAAATGATTCCTTATTCAAAGCATTTATAATTTCTGTTTTTCGATTTTCTTCAATTTCAAAAAATGAGAATTTTTTCATGATATCAATACTACCAATGACAGCATCTTTAGAATCCAATGCCTCATTAATGAGTCCCATGAGGCGGTTTGGAGATAAATTATTTCTCGCCCCAACGTTAATATAAATTGTAGCAAATTTAGACTTTCTTCGTTCTGATCTGCTTTTCCTATCACGAGGCTCTCTTGAATCCCGTTTATTTTTCCCACCAGAAATATTAATATCTCGCGAATTTTTATAATAGGATAAATATCGGTTGAATTCTGCGGATACAAAATGCTTAATCAAATTCTCACGATCAAATGAAGCTAATTTTTCATAAATGTCATCCAAAAATGGTCCGATTTGTTCTTCATTAACTTCCACTTTTTCAATTTTATCGATGAGTGCGTAAAGACGTTTTTCGCAGATATCCCGTCCATCGGGGACCAACTCTTTTGAAAAAGATATTCCAGAAATTCTTTCTATTTCTCTTAGCTTTCGAATATCACGGGTATGGATAATTGCAATGGAGATTCCACTTTTCCCCGCTCGCCCAGTTCGGCCACTGCGATGTACATACACTTCAGGATCATCAGGCAAATTATAATTGATAATGTGTGTGAGATCATTCACATCTAATCCACGGGCCGCCACATCTGTGGCCACCAAAACTTGTAAACTGCGACGTCTGAATTTCCCCATAACTTCATCCCGTTGTGATTGGGACAGATCACCATGGATGGCATCAGCATTATAACCATCATGCATCAATTTATTGGCGATTTCCTTTGTTTCACGACGGGTACGACAAAATACAATTCCATAAATATTTGGATTCATATCTGCGATTCGTTTGAGCACTTCGTAGCGATCTTTAGCCTGTACCATATAATTTACATGCTTTATATTTTCTGCTCCCACGTTCGTCCGGGCCACCGAAATTTCGACTGGCTTTTTCATATATTTTCGTGTGATTGAGACAACCTTTTTGGACATGGTTGCAGAAAAAAGAAGTGTTTGTTTGTTATCTGGAGTATTCTCAAGAATGGCATCCAATTCTTCTTTGAATCCCATGGTGAGCATTTCGTCAGCTTCATCTAAAACGACTCTTTCAATATTCTCAACAAATAATTTTCTTCGATTGATTAAATCACGTGTTCTGCCTGGCGTTCCTACAACAATTTGCGCACCTTTTTTAAGTGCTCTTATCTGGGAATCAATCCTGGCTCCACCATATACAGCAAGAACGTTTATCCCCTTCATGTATTTGGAATAGCTTATTAGATCACGAGTAATTTGGACGCAAAGTTCCCGGGTGGGGCATAATATTAATGTTTGAGTATTCTTATTATTAGGATTTACTAACAGGATGGCTGGCAATCCAAATGCTGCGGTTTTACCCGTACCAGTTTGGGCAGTTGCTATAATGTCCTGACTCGATGACATTAAAAGTGGAATAGTTTCAGCTTGGATTGGTGTTGGGGTTTCAAATCCTAATTCTTTGATAGCTTTCAGAATCTCTATATTCAGACCAAAATTATTAAAGGTACTCATATGTATTATTTTTCAGTGTGTGGTTTAAACTTCTTAAAAAGATGGATGATTTTTGTTGCAGAATTTCGCCTTACGGGAATCTTTTAAATAGGGATATTATTCCTTATTTAAATTAAAAATCTCTCGAGAAATACGAGCAACTTTATTATAAGAAAAAGTTTATTGAGTAGCCTTTTATACTGTCAAAAACACCAAAATCAGTTTGAACATAATCAACACGTATTTTGGGACCACGGGGAATTTGATAATTTAGTCCAAAACCAAAGGAAAGTCCTTGTTCTGCATCATCCATAAAACCATGGGATTGCCCTGCTCTTAAAAACAAAATATCATTTATATTATATTCAACTCCAGCATTTACATATTCAACATTATTGTTTGGATGAATTCCATCTACAGCAATGGTAATTTTTTGTCCAAGGGTGATGTCATAAGATTTACTTACGCCAAATCTAAACAGAAGTGGTAAAGGCCATTTTGCTGAATTCAGAAAGGCATCAATCCGATCATTGTTCCCGTAAATTGTTTCATCCGGATCATAATCAATAAGGGTGTTTATCCCCTCCATTTGCAATTTTCCACCAAAATTGGATACGCTCATCCCGATCCGTAGCCCACCTGACGTGGTAAAAAGGGAACCAATATCAATGGATAGCCCTTTGGCATGCATTTGCCAGATTTTTTCCTGGACCATTTTAGCCTGAACCCCAAAGGTGAATCGATCTGTCAGCCGTTTTGCATAAGTGAGTCCCATGGCAACATTACTCACGCTGAATTTCTCCCCTGTGCCATCCGGATAGGTTACTGTTCTTACATCCATCTCTTCCATAGTCACTCCTGAGTAAGACACACCAATAGATCCAAGATTCCCCATGGGAATAACCGCACCACCATGATAATAGTCTGTGTCCACAAGCCAGGGAGAATGATACACATGGGTGGAGACTTGATCCAATTCTGCGATTCCAGCAGGATTCCAATAAAGGGCGCTCACATCATCAGCTAATGCCACAAAAGCACTTCCCATGGATAAGGATCGAGCGCCTGCACCAATTTCAAGAAAAGCTGCTGAAGTTGTTGCCACATTAGTTTGTGCTGATAATAGCCCAATCGTTAGCGTAACTATATATAGAATTTGTTTCATTATTTGATTACCGCGAATTTTCCTGTGGTTTCACCAATTTCCCCTGCATCCACATGGAACAGGTAAACACCATGGGCAATTTCTAACCCATCTTTTGACAGCAAATTCCAAGATTCTGATCCATTTTCATATACATCATCATGCTTTATTTCATCCACTAAATACCCGGATAGAGTAAAGATCTTAATCGTACACTTACTGGGCAGATTAATAAAGTCGATTTTCCGGGGTCCACGTCCGGATTGATAAATATGCTTGGGCTCCCAGGACGCTGCAACCACATATGGATTTGGTACCACGGCGATTTTGTCTAACTGATCTTTTGCTTTAGATTGATTTATCTTGGATGCGATTGATGTAAAACTGTATACATCATCAATAGAGAAGGGTCGGCTAATTGCCAGCCTGAATACATCACCCTGTACCGGATCTATCACATCTAACCAGGTGGTATCATAGAGAGTTGTATCAGAAATAATTAGCCCAGAATCTGTTTCAACCGTGTCAAATATTACCGTTGCCGTGACTGAGATAGAGTCCTGAAAAAATCGGATGGTGATCAAGGGAGAAATTTCTCCAGGATAGGGACGTAACATGATGGGTTCATCCGGATCCCATTCATCATCGTGGTCATAATCTGAGATCCTAAAAGGTGGTTCATCACCATGGGTTACATTTTTTACCCTGAAAGGTGCCCGTGTATCATAAGCATCCACAGTGATTGAATCACCAATGTTGCCTTCAAACTGCAATTCAAAATCTGCTGGATATAAACGGCTGGGTGTAATTGTATGTCGATAATTCGAATTCCCAATGGTCCAGCGGGTTGAATCTTCGTTTAGGCCTACTTCTGAATCCATTACCACAATTTTCATCCCTTCAAAGACAGGGTTATTTATTCCACCAGACATATCATTCAAATGATAAAGTGGAAAATATCTGTAGCTGACTGTGGCTTCATCTGCAAATAGGAGATCTTCGTTTATGATATTAAAAAAGCCGATTTCAGGGTCAACACTGAAATCGGTTCCATATTGATATTCAATAGAACCGGAAGCATTTGTAACCTGAACCGGATATGTGGTATCCAGCAAAGTTGTATCCGTGAAGACAGTGTCTGTTCCATCAATGAAAATAAGTATCGTATCGGTAGCATCAACGATCATTGAATGAATATTTACGTGAGAAGCTCGGGCAATACTGTCTTTAATTGCCAACGTTTCCAATACCCATTCCTGTTTTCTAACGCTAAACACAACGTCTTCTGCAGTTTCAAGTGTATCAAAAACAATATTGTACTCAATATTATCAAGGACGGCATAAGGATCAACAACACTGATATCTATGATACCTGAGCCATACCCTTTTAAATGTTTCAGGAACTCTTCCCCATCCGGCACTGTATTAGGAGCAACGTAACCAATTGCAGCTGCATTGGCTGTAACAATTGCGGCATTCTTACTTAGGCTCACTACATTGCCTTTATAATCCAAGTCTAAGGTAACTGAGCACTCAGATGGTGCAATTGGTTGTAAATTTTCTCTATCTGAATATCCTTTATCAAAAAATTCAAGGTCATACCCTTTATCGTAGGCAGTAACTGCATAATAATACTTTAGACCATTGATTACATTTTGGGAATCAACAAATTCATACTGCAATCCTGAATCCTCTCCCATATCAAATTGGACACCATTGAAAGCGATCGGGTGTGGCCCTTTTAGCCCATCGTCGAAATCAAATATTGCAATAGGTTCCTTAAAAGTAATATTCCCATATGCATCTGTAATTGTATAAGAATCAATGAATCCTGGATCTGTACTACGATAAATACGATAACCTTCAAAATCGTTACCATAAATAGGATCGATAGAAATTTCAGAAAAATCGTCCCAATATAATGTGACTTTTTTATCTCCCGGAACTGCCGTCATAGAAGGTTTCAAAGGTGGTTTAGCAAAATTATAATCATTGTCATAAATATTTTGCATGGTATTTGCATTTCGAATAATGTCCGCCATATTTTCACCAAAAACCATGGCAACAGAAAATTTCTTTTTCTCTCCAGGTGCTAGAGTAATATATCCTGAACCATAAAGAAATGTTTGGTCAAGGTTTTGGTTCGGTGTTTGTAGTGTTCCCGGGGTAAGTTGATTCCACATGACTTCATCATTATAGAGATTAATACTTGGGTAGGGAGATGCGTAAAAACTGGTGAGGCCAATCTGATCTGATTCATCATTATCCGTAATCTCAAAATTAGGTTCACCTATATCCGGTACGCCATTTCCTTCGGTCCCATCTTCATCAGGTCCAGGATAATTTACATGATAAACTGCTAATCCATCTGCGCCAATATCATCCCGATCAATGTCCCAATCCCCGTCATTATCTATACCATCAAACTGGCTTTCGTCCACCATTCCATCATCGTCATTATCAATTCCGTCATAAGGATTGCCCGGGGATTCTAAAAAGCTCCAGCCAAAATACACCGGTTTAAATCCACCATAAGAATTACTCCAGCCATTATGATCCCATTGGAATACCATATCATTTTCTGTATCGAACCAGGCATCATCATCTGAGAAATCTGATGATCCCCCCACATCTGCATCCCCATACATCCCGAAAACAACACTATCCAGTGTGCTCGACCCTACATTGGTGATCCAGTAGGTTATTATGATAATATCTTCCGCAGCTGGGTGATTCCATTGATATCCCCTAACTTCCATTTCTATACCAAGTCCGGCTCTTCTATTGATTTGATCTGCATCACTGGAATCAGGGAAAAATGCAAATTCATCATTATCAAAATCATCTATAACATAATATGATTCCTGATCGGCTCGGGTATATTTCCCATATTGGCCGTTCCAATATCCATCCCAATCATCTTCCCGGTTGGGCCACGATTCCGGCCAGGCATCCTCATTATCACTCATAGCAAGGTATTCCTGGTTTGGATTAGCATATCCGGGTAGGGGTTCAAAACCCCATGGAGTTCCTTCCGGCGAATTATCTATGAGAGCGGGTGCAACGGCACCATCCGAAACTATATGCCTCCGAATTCCATTTGTATCCACCACACTGGCAGCTACGACGGGTGTAAATTCATAAAAATAGGCATGGCCAGACCCAATGGGATATACACCAGAAAAACTACCGCCTGCGTCACCGATCCCGCCAAAATTGTAAAAACGGCATAAGACCCGATTTCCTGAATGATCCGCATATTTTCGGTCTATATTAGAGGTAACCTTGGCAGCAGAACCGGTAGATCTTTGATATTTATCTAATGGATCATCCTGGGCAAGCACAAGAGAGAACAGGATGAAGAAGATCAGTATTTTTTTCGTCTTCATGAAATTATTTTATTGAGACGGAAACGCCAATTTTGATCTGTCTCGGAGTGGAATAATAATCTGGTCGAACAAGATATTGATCTAAAGAATTCAACCGTGATCCACTAAACTGGGGTGTATAGTTTGGAACCAATGAATAGGTCGACCTACCCGTATCATTATAAACGGTTAACTCATTCCGGACATCAAACAGGTTATAAATATTGATATGAGTTGACACAATTAAATCCTTAAATAATACAAAATTGTAATAGCCTCTCATATCCATGTTATAAGTAGCTGGTTTCAAGGCATTATTCTCAAATGCGGTTCTTGTATCAGCAAATTGGGTTGTGTATGGAAATCCGCTTCCATAATTAAAAACCAAACTTACACCGGAAACATTTGTGGGGTGATAGGTCATGGTTCCGTTGATAGTATGGCGTTGATCCCAGTCCAAGGGTACGAGCATTTTTTCGGGTTCAATATTCGATTCCTCATCGTAAAATGCTGCGGTTGGGTCGGAAGCGTTCCCCTCAGAAATAGAGTAGGTGTAATCCAAATTTCCAGAGAAGTCCTGGAGAGATCGTTTCGATATTGCAATTGTGATGCCACGAGAGTTTGCATGATCCTTATTCACATACAAACCGTACCGATCTCCCGCAATAAAGGACTTTTTGATCTCCGACGAATTCAAATTTCGGATATCTTTAAAATATCCGGTGATTTCCACACCGATATCTCTCCCGATCTGCTGAGAAAAACCAACCTCGTACTGGGTTGTCCTTTGGGGTTCCATATCCGCATTCCCCATGGTGGAACTAATTCCTGAAGCTGCTGGAACTTCAAATTCAGGATTATCATAAATGTAACTGAAACTCGGATTTTGGAAAAAATGCCCGTAGGAAAAATGCATATATCCGCTTTCTGTTATCGGGAACGCTAGTGCGAACCTGGGACTAATTTGTGTTTTTGGATCAACGGTCCTGAACCAGGAATCTCCATTTGCGTTGGATTTAAGCCTGTCTTGATCTGATTTAAGATTACTATCATCCATTTCACTGATTGAAATGGATCCATCTCCATCAGTGTCAAACCAGGTATTGATTGGTTTTAAAGGTGAAAGATAATTGGGATCTTCTGAATCATTTAACACTTTCCAATCCGGATTGAAGTGGTCAAATCTTAAACCAATATTGACCACCATTTCATCCGATTCCAGTTTATCCTGTATATAGGCAGATACTTCAATGGGATTTCTTCCATCACCACCAAAAGTATCATGCATCGGTGAAATGAGAGGGTTTAAATAGAGGGCTTTGAAATCCGTATTCGGATTCAATTGAACTGTTAGGTCAACCAAGGAGATCTCGGTTTTTCTCGCTTCTGCGCCTGCTTTTACCTGATGCTTTGAATTTACCTGGCTTGTGATCTCAGCTTTATAGGTGTTTATAATTGATTTTCGGCTATAAACATCCATATCCTGACCGCTGACATAAAAGTTGTTCCCGAAGGCATAATTAAATATTTTAGGATCTACATAATAAATGCTCGATTCAAGTGTATTGGTTGAATAACCTGTTTCTTTATAATCGTCAACAATTAACTCGAAAAAATCGGGATCAGGACTTAAATGGCTCCTGTAGTGGTTTATCGCACGGGAATACATGGCATTGGCAAATGTGGATTTATTCAAAGATAGATCCATCCTGATTAAATCACCTGTCCGGGTATTAAATGAATGGCTTCTCCCTTCGGGGTTCCAGCGAAATGCATGAGAATAATCCTGAGATTTTGTATCGCTGTACAATCGGTTATAAGTCATTTTGATATAGGGTGTTACTCGCCAACTCACCTTTACTTGACCTGAGACCTGCTCACTCCAATCCATGGGAACCCAATCAAATGCGTTTGCATCCTTTAAACTATCAATGAAAAAATCTAAGGAATCATCTGCGGATGGTAGAAACCCATTCCCTAAACCGACTGATTCATCAATCCTATAATCATTAAGGCTATCTACCCAGACAAATGAATTTGGATGAAAGATCCGTTGCCCGTATAAATGGCCATCATGTTTCTTAAATCTTCCGGAAGCAAAAAAGGAGATTTTTCCAGGCAGTATGGGACCATCTATGTTGAATTTCAGGTCAGAGATATTTCCTAGATTAAAGGAATTTAATTGAGGAAATATATTTGTGGCAGATGTATCCACCCCACCAAGAGACGCAACCGTTGTCACATCTACCATTTTACCGTTTGATAAAAAGCTCCCGCCACTAGCAGATAAATTTCCAGAGAACCTTGAATAGTCTCCATCCTTCGTTA
>JAPYRR010000004.1:0-3123 GCA_029936885.1 Fidelibacterota bacterium | reverse complement strand
ACCAGCTTTTTCACTGAATGGAATTTTGGGCTTCTCATTTCATAGAAATACATACCCGATGGAAGCGCTGTTCCAAGATCTGATAGACCATTCCATGTAAGGTGATAAACGCCAGCATCTAAATTCCCATTGATCAATGTAGCAACTTTTTGACCCATAATGTTAAAAATGGAGACTGTTACATCAGATTTTTCTGCGACATCAAACTGGATATTTGTTTCCGGGTTGAATGGATTTGGATAATTTTGATGCAACGCAAATTGAAAAGGTGTAAGTCCTGAATTGTCAACACTTACGACGACTCCAACACCGACGAGAACTGTCAAATCAAAATTATCGGATGAAACAAGAATTTCATCGGTGGCTGTAAACTCGTCATAGGGGCCATAAACACCTACAGTTACTGAAATGGAATCATTTAAATTACCTATCGGATCGGCATATCCGCTATAAGGAGAGACTGTTATCCACGTAAAGTCGTCCCCTTCCTTGATGGAAATATTATCTAACGCAACACCATAGCCCCAATTTCCACCACAATCATGGTATTGAAAAGCCACCTTAAATACACCTGCATCCCCAATATGAGGCGCAAGATTGAACATATAGGATGCCCACCACCAGCCGGTAGCTGCAGATGAATCAACTAAAATCCAGTTTTCCCCATCATCAACGGTAACATGAACAAGAAAATCGTCTGAGTAAAGGTTACCAGAAGAACAGAGTCCGTCAGGGTTTGGAAAGAATAGATCGAAGAGCAGGAAAGAAGGATAGGCACCACCAACCCAAATCTCATCAGAAATGAGCCAGGCGTCTGTTGGGTCTGACCCATCACCAATGTCATCATCATTCACATATGCAAAATCACCTCCATCATCAGGCGCATTAAAGGGTAAATAAGTTGAGGATGCAAAGGCGGAATCTCCAATGCCCCATACTCCAGCAAAAGACCCGGCCGGGTCTGTAAATGAAACGTAATTCCCTTCCATTGGATCCGTTAAAACATCGATCGCAACTTCAATATTGGATAATTCAATAGATGTGATATCATAATCTGTACCAAGGGTGTCAAAATTCTCAATCGTCACAACCATTTCCTGATATTCACCCATAGATAATTCATCAAAATTCAATGTTAGGGGATTAACCTGGAACGGACCCATAGGTGTTGCACAAACACCCGAACTCGGTTCGGATTCGCCCTCGTCGTATACTGCAGTCACTTCAAAACAATATTCTGAACCATTCTCCAATTCAGGTACCGTATACCAAGTATCTTCAGTTTCATAGGTGAGTACACCATCCACATAAATACCATAATGATCGAAAGTACCACACCCTGCGTAATCTGATGCAGTACTTCCTGAAACTCTAATTTCATCTACGAACCATTCTTCGCCATATCCGACTGAATCATAGTATCTGAAAGCAACCAAGATCTCATTCCCAACATAATTTGAAATTTCTATAGTATTGAACCAAATATCATTGTCGCCAATATCCCAAGGAATGGAACTATAAACAACGTCCCATGTGGCTCCACCATCTGTAGATACTTCAACCATATTGGAATCATTTGCATCTTCAACCCAATTATATCCCTCAATAAACTCTATATAGGCAGAAACTTTATCTGTTAAATCAATTGAAGTGGTTATTAGACGAACGTCAATTGCAGTCGTGTCAGCGTCTGTATAAACAGCATGGGCACTAAAACTATCATCACCTCCATCATCGCAAGGGAACATCCCTTCTCCACAGCCAAATGATTCTCCATCGCTGTCCCGGAACCAGCCACCTACACCATTATCTACCGCGTATTCGATGGTCATGGCGTTAACAGCCAGGGAGCAAACTTCAAAACACTCGTCATATAGAATAGTATCAAAATCATTGGTTTGAACCCAAGATAAAAAGACTTCTTCATCAAAAAATAATGCATCTACATAGGCTGGAGGACAAAACGTTTGCCCAAAACTAAATGAGGTAATAATTAGGCCTATACTAAAAAGTTGTATCGATTTTTTCATGGTTTTTCCTTGCTTTATTAACGAAAAGAGCTATTAAAGATAATAGAATCTAACAATTTTTCATAAAAAAAAGATCAATGTGAATTTTAGGGAAATAGTATTGATAAATAGATTTCAACTTTGGTTTTATTTTTGCATTCAATGATTAATTTACCCTTCAATTTCACTTTTTCAATCCAAAAATCTCAACCCAATCCTATACTACGGGGGTACGGGTTATAGATATAAAGGGGACACCCATTCTGATAATATTTTTTGTAATTTTTTGAAATAACAAGCCCCCTAAACTCCACAATTAGTTTGTTTGCGGGATGATGTGTAGATTTAAGTTAATCTTTCTTGGAGAATATTATGGAAAGCAAAAATAAGTCCTGCTGTGATAAAAAATGTAAATGCTGCAATGGCGAATGTTCCTGCAAAGGATGTGAAAAGGGAAAACCTTGCAACTGCAACTGTGATTGTACCTGCTGTCAAGAAGAATGCTGCTGCTCTAAATAAAATTATTATAGAAACATCAAGCCCCACATTCGTGGGGTTTTATGTTTGTGGAATGATGGGTAGATTTGGATATGCGTAGATATATATCACTGCTATTGTTTATTGGAATGGCTTGGGGGCAGGATTGTACTGACATACGAAGAAAATGAAATATCATCAAACACTACATAAGAAAACCAAAGATAAGAAATCCTTTATAACAAAAATAAGAGAAGAAGAACAAAAGAAAAGGGATAGGTTTAAAAAAACTAATGATAAGAAAAACGAAGACGATTCAGAAAAAGTAGATGATAATAGCCAATGACTGAAAAAGATTCGTTTATCATATATACATACCATATTAAAAACCTAAACCGCCAACCCCACATTCGTGGGGTTTTTTGTTTGGCGGATGATGTGTAGATTTGGGTATGATTAACCGCATCACATTACTACTGTTTCTTGGATTGGCTTTTGGGCAATCCAAAATGGACATCAATAGCCTAATTGATAGAGGAGGAGTTTTATACTCTCCAAATAAAGAAAAACCATTCTCTGGAAGTGTATTTGACTTGTATGATAATGGTCAGAAAAAATTAAATGGCAGATATAGAAA
>JAPYRR010000058.1 GCA_029936885.1 Fidelibacterota bacterium | reverse complement strand
GATCTTGATTGGTTAACTGCGTTAAAACAGGCTGATACATCTAGGATCCAAAAGTTGCGTGAGACGGATATTTTAATTGATTCGGCTAATGTTAGAAAATATTTTTTCACAGATGAAAATGGTGACTTCAATGGAGAAAAAATAAAAATTGTAGGAAAACCGGCTATAAATCGTCTTAAATATTTTTCGTTAGGAATTAAAAATACCGGAGATGAACCCATTACAGGAGAAGTTTGGATTGATGAATTGAGGCTAAGTGGTGTAAAAAAGGAAAGTGGTATGGCTATGCGTGTTCAATCTAAGTTTAATTTATCTGATTTGGGGTCAGCAACAGTCGTTTATAGTCGTAAGGATGCAAACTTCCACACGCTTCAAGAAAGATTATCCAAAAAAACCAATTCATCGGAAAATCTAAATATTTCGGGGAAAATTGATCTTCACAAATTTCTTCCAAAATCATGGGGATTTTCTATACCATTAAATGGGTCGATCACACGTAACCAGAGTCGCCCAAAATATTTCTCGGGTGAGGATATTTTGGTGGACCCTGAAAATACACCTGACTCAATTATGACTTTAAGTGAATCTATTTCCCTGAGTACGTCCCTAAAAAAGACGGGGAAATCTGATAATCGTTTATTGAAATACACCGTAGATAATGTGCACGTCACATTTAGTACTTCGAGAACAAAATCATCTGATGTGTTATATAAACAAAAATGGAATGAATCTTATACGGGAAAATTTTCATACAATATTCCTTTTGGCAGAAATAATTATTTAAAGCCTTTTTCGTGGACGAAGGATTTACCATTTCTGGGTACCCTTAGTGATTTTCAATTTTATTATACCCCATCTTCGTTTAAAACGGGGATTAAAATGAATGAAAAGCTGAGCTGGAATGAGACAAGAACTGATGTACGAAGTCCAGATAATTACAATTTTGGATTGGATCGATCCATGAATTTGGATTATAAAATCACGAATAATTTGTCTTCAAAATATTCTTGGAGTGGACAAAGTAAATTAAATGATTTCCGAGGCTATGCCTGGACAGCACTCCAAAATTTAGATCCAGGAACTGTGACGCAAACAAATGAAAGTTTTAATACGACATTTAATCCGGGTCTGATGAAATGGCTCAAGCCATCCTTCAATTATACGGCCAATTTCCGTTGGAGTGATGATTTAGCCAGGGAAGGACAGAATATTAGTACCCAACTTCGTTTCGGATCCAATTTTTCTTTAACACCGGTTCAATTAATTGAACTTATTTATAAACCAAAATCGACCCAGAAAGGTAAATCAGGTTCTAGGTCTAGAGGCTCTCGATCAAGAAAACCGCAGAAAAATAAGGAAAAGTCTGTTGGTGAAAAAAAGAAAAAACCTAATTTGAATCCATTGGCCATTCTTCATGGATTATTTAAGAAAATTAATCCAATCAGTGTGAGTTATACAGAGAACTTAAATCGTACAGCAAACCAGATTATAGGTGATGTACCAACAGGATATAAATTTGGATGGCTACCAGAACATGGATTAGAACAATCACCGGAAGTTGGCAGTAACCTTGGGAGTTGGGATCATAAAAGAGATGGTTCTATACGCAGCGGGTTTAAGGTTAGTCGTGCATTAACGATTAGTTTTAATTTTTCCCAAAATTTTTCAACGAATCGTTCTGCAACCGGTTTAGAACAATTATCCATGACTCGGGATTATCTAGCTTATGGAGAATTAACAGAAACGGGCCTACCCTTCCCGAGTTGGAGTTTTAGAATGAGTGGGTTAGAAAAGTGGCCCATAATTAAATGGTTAGCGAAATCAGCATCTTTAGAGCATAGTTATTCAGGGAAGGAAACACGATCTTGGAAATTTGAGGACATTTCACATAATCAAATGAATTTTTTCAATTTTGGGTCCTTTGCGGAAGACTATAAGGACCACGAACTATCATCAAGGATCAACCGAAACTTTTCCCCATTACTCGGATTGAATATGACGTTAAAAAAGAATATTTCCATCACATTCAGGCATAATCGAAATAAATCACTGGATGAGTCACAGAATGGGATGACCATTCATAGTGATAATAGTTATACTTCAACTGGAACGTACACACATCGAGGCGGGCTCAAAATCCCTATCCCATATTATGGCGTCGTGAATATGAACAATACCATGAGTTTTACCCTAAATTTTGACATGAATGAGAGTAGTGAAGAACGATCTGGAGACAAGGTAAATTTTGAAACAGGGTCTTTTTCGGAAAGTTGGAAAGCAGGGTTGAGAGTTTCCTATCAGTTTAATACAAAGGTCAGTGGTGGTATTCGATATGAATATCGAGAAAATGACAGTAGGACGACTGGAAAGAAAGTTGATCGAGATTTTGGTTTTGACGTGAATATCGCAATTTCGGGATAATATGAGATACCTTTTTATAATTGTTCTTATCGCTTCTGGATGTCAATCCAATATTCCAAGATTTGATGGTGTTCGAGCCTTTGAACATTTATTAAACCAATGTGATTTTGGTCCTAGAAATCCCGGATCTGAAGGGTATTATGAATGTTTAAAATATATTCGTAATGAGGTGGGCTTATTAACGGATGAAATCATCTTACAAGATTTTTCTTTTGAGGAAAAGCAGTATAAGAAAAAATATAATCTTCAGAATGTAATAGCCCGATTCAATCCAGATGCTGAATTTCAAACTATCATTTCTGCGCATTGGGATACGCGTCCATGGGCAGATCAAGAAGAGAATCAACAAGATCAACTTACGCCAATAATTGGGGCAAATGATGGTGCATCAGGCGTTGCTATTTTGTTAGAGCTAGCAAGGATTATGGAAAATAAGCCACCTAAAATTGGCGTGAGTCTAATATTTTTTGATGGGGAAGATCTCGGGACGCCAGGGGAAAATGAGACCTATTGCCAAGGATCACGATATTTCGCAAAACATCTACCATTTCCTAGGCCAAATGAAGCCATTAATCTGGATATGGTTGGAGATAAACAACTGAGTATTCCGATTGAGCGATATTCATTGGAACAACACCCTAAGTTGGTTCGCCATTTATGGGATAGAGCAAGTGAACTGGGACTAACGGCCTTTGAGGGTCGAGTTGATTACGCAATTTATGATGATCATATTTCATTATACGAAATTGCAGGTATTCCATCCATCGATCTTATCGATTTTAAGTACCCAAATTCTTATTCAAATTATTGGCATACCTTAAAGGATGTTCCTGAAAATTGTAGTGAAGAAAGTCTATGGCAAGTCGGTCAACTAATCGTGGATTATATTTATAATCGGGATGGACAAAACTGGGGTGATAATTGATCTTTCAAAAACCTAAATTACAGGGGATGCGTTTACCACTTATTTTTTTATTTACCCTTCTATTCTGGGCTTGCCCAGGTACTCAAACTGAGCCGGAGCCGGGAAATCCAATTTCTAATATCCAATTCACATTTCATCAAGATGTGAATAAACTCTATTTTGGTGCCGGAATAGAAAGTAGATATAATTCAAACACCCTAATCCAATCGTCCTTGTATTGGTTTGGAACTCATAAAGAGAATGTGCCAGATACCCTAGCTTTTATGGATGATGGAATGAATGGAGATATCATTTTTAATGATAATTTTTATGCAGTAAAAGTTGACAATGACACATCTCATATAATGAATTTATTAGGGGATGATTCTGGTATGGTATACCTTCATGTTATAGCAGACTATGGATCCGAAATTATTACAGTTACAGATTCATTTAGAATTGGGAATATTATTCCAAGAATTATTACCGTTTCAGCACCTGACACAATTGTAAGGCCAGCGGGAAGTACGGTTAGCCTTCATCTTATTACAGCAGAGGTTTTTGACGCAGATGGACTTGAAACTATTAAATGGGTAGGATTTACATCATTCCATGTTGATGGCGATTCTTTAATGAATAAAGGAAATTATATTTACCTCTATGATGATGGTAGCGAGGATATATTATATGAACCGGACTTTACCAGTGGAGATGGTATTCGAGGCGATGGTGTTTACAGCTTTAGAATTCCAGTATATGGTACAGGGTTTACAGACCCAGAATTTCAGACGAAAACAGGTAACTTTCTTTGGCGATTTTTAACTCAGGATAAATCAGATGATTACAGTAAGGTAAAAGAGCATGCCTTGGTTATTGAATAGCATTAGACTCTTAATTCTGATTTTGAGTTTGGTGATTGCCCAAGGGCCATCTCCATCTAGATTTTCTTTAAAAAATGCAGTTGAAGATACCTTTTTAACTCGCGGATTAAAAAGTAACATCGTTGCAGAAATTCGAATTATGGGTGATTCACTAACTTGGTTTGGAACAGGTCAGGGTTTAGCTCTTCACGATGGTCACCGTATTTATGCCCACCAAATAACTGCAGAATTATTAGATGATGGTCAACTTACAAACCTGGTGCCGCAGGGCGGAATCCCTGCCATTGCTGTTATGGGCGATACCATGGTCGTTGCATTTTCAGGTGATGATGGTTCAATTCAAATGGGGCTTGGTTTAACATTAACTCATGATGCTGGGGATACGAACGGTATTACTTGGATTTATTTAGATCAGCCTGTCGATAATGTTGCCGATACATTGGTTCCATTTGGAGAAGGGTATTATAGACAACTTCCAGTGACCGTTCAACAAGCAAATGTATCTTATGATGCTAGTTTGTCCGATGATTATTTATGGATAGCGAGCTGGGCAGGAGGATTACGTCGATATCATTTATCTAACGAAGCTTGGGAGAATGTTCCTTTACCCATGGACCAACAGTCGGCCCTTTCCCTTTGTCAGGATACGGCATTTGTGGATACAACGGGGATATCAATTTTAGCAAATTATTATTTGAATCCAAGAGATCCTGAAGACGGAGGAAACCATAATCATAAAGCATTTTCAGTTCTTGCATTCGGAGATACAGTTTGGGTTGGAACTGCAGATGGTATAAATAGAGGATTAATCATCAAGGAAGTGGTGGAGATTTCTCCAGGTATATTTGAAATATTGAATTGTATCGAATGGGAACATTTTTCATATCCCGAAGATGGATTATCTGGGAATTTTGTGGTTGGGTTGGCAAAACAGGTCTGGAATTCACAGATTACAATTTGGGCTGCTACGATGAATGCAGATCAGGTTGGTGAGATGAGAGGGCTGAGTTATTCCAGAGACGATGGGTTAACTTGGGAAACAGCATTATTAGGGGAAAGAGTCTATAATGTAACGGCAAAAGATTCTTTGGTTTTTGCCGCAACTGCTTCTGGATTATGGAAAAGCCTTGATGGAACCAACTGGGCAAAATTTGATGCTGCTGTGGACCTAACTTTTATGAATCAAAAACAAATATTGACAGATATTGTATATACAGCGGTATTAGATGAACGTGATACAATTCCAAAATTATGGATTGGAACTCCAGATGGGGTGGCTCAATCTTCAGATATACAAGGATCGATGTGGTCTGTATTCCAGGCAGATTATGATTCATCGGAAGTGTATGCTTATCCGAATCCTTTTTCTCCTTTAAGCCATAATCAACTGGGAGACGATGGATACATACGGTTTCACACAGGCAATGTTGTGAATCCAGAAATTTCATTAGATATTTTTAACTTCGCTATGGAGAAGGTCCATAAAAAAACATTTAATTTGAATTTATACCGAGGGGCTATTAAATGGAATGGTCGTGGGCAGGATGGAAACCATGTATCGAATGGTGTTTATTTTGCTCGATTAAATTTTGCATTTTCTAAAAATCATGCCCCAAAAGATTACTGGACTAAATTTATTGTTGTAAAATGATGAAAAAAATATTTCTAACCCTAACATTCATTTCAATCCTTTTCTCTCAGGACTGGGCAGGCTATTCTGGTGGATTCCTTCGAATGGGAATGACATCAAGATCTATAGCAATGGGAGGGGGTCTTACAGCTGACTTAGATAATAGTTTTGCTGTATTCCATAATCCTGCCTGGGCAGCATTTTTGGTGAACAAACAGGTGGGTTTTTCTTATTCAAAACTTTCGTTAGATCGTCGTCTGTCTGCAACCAGTTTTGCATCACCTCTTCCTCCAACAGCTGGCATCGGCCTTGCATGGATTAATTCAGGGGTTACTGATATTCAAGGGCGATATAGTACGGGTGAAAAATCAGCGATGATGCAATCGGGCGAAAATGCAATTATGATTACTTTTGCTCAAAGAATCCTACCTTGGTTATCTGTAGGATCTAATGTAAAGATTCTACAGTATGACTTACCCATAACAGAATCAGATCAAATATCAGGAAAGGGGATTGGTTTCGATGTGGGGATCCTCATCAAAACGGGTGACTTTGTGACTGTGGGAATTATGGTACAGGATATTAGTTCGAATTACCAATGGAATACTGGGGATGTATATGCTGAAGGGCGAGTTTATAAGGATGAATTCCCGACCCTTTATCGGATTGGATCCAGAATGAATTATAAAGGTCTGATTATTGTTGGTGATGCTGGCATAATTACAGATCATAAGTCATTCACATCTTTTTTACCAAGGATCGGTGTTGAATATGTATTTTTGGATCAGTATTATTTTAGAGGTGGATATGGAAATAACAGGATTGCTTTTGGTATTGGGCTAGAATATGGATTATTCAAAGCTCATGATTCTCACTTGGATTATGCCTTTTCCATGGATTGGGTAAATCAGACAGCACATGTAATATCCTATGCATTCAATTTTTAAATTATTATTAATTATTGTTTTCCCCCTTCATGGAATGGGAACTCAATTTCTTGTATTGCCATCCAGTGCAGAAGAAATGGCAATTGGAAGTCATCCTACTTTTTTAAGATTTAATCAGATAAATCCTGCCCTGATCCATGCACCCATTCACAGCCCAAGTCTATCTATTGGTTTGGGAAATTGGATAGGAGGTGTCACTCTTTCTCATCTTGAATATGATCAGTCCTTAAAGGGAAAAACAGTCCACTTCGGATTAAAATATTCTGGGTTATCAGATTTGGAATTTAGAGGACCTGTACCACAAGATAATGCCTTAGCCCACTTTTCTTCCTATGGTGTAACAATAGATGCGGGAATCTCCTTCAAAAGATTGAATCATCAATTAGGGTTATCATTTTCGATTATTTCTTTAGGGCTTTATGATAGATTATCATCTGGAACAAGAATCAATTTTGGATATTTGAAAACATTGAAAAATGGCCTGAAATTTGGAGCGTCTATTTTAAATCTTGGAAAGATGTCAATTCTAGTAAGTGAATCACCTGCTCTTCCATTTAGAGCTATTGCTGGGCTATCCAAAAAACTTTCATTCAATAATTACCACAATACAGTTTTTTTATCTACAGAATGGAATCAATACGCATCGTCTTATAAGCTATCTTTGGGTAATTATTTTAAATGGGAAAAGCTTAGATTGATGAGTGGTTTCTCCCTTTCTGAAAATGTTGTTGAAACATCAGTCGGAATGGGGATTCATTTTAATAAATATCAGATTAACTATGGGATATTATTTGGATCTCAAAATTTGGGAACTCCGCAAACACTAACCTTTCACTTTATGCTCCCGTGAAAAACCAAAGTTTTCAATCGAAGATTATCTACATTTTAATTGCGATTATTGTGGGACTACTAATCGTGATAAATAGAATGAATTATAAGGATACAAATATTGTCCAAAAAGAATTGATTGAAACTGTTGACAAAAAAAAGGATACAAAGTCACATAAACTATCACCAGAAACACCTCCGCCATTAGTCAAAGGTATAATTGGTTTGATTATCGATGATTTTGGATACCGAAACGATGAAATATCAGATGGTTTTCTTAATTTAGATGCAAAGTTAACCTATGCAATAATTCCTGGGCATGAATACAGCAATACTTTTGGCAAAAAGGCAGTTAATAAAGGATATGAAGTTATTGTTCATATGCCCCTTGAAAACAATTCAGATTTTGGGGGTGAGGAAAATTTTGTTTTACAATCATCCATGGACAATGAAACAATTCAGAATCGTGTTCGATTAGCTTTTGACCAAATCCCCGAGGCGATAGGAATGAATAATCATCAGGGATCCAAAGCATCTGCAGATCAACATGTTATGTCTAATATTGCAAGAGTATTAAAATCAAAGAACCTTTTTTTTATTGATAGCAGGACAACGGTAAAAACTGTGGCAGAGTCTACAATGGAAGTTTTTAATATTCCAACTTCACGCCGAAATGTTTTTTTAGATAATGAATCAAATGAGACAAAAATTTTGGCACAATTATTATTTCTTTCACAAGTCGCTGAGGAAAAAGGCGCAGCCATTGGAATTGGTCATGTAAAACAAAAAACACTCAATGTATTACAAAAACAAATTCCTGAATTGCAAAAAAAAGGATTTAAATTTGAGTTCGTCTCCAATATGCTACACTGATTATTATGCCTATCCTTTGCAGAGTTACTCGTGGTGAACTAACCGAAAGCATTCAAATTATTTTTGCGGTTGCCGTTGATGAATCCGGGCAAATATTTTCTACCAGTGATCCATATTATCCGACAATGAACGGAATAAATTAGATAAATTAAGAACTAAAAATTTAAAGAACCATAATGAAAAGGAAATAGGTCAGATTGAAGCCTATATTGACACCTAAATGAAATTGATAATCTATTTAACGCTAAGTGTTTGCTTGAATGCATCTACCTCAAGAATATTAACATACAATTTATTGAACTATGAAGATGAAGATTCCCGAGAGGATGATTATATCTCAATTGTTAATTATATCGAGCCAGATTTAATTGTAGCACAAGAGCTTATTGGCCAATCAGGCTATGATCATTTTATATCAGATGTTCTCAATGAATTTGAACCTGGAGATTGGTCGAGCGCTCCATTTACCAACCAAAGCGCTCAACAGGACATTGCTCTTTATTACCACCATGATGTTTTTTCTTTTGTAAGTACATCAATAATAAATACAGCATCATCATCGGGGTTAAGAGATGTGGTGGAATTTATAATGGTTCATGAATCTTCAGGTATTGAGTTCCGGATTTACGGCGTGCATTTAAAAGCAAGTTCAGGTAGCTCAAATGCTTCAGAACGATTAGCAGAGGTGACAATTCTTCGTGATTATTTAAATGAATTAGATGAAAATAGTCACTTTATGGTTGTAGGGGATTTCAATATTTATTCTAATAACTCAGATTCAGAACCTGCTTTTGATATGTTAACTGGCGAAGCGGATGATAATGATGGTAGATTATTTGACCCAATCGATCGAATCGGGCACTGGCACAATAACAGTTCTTATGCTGATGTTCATACCCAATCTCCAAGGACCACACAATTTGGTGGGGGAGCTAATGGCGGAATGGATGACCGCTTTGACTGGCTCTTTGTATCTGAAGTTATACTGGATGAATCATCAGAAATGCGCT
>JAPYRR010000057.1 GCA_029936885.1 Fidelibacterota bacterium | reverse complement strand
TAATTAATAAAGATATTACTAGTTTAAGAATAAATCTATCTACAGAAGGTCTGAGGCCAAATGTTTGGGTTGAACGTGGAGTTAAACAATTGACAGTACATTGGTCTGATATTCCTCAAGGAAAATCCTACAATGTTTATAAAAATGACCGCCTGATACAGAATCTTGTTGGAGATACATCCCATGTGGATATAGTAGCGCCTGGTGTACCAATCAAGTACATGGTTAGGTCCATTGATATTTATGATCTCGAAGGACCGGAGTCTAATCACGTTACAGAAACCGCATCATTTAAGCATCCGGAACTCACGCCGCTTGTTGTTTCCGGAGTCTATACAAAAGATGGGAGTGGCCGTCACATTAATCTAAGTTGGCAGCCCGTTGCCAGTGTGAATAATTATGCCCTGTATCGTGATGGTACCCTGTTGAGTAAACAAGCAGAAACCACATATGAAGATACAGATACGAAATATGCAACAACCTATATTTATGAGATCAATTCTATCGATAATGATAATATTGAGGGTGTGAATTCACCCAAGATTCCGGTGAATACTCATATTGAGGTTCTTGTACCCAATTTCAAGTTAACACCTGTTATCAATGCCATATCGTTAGATTGGCCGAGTTTAGAGACATCTGTGAACTACAAGATTTTTAGGAACGGGAGTAATATCGCTGATACGCCTGATACAAGTTTTATTGATAATGTTAAACCCGGGAAGGAGTATTGTTATTCCGTTGCTGCAGAAGACAATTATCAAACGGTGGGCCCGAAGGCAGATATTCAATGTGGAAAAGCTTATTTTGCACCACCGGGGAATTTTAATGGTCAAGTAATTCGAAATGAAGTTTCTCTAAGTTGGACGGCAATTCTGGGGGCATCCGGTTATCATTTATACAGGAATAATGAACTAATTTTTGAAACAATAGATGCAACTGAGTTTCTGGATGAAGGATTAGAATTTGATTCAGTTTATACCTATGAAATTTGTAGTCATGATCAGGATGTCTACGAAGGACCAAAAGTGGTGGTCCAAATAAAAACCCATGAAGAAGTACTGGGCACAGATGTGACAGGTGAATCAGATTTGCAAAAAATATCACTCTCCTGGAAAAAATCAATTCTTGTAGCTGAACACAGATATCGAATCTACCGTGATGCTGAATTACTAGATGAAACAACCGACACAAGCTACCAGGATTTTGTGCCTGCCGGTCAATTCTTTTGCTATATCATAACAGTTGTGGACCACTATGGAACCGAAAGCGAAAAGTCAAATGAAGAGTGCGATAAAGTGCTGGTGAATTTCCCCAAGGACTTATCTGTTGCAGGCGATGTAAAACGTGTACTATTTAATTGGCGAAAAACAATTGGCGCGGAATATTATATCATTTATGCCATGGATAAAGAAACAGATTCCGTAGTTTATTTAACTAAAACCAAGGGGAATTATTACGAGCACAAGGACCTTGTGTTTGATACGGAATATTGCTATAAAGTTTCCTGTGTAGATAGCGATGGTGATGAAGGACCTGCATCATCAACATTGTGTGGGTGGGTATTACCCCCTCCTCATATAACTTTGATTGAAAAAAGTTTTGTTGAAGGTTCCAATAATAAATTATTGGATGCACGAGAACATGGCTGGATTATTGCTAAAATTGTGAATGATGGTCGGAGCCCTGCAAGAGAACTCAGACCCTGGCTAGAACCCTTTGAAGGCAGCATGACACCCTCATTAAAAATTGATTCAGTTACAATGATACCTAAACTGGATGTGGGGGATACTTTAACTATTCATTTCCCTATATATTCAAAACTAAAGATTGAATCTGGTGAGCGAAAATTCAATATTAGAATTGAAGAATATACCGGAATGGATCTTGAACCAGAACCTATTTCCTTTACGACGTTGAAGATCATTCCGCCTAATTTTATTATTTCAGATTTTTCTGTGGATAATGAATGGGGACAAAATTATATACCAAAAAATGAAACGGTAACTTTAACGATACGATTTCAAAATTTATCCGAAGGAAAATCTGATTCGGCTACACTTAAACTAAGACGGGACAGCTCTTTTACTGTCATAGATGAAGATGAATTTTATCAATTCGGTTTCGTGAACGCTGGTGAATATTTTGATTTTAGTTTTGAAGTGATGAGTCGAGAAGATCGATTTAGTGTTTTCTTCGATGTTTACGATTATTTTGAAACTCGAAAAACTATTCCAATTCATTTGGAGACAATGAAAATATATAAAGGGGTCAAGGATTTAAAAGCATTTGAAACTCCTTACCCGGATGAAGTAACAACCGGATTTCCAACAATGGATCATGAATTGGCAATTGGAATTCCAAGAGTATCTTTAGATCGGGAGGTTCTTGGTATCGTTCTTGGAAACCGAAAATTTTGGGATCCGAATATTTCTGGAAAATTATTAACGGATGGGAATGTGAAAATTGTGAGAGATTATTTTCACAAGCTTTATGGATTGGAAGATCATTCTATTTTGCCGAGCCAGTACTGGTTTTTTAACGATGGTATCTCAAGTAAAGAATTTCATGGAATCTTTGATCCAGATTTAGGATACATCAGGAAAAAAATAGAATCAAGTCTTGAATATGCTGGGCAATCGTCCTTGGATCTTATTCTTTATTTCAGTGGAGAGGGTACCACTTTCAATGGCGAAAAATGTTTAATCCCTTTTGATGCAAATATAAAAAATGATTATTCGTTTTATTCTATAAAAGAAATGTATAAGAATTTAGCGGAATTACAAGAAATGCCTTCGGTTGGAGAAATTACTCTTTTTATGGATGTAGATTTTAATAACAGTGCATTTGATCAGAATATTAGAAAGGTTGTAAAGGAAGAAGATAATCCAAAAAAGAAGAAGAAGAAAAAGAAAAAGAAAAAAGGAGTACCAGAAGAACCTGTTGTAACAAAACCTTTAGAAATAATGCCGCCAGACGGGATAACGGCTTTTTATGCGTCAAATACAACTCAAATTGCTTATAAACACCCAGATATGGATAATGGGATTTTTACTTACTATCTCCTTCGAGGAATGAAAGGTGAAGCTGATAATGGCGATAAAGCTATCACCGTTTCTGAACTGCATGAATATATTAGTAAGCATGTTCAGGATACTACAACCAAATTATATCAGGACTTACCTCAGGTTCCTCAGTTATTCACATCCAATCCGAATAGAGTACTGTACAGGCTTCCTTAGGTAATTTCTTGATTTGAAACAAAAATTAACTGGTCAATCTTTCACGTTAATGAGACTCTTTTTATTTTTATTTATTATTTCGGGGCTCTTTGCGAATCCTGTAACTATTTCAGGTACACTTCAATCTACATCTGGGAAATCGGTTAAAAAGGCTGTTGTATCACTTAGAAATCTGAAGGATGAAATCATCATTGAAGGGATATCTAATCGTAAAGGTAAATTTCTTTTTGAAGACGTAAAACCAAACTTTTATTATTTAGTAGTGGATCATGAGAAACACGGATCCAAACGTATCAAGATTAACCCCAAAAAAACCAGGAATAGGGATCTAGTATTAAGGCTTACACTTTCTTTGACGAAAGAGCCTGTAAAATCATATCTTTATTCAAATAAAAATCCAACGGATTTTGATCCTATCTTAAATGTAAAAGGGTTAAAAATTGAAACTTCATCAGAACATATAGTCGTCACTTGGGATGAAATTAATCAAGCTAATTCTTATGCCTTATTTGAAAGTGGAGAGCTGGTATTAAATGATAACCTTAATCGATATGAGAAGAAAGTGCAACCTGGTGAAGAATTTTGTTTTACTGTGCAAGGCTTAGGTGATTTTGGTTTAAAAGGTGAACTCTCGACTTCTGTTTGTGGCTCTGCTCCAACATTCCCTCCTCGCGATATTACGATTGATGTTTACATGAATACTCTTTCACTAAAATGGTCATCGGTTAATGGTGCTTCTACATACACTATTTTTAGAAATGATCAGGAAATTGGCGCAACATCTGCCCAAACCTTTTTGGACTCCGGTTTGGAATTTGATCAAGAATATTATTACTCAATAACAGCAATTAACACTTTTGATCAATCCAGTTCAAAATCGGTAGAAATAAAAGGGATAACACATGAATTTGTTTCTGCCCCCATTTTGTCTTCTATAAAAGACCAAGAAAAAATCATGTTAATCTGGAATGAAATTGACGTGGCAAAATCCTACCGGATCTATCGTGATGGTGATTTTATTTCCAATACTCAGTCATCATCTTTTTCCGACCCAATGCCACCGGGACAAACTTATTGTTATCAGATTATGTCAATAGACCAACATCGTGTGGAAAGTGAATTATCAAACAAACACTGTCAGAAAGTGTCTATTCAGTCTCCAACAGGTGTGATGGCTGATGGAGATGTGAATTCAATCCATTTAAATTGGGATTTGGTCGATGGAGTAGTTTATTATAAGGTCTTTAAGATATTAGAAGGGAAAGAACCAATATTTATTGATAAGGTCAAATCGACCCAATTCACAATTCGGGAACTTTCCTACGGTGATGAATTTTGTTTCATCGTTTCAGGGATTGATTTGGAAGGAGAGGAGAGTTTGCCTTCAAGTCCTATATGTACTTTTGTGAAGGAATCTCCTCATTTTACAATTTTAAAAACAAAATTAGTGGAACCCTCCGGAAACACGATTATTGATTCACGAGAAAATGGCAGACTTCAAATTACATTATTTAACGATGGCGAAAGTCCAGCTCACCAAATCAATATCAGTGCAAGCGCACTAAAACCAAATCAATATCTCCACATGGGTGAACCGTTTATTATTGATACATTATTCCCGGAAACAATCCAAATCGTAGAAATTGAATTCATGGCAGATTTAAAAATTGAATCTGGCGAACATGAAATAGAATTATTTGTTAATTCCAAAGAAAATATATCGCTGGATTCACCCTATCCAATCACAATTGAAACAAAATCAGTTGAACCTCCCAGTATAATTATTGCGGATTTTGCTATTTCTAATGACTTTGGGACAAATTACATCCCGAAAGGTGAAACAGTTATCCTTACCATCCGATTGCAAAATGTAGGGGATGGAATTACCGAATATTTAGAAATAAATATTCTTGAAAACAGAACTTTTACCTTACCAGAATTCACCGGTCACTTATCATTACCAATGATAAAGGCTGGAGATTTTTATGATATTGAAATTCCTATTCAAAGTGATAAAGAGAATTTTATAGTTGAGCTTGGAATAACGGATTATTTAGATGTTACCATAAAAGAACAAATCAATCTCGAAACCATGAGACACTATAGAGAACCGGATGACTTAGTGAAACGAGCCATGGGAACTAAGGTTGTTGATCCATATCCAGATTTGATTGGTGATATTGTGGTAGATAGCCATATCCCATTTGGTAGAAAAAATCCGAATGCTATTGCCATTATACTTGCCACAGAAAAATATGATGATTCCATTTATCCTGATCTTAAATATGCAAATCGAGACGGAATAGTGTTGAGGCAGTATTTTCAAAATGCATTTGGATTGTCTGATTATCAATTGTTGCCTTCTAAAATATGGCAAATGGAGGGAGGACCAACCTTGGCCGACTTACAAAACATATTTGATCCACATCAAGGTGATCTTAGAAAAAGAATTTTGACAGCAGAAAAATATTCTGGAATTGAGAGTATGGATGTATTTTTATATTTTAGAGGATATGGAGAATGGATTGATGGAAAACCGTTATTGATTCCAAAGGACAGCAAATTTACAAGACATGTTACTAAATATCCATTGGATCAACTCGTAAGAAATTTATCTATTTTATCCGTCCTGGATAATATTCGTTCGGTAACCTTGTTTTTAGATATCACTTATGTGAATCCAAAAAAATCTGCTGGTACAAATTGGGATTTTCCTAATCTACCTGAAAAAATTTGTATTCTTAGTGCGGCCTCGAATGGGGAATCATCTCAAATTTATCCAGATATGAAACATAGTATATTTACATTCTCATTATTAAAAGGTTTATCCGGTGATGCTGATGACGGTGATAATGTGATAGAATTGGGTGAATTAACTGAATATGTTTATCGGATGGTACCTGACCTAGCAAGGGTTATTCCAAATTCGATCCGTCAAAATCCTTCCTTCAAAGGTATGGATTTGAAACGGACAATTCTTGATCTTAGGTAGGTCCCATTGAATAAATTAACTGGCTTTATATTGATTTTTATAATTGGGGGAATTCTAGTCGGTTGGAAAGAATATGAAAAACGAGCTCGAGGAGATGTCCAAAAAAGTTTATCAAGCCAAAAGCTTATGAGCGTTGAACAGTCGCCCTTAACATTGGTCCAAAGAACTCAATTAGAGACTATGGCTAAACTTGAGCGTTCGAAAATAAGGGTTATGGTTGAGCATGATAATTCACCGATAACTGATACATATCCTATGATTCTGGATGCCACAGGATCTTATGACCCTGATTTAGGTGATGAAATTTATTTCAATTGGATACAAATAAGTGGGAAACAAGTTCGGTTAAAACCCAATAACAAATCCGCTAAAGTTAGTTTTCTGGGAGAAGCAGGAGAATATGTTTTTGAATTAACCGTGACGGATAATTATGGGGCTAGAAACACAATTCTAAAATCAGTATTGATTGAACCTGAACCAAATGTAGCTCCAGTTATTAATTTAAAAGTTCGCCAAGGAGCTGAATTAGAATGATCCAAGTATTATTTATAAAGGATAATTTGTGAAAGATATTGTTTTGGGAATTGATATTGGTGGAACAAATACAGTATTTGGATTAGTGGATAAATCCGGAAATATTATTTCTCAAAATAAAATATCTACCCGGGGAAATGAGCCTCCAAACACTCTGATAAATCGTATTCGTGAAAAAGTAGATTCCTTATTAAATGAAACACCAAATTTAGAATTATTAGGTGTAGGCGTTGGTGCTCCAAATGCAAACCATTTCACGGGTATCATTCAAAATCCGCCTAACTTGAGTTGGGGAGATGTGAATATTGTTTCGATCATTTCTGAAAAATTCCTATCTAATGTGAAGCTTACCAATGATGCCAATGCGGCAGCGTTAGGGGAAAAGCATTATGGTGTTGCCAAAGACATGAATGACTTCGTGTTGATTACCTTGGGTACAGGATTGGGAAGTGGCATTTTTTCAGGTGGAAAAATTTTATATGGTGAAAATAGTATGGCAGGGGAGTTGGGACATTTATCCATTGACCAAAACGGTAGATTGTGTTCTTGCGGACTGAAAGGATGTCTGGAAATGTACGTATCTGCAAAAGGCATTAAAGAAACTGTAATTGACTTTAAGAAACAGTATCCGAATGATTCATTTTTATCAGGTCTTAATTCGGATGAATTGGACGGAAAAATGATTGACAATGCCATTGATAATGGAAGCGAGATGGCAAAGAGATTATATGAGTTTACAGCAGAAAAACTAGCGTTTGCTCTTGCACAAGTAGCGTCGATATTGAATCCTGAAGCATTTATCTTTTATGGCGGATATAGCCAGGCGGGTGATCGCCTTTTAGACCCAACAAGACTCATGCTAGATTCCTTTTTAATGGATAACTTAAAGGGTAAGATTAAAATACTAGAATCGGGATTATCCATGGATCAAACGGGCGTATTGGGTGCTGCATCCTTGATATGGAATTCTTAAATTAAATTTAAAAAAGAAGGAATGTTACAATGAAAAAAATTATCGTTGCACTTGTAATGGATGGTGAAGAAAAAAGGGTTGTGGAGCATGCTATATCCTTAGCAGAAAATTATAATGCAGAATTAACCGCTATCCACGTAAGTGATTTTCATGCAGGCAAAATGTCAATGATGATGGATTCACCTAAAAAGTTCGAAGAAGAAGATATTCGACAATCGTTTCGAGATTATGGTTATGAATCGATTGCTGACAAAATTCAAATTGAGATTATTGTAGCAGAAAAAGTCCCTGTTGCTATTGCATCAGTAGTAGGTGATTCGGATTTGCTAGTTTTAGGTCATCGAAAAATGAATACCTTTAAAGCCAGCTTTATGGATTCTGTTGATGAAGGAATAATAAATTTAATTGATTGTCCAGTCCTTGTCGTACAGAAATAAGAACTTTCCAAAATTATCTACTATTTAAGCATATACAAAATTCTGTGATGTAGCTCACTTTCCCAATCATTATGTAATATTCCAACTTGGTCATTAAAAAATTAGAAATTAATTTTTAGTCTAATTTTACTTAAGGAAAAACAATGAGCTTTTTAAAAATATCGATTCTCACTCTCTTATGTCTGTTCCAATTCACATTATCACAAATAATGGATATCCGAGATGAGGTATTCCCGGATACAAGAACTGAACGAACTGTCTTTAAATCAACTTCACGGGAGGATAAAATCCCGGTTCGGGTATTTGAAATATCATAGTCAGAAGACTTGAGTACAGGTGTTGAAATCGGGTTTACCTATTATAGCAGATATGATTTATCTCTACGTTATATAGATTCATGTCCCGATGATTTACTTTATGGTGATGGAGAATACGGCTATTTCAGCGAATGTAAATCAGCGCATGCCGTTGCGGAAATAAATCACCAATTATCATTTCTTCCGGGCGCTCCCGAAGAAATCTTTGAACTGGATTCTTATCAGCGTATTTATGATGCGGACAATTATAATTCCCCTGATGGTCATGCAATGTTGAATGAATATGCGGCAGATACGTCTATCAATACACCCGGTTATTTAAATATTATTGTTACCAATACGATGGTAGGATTAGGGGGGACAACTTATTTATATCAAGACCTGAATGATGGCGAAGGTGGACTTTTAATTGTTTATAATGAAGGGATGCCCGTTGTTATAGTTCGTGAATTAGGTCATCTCGTTGGTTTTCCACATTTGTTGGGTGATGTACATTATTTAGAAACATTTGCGGGAGATACAATTGTTATTGATACCATTGGACCCAGTTGTACCTTGAATTATATGTCTTCATGGTTAAGGGATGATTGCGAGTTTCCAACTATCCATTCCATTGCAGCTGGTGACATGAATGGAGATGGATTTATGGATATTGTTGTAGCCGAACAATAAACGACCCAATATATGTATTGGTTAGAAAATGATGGAGCGAATAATTGGATTGAACAACACAGTATTAATGATATGGTCCGATATACTTTTAATACACCATCCCACGGAGAAGTTTTTGGTGATATTCTTGAGTCGTGGTTAGTCCACCATGGTATTAACGTATCGGTTGAAGATGAAGTAAATATTGCAAATGATTTCACTTTGTTTCCTAATTATCCCAATCCATTTAATCCATCAACAACCATAGAATTTTCGATTCCAAATGATGGCTTTGTGTCAATTACTGTTTATGATCTTATGGGCAGAAAAGTAAAAACATTATTTTCCGGAATTAAAACAGCAGGGCGACAATCTGTAACTTGGCATGGACAAAATGAGTTGGGACTTTCAGTAAGTGCCGGTATGTATTTTTATAAATTCGAGTCAAGAGATTTTCGAGAGATTCGAAAAATGGTCTTGTTGAAATAAAAAACCATTTAACAATTATAGATAGAAAAAAAGCCCCGAGTTTTCT
>JAPYRR010000003.1 GCA_029936885.1 Fidelibacterota bacterium | reverse complement strand
GCTGTAATTCTTATCCAAATATTCCGGATTTATGCCATGATGAACGCGATGGTGGGAGGGCGTTACAATGATCTTTTCCAGCCACCCCATTTTATCAATCAAACGAGTATGATACCAAAATTGCATAAATAAATGGATAGGACCGAGAACGGCAAAGATAGCTGCGGGGACTCCGAGAACGGCTGCCGGAATCATGAGAATCGCTCCAAAATGGATTGTTTCTGAAATGGATTGGCGCAGGGCACAGGAGAGATTGAACTCTTCACTGCTATGATGAATAATGTGGCGATTCCAGAAAACATTCACACGGTGATTCAAGCGGTGGAGCCAATAGCCTGTAAAATCTTGAACAATAAATGCCACGGCCACCGCGACCCAAACTGGTTCCAGTTTATAGAGAGTAAAATGATTAACCAGCCAAGAGTAACTTATGAGAATAATGCCGAATTTGAGTCCATCTTTTGTTGTATTGGTGACACCGGAACTCAAACTGGAAATCATGTCTGTAGAATTGTTTACTTTGATTCCCATTCGTTTGGCTGCAAAAATTTCAATCCCAATCAATATCATAAAGAAGGGAATGGCAACCATGAGCGATGAAATGTAAAAACTCATTTTGGATTTATTATTTGACTCAAATTAAATGCTACTTTTAGTACTCATTAAAATAAAAACTTCAATTATTTAGGGCAATCGACCCACACGAAAATTAAGCAATAATTCCTGTCCAAAGTCAGGATTGAATTGATGCAGCGTATCGCCATCTAAAGAAAGAAATCGGACTTCGCCGTTAATTCCTATTTTTTCCGGTGCGCTATTCCTGTACCACCAATGCCGTGAAATGCCATCTTCCATATCGTCTTTGAATAAAAACTGGTAATCCCCATTCTTGAGTTTTATTGGAAAATTATATTCTGTAGAGTCTGAAAAATCACATTCAGAATAAAGAACGCTTCCATCTAATTCGAAAAGGGTAAATGAATTTTCTCGTGCTCGATCAACCGTATTTGTTTTTATTTGCAGTGTGAATTCCCTTGGCAGAATTTTTGGAAGTGGAATATTAGAAGTAAGTTTATCATTAAATGGATTTTCATCTTTAATCCCATTGGGATTTTTTAGAGCTACTTCAAAAACCGGTTTTTTTGACAATCCATGCCAGTTGGGAATGGGGAGATAAACTTCTTCACTTTCCATGAATGATAAATTTCCACGCCATTTATAAATGGATTTTTTCCGTGATTTTAATCCATAAAGGATTTCCAATGAATGGAGATCATATTCGCCTGTGTTTTTTATGAGAATTCTTGGACTCCCCAAACTGGGGTTGACCCGGCTATACTGTCCTTGAGAACTAGGCGCGATAATATCAACAATCTCCGCATCATTCTTGAAATTGGATGAACCGTAAGAAAATAATTGGTGCGCCATCCTGAATTCACCCTCTTTTTCACCATTGTCAGAATAGGGTTCAATTCCATAATCAATGGCAATGGAATCTCCAGCTTTCACAAAAGGTGTGAGCTCAAATTCAGCTTCATCTACTTTGGTTCCGGGGCACCAACCGGCGCGGTCAAAAGACCAGGTTCCGCCTTGGGGATAAATAGGATTATTCCCGCAATCTTTCCACACATTCCAGCGAAAGAGTTCATAGCCATTCATATAATAAGTATGCGTCTTACTGTCCCATTCGCAGCAATTTCTTGGTCCCGCATGACCATGTCCGGTAATAACCGCTTTTATTTTGAAGCCATTGGCTTCCGGTAATAGCTGAAGTTTTGTTTCTTTTAAAATTTCATCGTCGGATAATGCGCCATATTTGTAATGTCCATAGGGATAAATATTTTCAACTTTCAGGATATTTCGGGATGGCGTTCCTTTAATAAAAAGAAATTTTAAATCCAACAATTCCTGATTATTTCCAACAGTTACAAATCGTTCTCCTTTCAAGATTGGCGCATAATCCGTCATATAGTACTTCCATTCCCAACCTGTTTCTCCACCCATCAATAGTCGTTTGCCGTAAGGTGTAACAAAGCTCCCAATGGAAAATGTTTCCGTTGAATCACCTCGAGGAACATCCACAAACGTGTTCCAAATATAGTCCCATTCACCACAGGGATATTTATCGCCATTTGTGGCAGAATCACATTTCAATGTTTGCACCATGATGATTTTCGCCCACGATTCATTCCCATCAGGAAAGCGGATTGTTTGTTTATATTGGGCGCCCCAGCCTTCCGGGCTTGGCATTTCCCAAGTGATGGGATGGACCACCAGCGTATCGCCATCTTGTAAGAATTGGGAGAATCCCATAGAAAAGAGAAATAAAAGAATCGTCATTTTTTGAAAATTCATGGTTTTGATTTTGTTAAAAACTTATTTTAATAAATAATTAAGATATTCAATGGGAAAGTCTTTTCAAAAGTCTTTAGCGGTTTTTGTGCCTTTTGTGGCGAATTATTCTGCTTAGGTTCGCCTATCATTTTACGAGAATAATTAAATAAATGCTAACCGATACTCATTGTCATCTGTTTTATGATGATTTAAAAAATAACCTTTCGGCCGTATTAAAACGCGCAGATGAATTGGGTGTGAACCGATTCATTTGTGTGGCCACCAATCTGGAAGATTCCAGGGAATGTCTTTTGCTGGGAGAATCGCACGATAATATTTTTGCATCTGCAGGAGTTCATCCCCATGATGCAAAAGATGCCCCGGAAGATTTCGCGGATCAAATTTATGATTTAATGACTGCGGATTGCATGGTGGCTGTGGGCGAAATGGGATTGGATTATTTCAGGAATATTTCCGATCCCGAAATTCAAAAAGACGTATTCCGAACCCAAATGGGAATCGCGCAGGAATTGAATAAACCTGTCATTTTTCATAACCGAGATGCGGATGAAGATGTGATTGAAATATTAAAAGAATTTCCGGAAGTTCGGGGCGTGGCTCATTGTTTCTCCAGTAATATAGAAACGGCAAAATCATTTATGGAATTGGGATATTACATTTCATTTTCAGGGAACCTTACTTTTAAGAATAGTCACTTACCGGAGGTAGCAAAGGAATTGCCATTGGACAGAATTTTAGTAGAAACCGATTCTCCATATCTGAGTCCGGTTCCCCACCGTGGAAAACCCAACGAACCGGGGCGAACACGATTCGTTGCAGAAAAATTAGCAGAAATTCATAATATCTCTTTAGAGCTGGTCGCAGAAAAAACCACAGAAAATGCAACAGAACTTTTTAGGCTTCCTAATTCAAGCCCTGAGCCTGTCCCTGCCCGTCGGGCAGGCGGGGAAGGGTGAAGATAAAAAAAGGAGAGAAAAATGAACCAGTTATTTTTGATACCGTATTCAATTTCCTCTTATAAAAGGAAAACGCAGGGTTCATTTTTCTTTTATAAAAAAGATAATCGGAAAAAGCGAAAGGTAGAATTATGGAAGTGAATAATTATATGATTTATGGACTAGTAGAAATTGGACTCTTGGTTATCGGAATATTAATCGCACTTCAAATCAATAATTGGAATGAAAGTCGCAAAGAAAAGCAGTTAGAAATTCAATTATTTGAGGCAATTATTAACGATTTAGATCTAAAAAGAAACGAGCTTATTTCTGACCTTGATGCCGGAATGAAGATGATTCAAAAGTCAGATAAGATTATACACACTTGGCACAATGAAAGTCGAATTGATTCAACAGAGATTAAATACATGTTGAAATTAATAGGAGATGATTCATGGTTTCATGAAATAAACTCTCCTGCATATACCGGACTCTCAAATTCGGATTTATGGAAAATGTTACCTTCAAGTATAATTAATCAAATTGATGATATATATAGGGCAAAACTTCTTCGGGTAAAAGTATTGTTCCAAAAGTCAGGTGAATATGCCACTTATTGTAAACTGAATTTTCTTGCGCCGAATAATTTATTAGACTTGGACAAAAGATCTGAAGAAATTGTGGAATTGTTAAAAGGAAAGGAAGATGATTTTATTTCGTATTTAAGATTATTCAGGAATGGAGTTTTTCGTCTGAATGAACGATTTGAACAGTCCACAACATCCATTGAAAAAGTTATAAATAATCTAGAATCATATAAGAATACAGTGCCTGAAATATTGTAATCATAAAAATGAAAAAGACTGACCACCCGTTCCGAAAAAAGTGGGGACAAAACTTCCTCGCTGACGGAAATCTTCTGGACAAAATTGTTCGCACCGTTGATCCACAAAAATCAGATTCTATCATTGAGATTGGTCCCGGAGAAGGCGCCCTAACCGAACGGATTTTTCCCTTTGTAAAAGAAATGGTTGCTATCGAGATCGATCCCATGCTCATTGAGTATTTGCAAAATCAAACATCATTGAAAGGATTGAAAGTTATCCATGGCGATATATTGCTTCAGGAAATTGAATATCTGCCAATCAAAAACCCGGTTCGTGTGATTGGGAATATTCCTTATAATATTACATCGCCCATTATTTTCTGGCTCATTGAGCAATTGGATTTTTGGGATGACGCATTCATTATGATGCAAAGAGAGGTGGCAGAACGATTATCTGCAAAAGTTGGAACTAAAGCCTATGGCAGATTCACAGTTGTTGTTAGTGCCTACTTAAATATGGAATATTGTTTCACAATTCCGCCAGATGTTTTCATCCCCAAACCCAAAGTGGATTCTGCTATCATTCGGTTCACAAAAAAAGAAACACCCATTATTCCTGATGAAAAATATGTTCGATTCAATAAACTTGTTGCCGATGCTTTTTCTCAAAGAAGGAAAATGTTAAGGAATACTCTTAAGAGCTGGGATTTCTCAAATGAAGTTAAAGAAAGGATTGATTTTACCCGACGACCGGAAACGCTTACCACTGAAGAATTTGCTTCAATGGTTTAAGTCTTGGAAGTGTGAGCACAAACCGGTAAAATCGCCGGCTTTTTTAAAGCAAAAATAAATTAATTGAAAAACCACAAACTACACTCTGGAGGTGATTTAAGTGGTTGAAGTCCAAGTCAAAGAAAAGGAATCATTTGAACGTGCCCTACGTCGATTTAAAAAGATGTGGGAACGCGCTGGCATTCTGCGGGAAGTTCGTACGAGATCCTTTTATGAAAAGCCTAGCGATGCGAAACGGGAAGCTCGTAAAAAGACAACTCGTCGTATCAAAAGGAATGCTCGGATAGAGGCTTTGCGGAACGATCCGCGGGCCAGTCGTCAACGTCGTCGAAGACGTCGTAAATAGACTCCCAATCGGGAAATTAAATAAAGCCTCGGTTGTTTTGCCGGGGCTTTTCTTTTTGGAACATTTCAAACCTATTCCGAGTTTCTAGTACTTATTTTTTAATCCTAATCCAAATTATGTTAATCAGAAGTATATCAGGTGTTCGCGGTTTAACCGAAACACATCTCACTCCCGAATCATCTATTGCTTACGCAAAAGCGTTGCATCAGTTTTTACCAAATGGTGTTATTATGGCAGGCCAGGATAGTCGCCCGTCCGGAGAAGATATGCTTCATGCTATGATGAGTGAACTTACACGTCTGGGCAGAACGGTAATCTTATGTGGAATTGTTCCAACGCCTACGGTACAATTTATGGTTCATAATACAGAAGCTGTGGGTGGTTTTATTGTTACGGCCAGCCATAACCCCATTGAATGGAATGGTCTCAAGTTTGTTCGGGAAGATAGCACTTTTTTTCATCCGAATGAGTGTGAAAAACTTTTTGATATGGTAGATGCTAACCTTGATTTAAAAGACGCTGATGAACCGGGAATCATTTGGCCCGAACAGAATGCAATCCAAAAACATGTCATCGCCTGTGTTAGTTTAAAATGCATTGATCTCAACCGAATTCAACGTCGTCATTTTAAAGTTGTTATTGATGCTGTAAATGGGGGTGGTGCCCATGCGCTTCCAGCTATTTTAGAATCATTGGGCTGTGAAGTGATAGAACTGAATTGTGAACCCGATGGGAATTTCACTCGTGGTACAGAACCGCTTCCTGAAAATTTAAAAGATTTATCTCATGCTGTTACCAGCAACAATGCTGATGCTGGCTTTGCCGTGGATCCGGATGCCGACCGCTTGGCGATTGTAAATGAAAAGGGGGAGCCCTTAGGAGAAGAATACACATTAGTTTTGGTAGCAGATGGATATTTGAATGATACTGGAAAGATGGAGAAATTTGTGGTAAATCTGTCCACATCAATGGCATTAGAAAAACTGGCTGAATCCAAAAATAGTTCAGTAACTCGGTCCGCAGTGGGAGAGATAAATGTGGTTAATAAAATGAATGAGATTGGTTCTGATTTGGGTGGTGAAGGGAATGGCGGCGTCATTCTTCGGGAATGCCATTTGGGTCGGGATTCGCTTGTTGCAGCGACCATGGTTTTAAATCGTATGTCTCAAACGGATGAACCCTTAAGTGTGATTCACAAATCATTTCCCCAATTTGAGATTGTGAAAGATAAAGTAAATTTGGAAGGAATTAATCCAGATGAATTACTTAAAAAAGTGGAGTCACTTTTTGCTGATGCTGAAAAAAATACAATAGATGGTGTAAAGTTTACTTGGGATGATCGTTGGGTACATCTTCGGAAATCCAATACCGAGCCTATAATGCGGATTTATGCCGAAGCGCCAAACAAATTTGACGCTGAAAACCTCGTTCGACAAATTAAATCATGTTTGTAAGAAGATTCATTCAATATTGAAATATTGTATATAAATTAAGCCTTGCCCAAAAATTGTAATGGCTTTAGAAATTCAACAATACACCCATCTCATTGATCAAGTGAATGCTCAAGAGAGAGTTGCACGACTTTTTTCTCGAAGTATTAAAAAAGAATCAAAAATGCAAGCATTGCATCTCGCATTAAGCATGATTGATCTTACCACTTTGGAAGGAAAAGATTCTGAGGGGAAAGTGAAACAATTATGCTATAAAGCATCTCACCTTCATGATAAATATCCGGGTTTACCCAATGTTGCAGCAATTTGTGTTTATCCCAATATGGTTCCAATTGCCAAAAAGTCATTGGATGGAACTGGCATCAATGTGGCATCCGTCGCAACAGCTTTCCCCAGTGGAATGGCTGATATTAAAGCAAAACTGGAGGAAGTAAAATCTGTAGTTGATGCTGGCGCTGATGAAGTGGATATGGTCATTTCCCGTGGGAAATTTCTCAGTGGAAATTATGGATATGTTTCGGATGAAATTTCTCAAGTGAAGGAAGCCTGTGGGAAAGCACATTTGAAAGTGATTTTAGAAACGGGTGAATTGGTCACATTAGATAATGTCCGACTTGCCAGTGATATTGCCATGGAAGCGGGTGCTGACTTTATTAAAACATCAACAGGAAAAATTTCTCCAGCAGCCACACCACCTGTGGTTTTGACCATGCTAGAAGCTGTAAGAGATTTTCAAACAAAGACTGGAAAGAAAATTGGGATGAAACCTGCGGGAGGCATCGGAACCGCAAAACAAGCCATTCAATATTTGGTAATGATTAAAGAGACTTTAGGCAGTGAATGGCTATCTCCAGACTTATTTAGGTTTGGGGCAAGTTCTCTCGCCAATGATATTTTGATGCAGATTATGAAACAAACCACAGGTCAATATCAATCGAAAGATTATTTTTCAATTGATTAGTTTTAATAATTTCGGAAGTACTTAAGTACGAAGCTGAAGATTTAAAGAGGTTAGAAACAATTATGAAAAAAGTAAAAACTTGGGAGTATAGTCCTGCACCAGAAAGCACCGATCATATTCAATTAAAAGATAAATATGATTTATTTATTAATGGTGAATTTGTCCCGAGCTCTGATGGGAAATATTTTGACACTATCAATCCATCAAATGAGAAAAAAATAGCAGAAGTAGCTCAAGCTGGCAAAGCGGATGTTGAAAAAGCAGTGGCTTCGGCAAGAAAAGCCTATGACAAAACTTGGTCAAAAATGCCTGCGAAGGAACGGGGGAAATATATTTTTCGAATTGCCCGATTACTTCAGGAGCGTGCACGAGAATTTTCAGTTATTGAAACATTAGATGGGGGAAAACCCATTCGTGAATCCCGAGATGTAGATGTACCATTAGCCGCAGCACATTTCTTTTATCATGCTGGATGGGCGGACAAATTAGAGTATGCTTTTCCTGGAAGGACTGCAAAACCATTAGGCGTTGTAGGCCAAATTATTCCATGGAATTTCCCACTTCTCATGGCTGCTTGGAAATTGGCACCGGCCTTGGCCACGGGAAATACTGTTGTTTTAAAACCTGCGGAAACCACGCCGCTTACGGCTATGAAATTGGCAGAAATTATTCAGGAAGCAGATTTACCACCGGGCGTAGTCAATATTATAAATGGCGCTGGGGAGACTGGACGACATTTGGTGAACCATGGCGATATAAATAAAATTGCATTCACCGGCAGTACAGATGTTGGAAAATACATCATGGAATCTGTAGCCGGGTCAGGGAAAAAATACACATTAGAACTAGGCGGGAAAGCTGCCAATATTATTTTTGAAGATGCAGCCATCGATCAAGCTGTAGAGGGGATTATTAATGCAATCTTTTTTAATCAAGGGCATGTATGTTGTGCCGGCTCTCGTTTGTATGTGCAAGAGGGCGTTGCCGAAGAAGTGATTGCCAAACTTCAAAAACGGATGGATACATTAATTGTGGGTGATCCATTGGATAAAAACACGGATATTGGCGCCATCAATTCCAAAATGCAGTTGGACAAAATAAAAGAATATGTTAAGCTCGGGAAAAATGAAGGAGGCACCCTTTATCAAACATCGTGTTCTCTCCCTAAAAAAGGATATTGGTTTGCACCAACGATATTTACCGATGTAAGCCAATCCAACCGTATTGTTCAAGAAGAAATATTTGGTCCCGTATTGGCGATTCAAACTTTCCGTACTGTTGATGAAGTCATCGCCAAAGCCAATAATTCACCCTATGGATTATCCGGTGGCGTTTGGACAGATAAAGGTTCCAAAATTTATAAAGTAAGTCAAGATATTCGTGCTGGCGTTATTTGGGCAAATACCTTTAACAAGTTTGATCCCGCATCTCCTTTTGGTGGATATAAAGAAAGTGGTGTAGGCAGTGAAGGTGGGATTGAAGGACTCTCGGGTTACGTGAATTTGGTTTAAATCTTTAAATGCAGAGAGACACAAAGAAAAAATAATTATTTGGGAAATGAAATGAGTGAAAGAATAAATATTCAAAAAACATACAAACTTTATATTGGCGGAAAATTCCCGCGAACTGAATCCGGACGATATATAAAATGGGCGGATAAAAAGAATAGTACAGTTGTAAATATTTGCCGTGGATCTCGTAAAGATTTTAGAAATGCCATGGTATCTGCGCGCGGTGCTGTTAGTGGATGGTCTTCTCGTACGGCGTATAATCGTGCTCAAATTTTATATCGCGTTGGTGAAATGCTGGAAGGTCGAAGAGATCAATTTATGGCGGAATTAACGCTACAAGGCTTGAGTAAAAAACAGGCTGAAAAAGAGATAAATCAATCTATTGATCGTCTTATTTATTATGCCGGCTGGGCTGATAAATTTCAGCAGATATTTAGTCGAGTGAATCCTGTTTCACTGCCTTATTTTAATTTTACTAGCACGGAAGCCACAGGTGTCGTTGCAGCTATAGCCCCAGATGATTCTTCGCTTTTGGGATTAGTTTCTATCATTGCGCCGGTTATTGCAGGTGGAAATTCAATTGTAATTATGGCTTCAGAATCCTTTCCTCTTTGTTCAATCTCATTTGGAGAAGTGCTTTATACATCCGATGTTCCCGGTGGCGTTATAAATATTTTAACCGGTTACCGATCAGAATTGATAGACCATTTTTCATCTCATATGGATGTGAATGCAATTATTTATTGCGGTGATAATGAAGATGATAAAAAATTGGTTGAAATGAATGCCGCATTAAATGTGAAGCATGTCATTCAGTTTCCGGTGCAGGATTGGGCCAAGGACCAGCACCAAAGTCCCTACCATATATTAAAATGCCAAGAAACAAAAACGACTTGGCATCCGATTGGAGTTTGATTGATGGCCGATTTTGAAATGAAGATAAATTGTTACTTTGATGGAAATATTTTGAATAATGTTAATTTGGTTTTATTTAAAATTTCTAATTATTTAAAACGTAACTATGGAAAACAATCCGGATTGGGAGAATTTACTTGTTCCATAATTACATAATTATTTTGGAAATAAAAGAATGAATAATCTTTCCACACACTTTTATCGAAGTAAAAAAGCGGTTGAATTCATTCAATCTAAATCAGAAGGTCGCCAGCCAAAAGTTGGAATTATTTTAGGATCGGGATTAGGATCTTTTGTAGATAATGTTCATAATAAAATAATATTATCTTACGAAGACCTTCCCGGATTCCCCGATGCCGGTGTTAAAGGTCATGCTGGGCAACTTATCTTGGGAGAGTTAAATGGCACCGAAATAATTGTGTTACAGGGGCGAGCTCATTATTATGAATCGGGCAAACCAGATGTGATGAGGACACCTGTTGAAACATTAAAAAAATTAGGGTGTGAAACACTTTTATTGACCAATGCTGCGGGAAGTTTGAAACCGGAAGCACAGCCTGGAAGTATCATGATGTTGACCGATCATATAAATTTTACGGGCGTGAACCCATTATTTGGTGAATCGGAAATATCTCGTTTTGTTGATATGGTTGATGCTTATCATCCATCTTTGTGTGAAAAACTTAGAACGGCCGCTAGTACACAAAATATTACTTTGCATGAAGGCGTGTATATTTGGTTTAGCGGACCCAGTTTTGAAACGCCCGCGGAAATTCGAGCCGCAAAATTATTAGGTGCAGATGCAGTTGGAATGTCTACAGTTCCAGAAGTGATTCTTGCTCGATTTTATGGATTAAAAGTTGCGGCAATTTCAATTATCACCAATATGGCCGCGGGCATGAGTAATGAAGAATTGAGCCATGACCAAACAATGAATAATGCAGCCATGGCCGCAAATGATCTCCAAGCCCTTTTGGGCGAATTCCTTTCAAATTATGAAACCCTATAATTATTTAAATCGAAATCATGTAAAACCAATTAATTACGTTTTACTTTTTAAATAATTACAGATTAACAATGCTCCCCCAAGAAATCATACGAAAAAAGAGAGACGGACTGTCTTTAACGGATAAGGAAATTCAATATTACATTGAAGGAATCTCCAATGGTGCCGTTTCCGAAAGTCATATTGCTGCGTTTTGTATGGCGGTTTTATTTAAAGGTATGTCGATTGAAGAAACACATTCTTTCACAGATCAAATGGTTAAGTCGGGAGACAAATTAAACTGGAAAGATTTAGATGGTCCTGTGATCGATAAGCATTCCACCGGTGGTGTGGGCGATAAGGTGAGTCTCATGTTGGCGCCCATTGTGGCATCTTGTGGTATTTATAATCCCATGATCTCTGGTCGTGGACTGGGACATACCGGTGGCACCCTTGACAAATTAGAATCCATTTCTGGATATAATACATCACCAGAGAATTCACTTTTCCATAAAGTTGTAAAAAATGTTGGGTGCGCCATTATTGGCCAAACTTCTAATTTAGCGCCTGCAGATAAAGTGATTTATGGGGTTAGAGATGTGACCGCTACTGTGGAATCAATCCCGCTCATTACAGCTTCCATTCTTTCGAAAAAAGTTGCTGCGGGCTTAGATGGATTGGTCATGGATATTAAAATGGGGAATGGTGCCTTTGCAGAAAATTTAGAATTCGCAAAAAATGTGGGAAACAGCATTATTCAAGTGGCAAAGAAATTCGGCATGAAAACATCTGCAATCATTACAGATATGAATCAACCCCTTGGCAATTCCATAGGGAATGCATTAGAAATAAAAGAAGTGATTGACTACGTAACGGGCGTGCGGCAAGAATCTCGATTGCACAAAGTAGTTATTTCTTTAGCCAGCGAAATGTTAATTGTGGCGGGATTGTGTGATTCGAAAGATGAAGGATTGAAAAAAGTAATCAAAGCTATAGATACTGGAAGTGCCGCAGAAACATTTGAAAAAATGGTTTCTGAATTAGGCGGACCCAAAAATATTTTAGATAATACCGATTCACATTTTGAATCAGCATCTGTGGTAAAACCGATTCCCGCAATTCGATCTGGTTTTATTTCTCAAATCGATACTCGGTCTGTGGGGCTCGCCGTGGTAGAACTGGGAGGTGGACGTAAAAAAGTCAGCGACGCTATTGATCATAGTGTAGGGCTCACTCACGTTTTAGGACTGGGTGAAAAAGTTGAAACGGGACAAACTTTGGCATTTGTACATGCGAAAAATGAAAATGATGGGAATCGTGCTATTGATATAATTCAACAAGCCTATTCTATCCATGATTCAAAGGTTGAATATTCTCCGGTTATCGTAGAATACTTGAATTAATCCAGCCATGAAAAAGGCTCTATTAATTTTGATGAGTTTTGTCTGTTTGGCTCAATCTCAAACAGACAATGCCGCTGATTATTATAGTCAAGTTTTGGATAATCTTGATTCGGTTAATACTTATTGGATAGTTGATTCGCTTGAAAAGGGTGTTTATGATTCAGATCATCCAGATTTAATACAATTTATAGAATCAGAAAAACTAAACTTTGCCCTTATTGATTCTGGTACACATGCACGGATTATGGAATTTCCCGAAAGGGAAGATGACGAAATTTGGTTACCCAACATTCCCATGAACCTAAATAAAATTGGGGATTTATTATTTATACGTGGAATTTTTTCTCTGCAGAAAAAAGATGAGCCATTATTGCTTAAATCTGTTGAACAATTTAACCAACTTATTTTGCAAATAGATTTAATGAGTGATTCTGATATTATATCTATTTTTATAAATGTGACTATCATAAAACAATTGTCAAGATTGTTATTTGAAATACAATTAAATCCATCTTTTTCTAAAGAAACATTAAAAAAAGTATTCAAACTTTCAATGAATACTAGAGAAAATCAAAAAGGCTTTCTTAGTTATTTAAATCATCTAACTGAGAATGAAATGTTGATTCATGAAAAAATTACGATTCCTCATACAAAAATGTATAAAACTGACCAAGAAAAAGATATTCATGAAATAATAAAAAAGAAATATGGCTTATCGGATGCAGAAGTGGACTCGTTAGCGTCTGTGTTGAATGAAAAATATATAACAAGATTAGCAAAGCAGAGTTCTAAAGGAGTCTCCTTGATCCTTACAAGAATATCGTCAGAAATTTATCAAAATTACATTACAAGTTTTTATACAAACCAATCTATTTGGGATATTGCATTAATAGGATTGAAATGTCGGATATTTAAAAAGGAGAATGGCCAATTTCCTGATCGATTAGATCAATTAAATATTCAGCAAATAAACAAAGATCCATTCAATAAATTCCGCCCTTACAAATTGAAAAGAATCGAACAGGATATAATCACATTGGGTATGGTCTGAATCGGAAAAATGGTCATGCAAAAAATATTGATCTTGAATATATGTATGGAATTGGCGAAAATGAAAAAGCCTATGATATTGGTCTGCGCTTAAAAAATTGGACAAGAAAATGAATGAACCAAATAAAATAAAACGTGGGGTTGAGTTAGAACTCCAAATAGAATCTTTAGCTTATGGTGGTATGGGATTAGCCCGCAAAGATGATTTTGTCATTTTTGTAAAAGGTGGAATTCCAGGACAAAAAGTAATTGCCCGTATTTATAAAAAGAAAAAGGGATACGCCGAGGCAAGAGTACAGCAAATTTTAACAGAATCACCCCATGCTGTGGAAGCGCCATGCATACATTTTGGAACCTGTGGCGGTTGCAAATTTCAAAATTTATCTTATGAAGAACAATTGAAAGAGAAGTCAAACCAAGTAGAAGATGCGTTTCGCAGATTGGGTGGCTTTTTAGATTTTAAACTTGATGATACCATCGGTGCTGATCCAATATTTAATTATCGAAATAAAATGGAATTCACATTTTCACCCCATCGCTGGGTCTTAGATACAGAGCCGGAAGGCGTGGATAAATCGTTTGCGGTGGGGCTTCATATTCCTGGAAGGTATGATAAAATATTAGATATTAAAGAGTGTCATATTCAGCCAACCATAGGCAATAAAATTATGAAAGTGGCGAGAGAAGTTTGTTTGGCTCATCCCGATTTAAAACCTTACGATCCGAAAACGCATATTGGATTTTTACGATTTTTGATGCTTCGTTTTGGCGTGAACACAAATCAGATTATGGTAAATCTTGTTACAGCTTATGATGATTTGAATAAATTATCTCCCCTTATCGATGCGCTGTTGGAACAAGTTCCGGAGATTACGTCCATGGTGAATAATGTAAACACCCGAAAAGCGGATGTGGCTTTTGGCGAATTTGAAACATTGGTTTTTGGGGAACCCTTTATTCAAGAAAAATTGGGAGATTTAACCTTTGAAATCTCTGCAAACTCATTTTTCCAAACCAATACGATCCAGGGTGAACGCCTTTACGACGAAGCTAAAAAAGCCGCTGGATTAACAGGTGAAGAAATTGTATTTGATCTTTATTGTGGCACGGGAACCATTGGGCTTTATCTATCGAAACAAGCGAAAGAAGTGTATGGATTTGAAGTGATTCGATCCGCCTTGGAAGATGCAGAAAAAAATGCAGAACGAAATGGAATCACCAATGCCCAATTTTTAAAAGCCAATCTGGATACCTTTTTTAAAACGAGACAATTGCCTAGGAAAATTCCAAAACCGGATGTGGTTATTGTGGATCCGCCACGAGCAGGAATGCATCCCGATATGACCAACTATTTACACAAATTCAAGGCGAAAAAGATTGTATATATTTCGTGTAATCCCACAACCCAAGCGAGAGATGCAAAAGTGTTGGCGGAGAAAGGGTATGAAATCAAATCGGCAGTCATGGTAGATATGTTTCCACATACGCCGCATATTGAAACGGTTCTTTTATTTGAGAAATAAATATTAAACACAAGGATCGCAAAGGGTTCCAAGATTTTACTCTTTGTGATCTCCCTATCCTTTATGTTTGATTTATTTCCTCAACATAGCTTTTGAAAATCTTGAATCAGGGATTGCCACATCAAATTCAATTTCTTCAATAATCCATTCCGTTCCATTACTATTTCTTTTCAGTTCGTCCTTAAAAATGAAGCGTGACGGGAACCAGCGTCCCTGTATTTTTTTAATTCCATCCATAGTGGATGTTTTTAACAATTTCCCGCTCTTGGCATAGAGTTCTTCTTTCACGGGAAGAAGATATTCTTTATCAATCCACGCTCGCCGTTTGGGATAGGATAAGCCTTTCTTCTTGGCGTCCATGACAATTATCCAATGGTTTCGGCCATCTATTTTTACGGATCCTTCTAAAGTCGCAGAATAAAGATCTGTGAGTGATTCATCTTCCATCATGTCTTTGTAAGACATATCTGATCCCATAACGGATTGGCGAAGCATGTGTCCAGAGATTTGAATCACGCGATCAGTTTGTGGAGAATAGGTCCAAAGTTTATTACCGAGTTTTAGCATTTTTGTGCCCGCTTCTCTAGGGGGAGATAAATATTCCGTAAAGGCTAGATCCGTCCCCACCACCCAATTCCGGGATTCAATCGTTCGGCTCGCTCGCCTTCCATGAACCACCATTTTGCTTCTCAAAACTCGACTCTTTGCATTCAGATTATCGTCCATTGCTTGGATGATCTCTCCAACGGTCATTTCGTTTTGCCCGAAGATAAATGAAAATAATAATATTAAAATAATGTGTCTCATTTTTTATTCCTTTTCCAAATTTCAATACAATATAGAACCCCGATGGGGTTCGGTTTCCTTTTCAATTTTTTCTATAAATATGTAATCCCTACGGGATTCATGAAAGAACTGGACTCCGTAGGAGTCAAATATTTATAGAAAAAATAAGAGAAATAGCACAACGCCGTAGGTGTTGAATATATATTTCTTTTTTGGATAATTCCTTCCATCTTTAATAATTACGATTTACATAATTATTGTTTACGTCTCAAGTTCCTTAAAAAGCTGCGCCATTTCACGTTTGTAAATCGCCCGTCCTGCCAGCATGGTGCCAAAAACTGTTGCCAATACACCGGGAATAAAACCAATATAATATAGGTCTGGTGTCACTTTTGTATAAAATACGCTTGACATAATCAAAGACGATGAATTTAGGTTTTCAAACGCAGCAGAATAATCGATACCCACTTCCTGGACGTAATATGTCAGGGGTAAACCAATAAGCGTCCCAATGATGGTGCCAATCGTGCCGATAATGACAGATTCCAAAATAAGCGACCGATACACTTGTCCTTTTGTTTCGCCCATGGCAAGACGAATTCCCATTTCACCGTATCGTCGAAGTCCGCTCATGATGCCCATATTCCACAAAACTATCATGGCAATCAAAAGAAAAATTCCCAGAATGATAAAAGTCGACCAATCCACTAGATCGATCATGGCGCCCATTTGATTCGCGTCTCGAAGTGCAATCATGCTCGAGCGAAAAATGTCTGAAGCGTCGGAATGGACAGCATTAAATTGATTTCGTATTGCGACAGCCGCATCATCGTCATAATATAAATCATGTTTAAAACCGAGAATTTCTGACGCTGCATCATTCATATCCAAGGCCATGCGCGCCCCTTCAATATCCACCAACATCATTTGTTTATCTAGGGGGCCCATACCAAGATTGAATGTGCCCACCACTGTAAAATTAAATGTGGTAAATGCATTATTCATAGTTGTGCCAATATAAGTGACCTGATCCCCGAGAGAAAGTCCAAGCTTTTCTGCTAATTTCGCTCCCACCAAAGCATCATTTGCGTTTTTAATCATATGTCCTGAATCAATCCGTTTTTCTAATTCCCATAATTCAAATTGCCGTGATTCAGATGATAAAAAATCAATACCGATTGCCATAACCGGTCCCTGGGATTTCGTTTCTCCCTGTTCATCGGGGAGGTCCAACAATCCTGCAAACGATATGCGCGGTGACCAAAAATAATCAGAATATTTCAAACCCAATATCTCGGTAATCTCACCCACATTCATAAGTGCAAGATCGTTGGGCATAAGTTGACTCTCTTCCTGGTAAGAGTGAGTCATAATCTTTACATGGCCTGACGAAATCACAGCCGTATCCCGAAACATTCCGTTCATGGTTCCTACAAGAAATCCTCGGTTAAAAATCACAAGCGCCACAATGAGTGCCACAACAATGATGGGAAATAAACTTCGTGAACGATCTCGAAGAATGCCTTTTAGAATGAATTTCAGCATGATTGATTTCCGTATTTTTTTGACCCTTTTGCCTGCCAGCCTTTCTTCGCCAATTGGTGATTCGGGAGCAGGCCGATGTTTCTCCTGTAATAGGGGAGAATTAAAGTGGGGTTAATTAACCAAGGAGAAATTAGGAACATATTATATTCACCTGTCGCTGAAACATCAATTCACCTTGCCCCGAAGTGCATCTGTTGGCTTCATTTTTGCGATGCGCCGCGATGGCAAATAACTCAAAACTAAAACGACAAATGAAATAAATAATGTGGTAGAAACGAAAAGTCCCATGGTGTAAACGGGGATAAGTCTTTTCGCCATAATGAGTCCCATCTCTGTATAATCAATTGGCAAGGGAATCCCATACGTGGCAAAATAAATAAAAACAGGTCCGCCCAAAATCAAGGTCATGATCAATGCAAATAATGCATTCATTCCTCCTTCTAAAGTGAATAAACCAACCACGCGAGATCGCGTCATTCCTATAGCCATAAGTGTACCAATCTCTTTCCGTCTTCTAAAAATAGACAATATTTGCGAATTGAAAATTCCCATGCCGGCCAATGCTAAAAGGATTGCATACATTATTCTTGCATTGGGTTCGTCGGCTGCAATCATGGCTTCCATGTCCCGCATTAAATAATTTACATCTCGGTAAATCCAATTTTCATTTTCTTGAACGGTGGAAATATTTTTGGCAAATGTGATATACGTGGCTTCATTTTTCATATCCAACATGGTTTGCGCACGGGCGAGCGGAATCCAAATGGTGCCCATATCCACTTTAAAATTTTCCGTTTCCATGATATAAACAATCACGCCTTCGTCTGCATCATAAGTGCGATTTGCATCTAACCAGCGAATGGCAAAGGTATCGCCCACTTTCAATTTTGTGTAATTTGCCATGCTGCTTCCCATGAGCACAGGAATCAAACCGTCGGCTTCTTTCATGAGCGATTGTGTAGGCAGATTAATAATGGATTGCGTTGATTCAATTCCCTTCATTATGACGGGGATCATCCGTCCGTTGGGATAAATGGACGCTTGGCTCACCAAGATGGAAAATGCCTTTTCATTTTTGATTAAATCCCTAATCTCTTTCGGCGGAATTCCATGGGCATCTTCATAAGAAAAGGGGTCCAAAGGATCATATTTCGGATGCCAATAAGCACCGCCAGCCACTTCCGTATCAATCGTAACTTGTTTGGCGTGAGAGCGCATGCCGTCATACATCCCGGATATGAAAATGATCATAAAAAATGAGACGGCCGTTACGAATACATTCAACCAGGTCCGCATACCAGCGCCGATGAGATTTTTCATGGCAAGATTAAAGAGCATTATTTAATCGTTGGTGGAACGGATGAATGGGTTGATGGATGAACTCTTTTAGGAGGTTCGAACCAGTTACAAAGAAGGGTGAAAGTGTTTTTATTTTTATTCATTTTGTGGTTATCTTTTTTCACCCATTTCCGGATTTTTGATTTGTTCATCTTTTACAATCTGTCCGTCTTCCAGATGAATAATCCGTCGGAGATAAGCCATTATTTTTTCATCGTGGGTTGCAAAGACGAACGAAGTGTTTAACTCTTGATTTAAACAAACCATTATTTTCATTATTTGATGAGAATTTTCAGCGTCCAAATTGGCTGTAGGTTCGTCTGCCAGAATCAAAGCCGGTTTATGAACGATAGCGCGAGCAATAGCTGTTCGCTGACACTCACCACCACTTAGCATATTAGGCCGAGATTTCAATTTGTTTGTGAGTCCAACCCATTCCACCGCTTGTTCCACTAATTTTTTGCGTTCATTCGAATTCACTTTATTTAAGATGAGTGGTAATTCAACATTTTCAAAAACAGAATAAACAGGGAGCAAATTGTAACTCTGAAAAATGAAACCCATTTTCGTTTTTCTTAAAGTAGCTCTTTTGTTGTGAGATGAAGAACCCAAATCTATTCCAAGTACATTCACATTGCCTTGTGTGGGAGAATCAAGACCACCAATAATATTTAAAAGGGTTGTTTTTCCGGAGCCGGAGGGTCCAACCAAACCCGTGAATTCCCCGATTTCAATTTTCAAATTAATATCTTTTAAGGCAGTGAAAAAACCACCCCCAACAGGAAACTGTTTAATTAACTCTTGAATTTCAACTATATTATTATTTGACATAAATTTCCTTTTTTAGGAAAGTATCAACTGTGTTGATTCACTCCATATTTTAATGATTGTAAATAAATATAAATTGTATTCCTGTCCCAAATCCTGCAACCGTTTTTGGTATATGTTCTGGCGAAAAACTACATTCTGTTCGATTTGGGCTTTGAGATAAAAGTAAATTTAGACTGAATTTATCATAAGTGGCAGTCCACCGAAAATATGAATATGATAGCTTTTCAATTAGATTATATTGAGAAATGTAATAAACAGAATGAATCATCCCAAGAGGAAGCATTACCATTAAAGCTGTAAAAGATTGATTATCTGAATTTTTATTTTCGATATACATGGCCTCTTTCATGATTAAGATTCCGTTAAAAATTGGCAATGTAAAATCACCCCCAAATGTCGTTATCCTAATATTAGAATTCGCTGAAGTAATAATAGCACTTTCCATCCAGGAGCCAATAAATCCGTCATGTCGAATATCCAATGCAAATCGTTGGTGGGGTTCGGAAACTATAATTCCCAATTGACCAAGTTGCTGAGGAGTTTTGGACGGATCAGAATGAAATGTAAATCCAAATTCTCCATAAGATGATGACAATTCTGTTCTTCCCCCGTAGGATAATACGTCCTGATCATTTTGTATCGCCCATGACCAAATTGAAAGTGTATTGGTTGGATACCATTTGAGCCGAAAAGCCTCAACACCATCGGTTTGATTCGTCGGATCTTTTAAATCAATGGTATCGAACCAGGAAAGCGTTCGCAAAATTTGCGAAGGTCCAAACACAATTTTTTGCAAGCCAAGGCGCGCTTCCAACTTTTCCGATGAATATCGAACCCAAAGACGATGGTTCTTTTCATGGTTGGAAAAAAGTGAATCTCCGGAATAAGAACGATCTAAACGATATGCCCATTCAAAATCTAGCAATTGGCCGTTAGTCAATTGCTTAGCGAAAGATATGGTGGGAATATATCCAATGGTTGATTCGAAAGACGATTGACCCGATGGCACGTCATTTCCTGTGAGTCCGCTTGCCCAGAATTGGCCCTTTAAGAAATAGGGTTGTGTGGACGCTAGGCTAAGTGATAATAAGAAAAATAATTGTCTTTTAAATTGCAAAAAGGATAGGTGAGCTAAGCCAACAACATCCAGATTGCCATGAAAAGCATAATGCTATTTTCTATAAATGTTGCTTTGGTCATGGGCAATTTCAAAGCAGTACCCAAACAGGCACACTGTATTGCATTTTTATTAAGCAGTGCTTTTGTTACACCAACAGTAGTAATTCCGAGAATGACCACAGTAGCATAAAGTGCAAATTGAAGTTCCATCCTTAAGATGAATAATAATCCAAGGACAGTTTCGATAAAGGGATAAACCCAGCCATAAGCTGGAATCACTTTTGCTAGCGGATCATACATGGCAAATGAATCGGGGAAGTTTTTATAGTCTAGAAACTTGAAAAAACTGAATACAATATAAAAGAGTCCCATAAAGTCATACATGAAATCTGATACATTCAAATTGCTTCTGTTAATTAATAGAGTTGCTGAAATGATGTAAAAGAAAATAAGAAAAAGCGGGAAAAGTTGTTTCAAGTCCGATTCAATTTCATTAGGAAGTTCAACCGGTTGAGTTTTGATCGATTCACTCAGCGTATATTTTTCGGGTAAAGCTTTTTGTAATGCTTCGATTGAAATGGGATGAGAAGATGTAATCGTTACTGAATTTGATTCTAAAGAAACATCTGCATTCTCAACATCTGATATATTTTGAAAATATTTAGTCACAGATGCCACGCATCCATTACAGGTCATACCAGAAATTTTTAATTCAATTATATTTTTCATTGTATTTGTTTTATTAAACTATTCTGTTTAACTATTCCTTTCTTTAGAACTCGTGCATACCAGCCCCGTCTTTGCATGAGTGTCTTTATAAATTCGTTTATTTTTGATTTACCAATATATGGGAGCACAGATAAGTTCCGGCATGGATCGCATTCATAAGATATTTCAATAAGACATTCGCCAATTTGGTATTGTTGATTGGGTGAAAAATGAGAGTGTGGAAATCCTTTAATAGTAAAATTTTCTCCGAGATCACCAGGCTTTATGGGCCAACCTTCCTCATTTAATTCATGAATTGTTTCAATGGGATATACCAAAACAGCCATGTCTGGATTTTGATCTTTTTTATTGGTACGAAAATTATTGTAATCACCTTCTAATCCAGATTCTAAAAGCATCACGGTATTTACGGATATTTTTGGGATTCCATGTTCCATTGGAATATTTGGTTTTACATTAATTTGAACAATCTTTTTCATCGGTATTCTAGTGGTGAATTTAACCAGTGATGTCTTGAAGCATCCATTCATTATAATGGCTCAAAAGTTGGCTTGTAATTTCACCCACAAAACCATTCCCAATGTTTTTCCCATTCAAATGAGTTACCGGAATAATTCCAGACCCGCTATTTGTGAGAAAACATTCATCAATTTTAGAGATTGCATTATTTTGTAATATTCCAAACTCAACAGGAAAAGGAGATCGGTTAATAATCGTCTGTCTTGTAATTCCGGGGAGAACATTCCCTTTTCGTGTAAAAACTTTTTCATTTATTATCCAGAAAATATTACTTCTACTTCCTTCAAATAATATTCCGTTACTATCCATTAAAATTGCTTCAAAACAACCCCTTTTCTCGGCTTGATGCCAAGCATCTAAACACACCTTATAATTGGTGGTTTTTACATCGGGTGATTCTCTAATTCCCTCTAATGTGATGGCAGAAACACCTTCATAAATTGAATGATCCAAATCCAGGGAAGATGTGTAAATAATGAGTTTTTCTGGGACAGCCAAAATTCGAACACGCTGATTTTGATCTGAAAAATCAGTAATAACAAAATCAACCATTTTACGTATTTCAGATTGGGTGTAACGAATATTTAGCCCAGTGATTTCTGCTGATTTAAAGAGCCGATTTAGGTGGGGTTCCAAGAAAACATGCCGATGTTTTAAGGTCCGAAATGTTTCATATAATCCAGTATCAAAGGCAAATGTTTCTGCACCGAGTTGAAGATTCTCTTTTGGGACGGATTCCCATTGATTGTTGATTAATACTTTTATCATGTATTTTTTGCGGCAATTAAATATTGGGTTGTAAAGATGCCGCCTTTACTAATGTTTCGTAATATTCATCTTCAATATTAGAATCAATTGTTATGCCACCGCCCACACCTAAAGTCAGGTCTTTTCCCTGTTGAAGAATGGTTCGTATAGCGATGTTGAAATTAAGGGTGCCATTCGGCAGGATGTAACCTATGGTTCCCGTATAAATGCCTCGCGCCAACGGTTCCAATTCATGTATGATTTCACAGGCTCGCTTTTTTGGACAGCCGGAAATAGATCCGCCGGGAGACATGGATAGCAATGCTTCGATTGGATGTAGATTTGATTTCAATGTTCCTTGGATTACACCGTAAGTATGGAATACCTTTTCCAATTTTTGAATTGATTTTGATTCCAAAACTTGAACGGACGCAGTCTTACAGACTTTTCCCAAATCGTTTCGTAGAAGGTCAATAATCATGTAAAGTTCTGCCTGTTCTTTTTCACTATTTAAAAGTGCATCGAGATTTTGTCCATCTTTCTTTTGAGACTCTCCGCGGGGAAGTGTCCCCTTTATGGGTTTGGTAGTTATAATCCCATTCTCTATTTTTATAAATTGTTCCGGAGAAAGAGAATGGATCGCCCAATCTTCATGTTCCATAAATACGGAATATCCCACTTGGTTTTTTTGTCGGAGTGTCGAAAATAGATTTTCTGGTGTAGCATCTGTTTTTGACTTTAAAGGATGCGTATAATTAATCTGATAAAAATCTCCGGCTCGAATATGATTTTTTATTTTATTGAAATTTGAATCATATTCGGCTCTGGAAATAACCGGATTAAAAGTATCCCATTTTTCGCTGGATGATAAAAAAGCGCCATTCACTTTTTCAAAGGAATCAAAAGCGCAAAAATGTACAGCTGGGATAATTTCTGAATTATGAACCGGCGCAGCTAATTGTTTTGCACCATATTCATAAGAAATGAATCCAGCCATGAATTTTCCATTATGTTTCTTTACGAAATTATTAAGCAATTCAGGAGAATCATTTAAAGAGAGTGAAACTTGATCTACGGGATTTTTTGCGGAAATATTTCCCCAGTCAGATTGATCGTTTCCCAAAAATAGAACTGAATTATTAGACATGAAGAAAATTCTCCAATATTTTCAATCCCATAGGCGTCAAAAAAGATTCAGGATGAAATTGAACACCGAAAATTGAAAGTGATTTATGCTGTATTCCCATGATTTCACCATCATTAGTCCAGGCCGTTTTTAAAAATTCATTTGGCACAGACTCTAAGGAAAGAGAATGGTATCTTGCCCCTTGAAAGGGTGACGGAATTCCATGGAATAATCCCGTTTGATCGTGATGAATCAAGGATGTTTTTCCGTGCATAAGTCTTTTGGACTTTCTCACATCCACACCAAATACCGATCCAATACATTGGTGACCTAAACACACGCCGAGAATAGGAATCGCTTTCATGGTTTTCTTTATAATTTGGTTGGATATACCCGAATCTTTTGGCGTACCGGGTCCGGGAGATATGATAATTTTCTCAGGATTGAGTGAACTTAAATCCAATGCTTCATCATTTTGTTTTACCACAATTCGTGCACCCAAATATTCTAGAGCTTGTACCAAATTATAGGTAAAAGAATCATAATTATCGATCAATAAAATCATAGGTGTGGATTAGGCGTTTGGACAAACTTTTTCATCTTCAATTTTAATCATTTGATTAAATAAAACCCAAATTGAATTCAATAAGAATTTGCCATATGTTTCCAATGAAAGCGCCCTGGAATTGTCGTAAAATTAGATGCTTTATTTTGATCAAAACCTATTCTAAATCAATTATTATTTTATGTCATCATCCACTTTAGAAAAAGCTTACAATCCCGCAAATGTAGAAGATAAATGGTACGACCATTGGACTCAACAGGGATATTTCCACGCAGATGAATCATCTGAAAAAGAATCTTACACTATTGTTATTCCGCCTCCTAATGTGACTGGAATGCTTACGGTGGGCCATGTTTTAAATAATACCATCCAAGATATATTAATTCGAAAAGCTCGAATGGAGGGGAAAGAAGCATGCTGGATTCCAGGAACGGATCATGCATCCATAGCAACCGAATCAAAAGTGGTTGCCATGTTGCAGGAAAAAGGAATTAAAAAAAGTGATCTTTCCCGTGAAGAATTCTTGGAATATGTCTGGGAATGGAAGGAGAAATACGGTGGTATCATTATTCGCCAATTGAAAAAACTAGGCTGTTCTTGTGATTGGGAACGTGAGCGCTTTACCATGGACGCAGATTACACTAAATCTGTCCTATCTGCCTTTGTGAAATTGTATGAAAAAGATCTTATTTATAAAGGGTATCGTTTAGTGAATTGGTGTCCTGTTTCAAAATCTGCTATCAGTGATGAAGAGGTGATTCACCAAGAAGTGAATGGACATTTGTGGCATTTCCGATATCCGATTACAAATTCAAATGACGTATTAATTGTGGCAACCACGCGACCGGAAACTATGCTAGGTGACACGGCAATTGCTGTTCACCCAGAAGATACCCGATTTAAACATTTGATTGGAAAAACAGTAACACTTCCATTGGTCGGGCGAGAAATTCCCATTATTTCTGATGATTATGTAGATCCGGAATTTGGCACCGGATGTGTGAAAGTAACCCCGGCTCACGATCTTAACGATTTTGCCATGGGCGAACGCCACGAATTAGAATTCATCAATATTATGAATGATGATGCTTCGTTGAATTCTAATGTCCCTGAAAAATATGTTGGCTTATCGCGTGAAGATGGCCGGAAAGCTGTTGTGGCAGATTTAGAATCTGCAGGACTAATAGACAAAATTGAAGATTATGTAAATCAAGTAGGATATTCTGAACGCGGGCAGGTGCCTATTGAGTTTTATATGTCCGAACAATGGTTCATGAAAATGGAAGAATTGGTTAAACCGGCTTTGGATGCAGTTAACAATGGGCAAATCAAATTTCATCCAGAACATTGGACCAAGACTTACAACCATTGGATGGGAAATATCAAAGATTGGTGTATCAGTCGTCAATTATGGTGGGGGCACCAAATCCCCGTTTGGACACATAATTCTGATCCAAAAAAGATTCATGTTTCAGTTGAAGGCCCTTCCGATCCAGAAAACTGGACACAAGATCCGGATGTATTAGATACATGGGCTAGCTCTTGGCTTTGGCCCATAAGCGTTCATTCGGGGCCTTCAGAAGATAATAATCTTAAGAAATTTTACCCAACGGATGCTTTGGTGACTGGACCCGATATTATCTTTTTCTGGGTGGCTAGAATGATTATGACTGGCTATGAATTCATGGATGAGCTTCCGTTTAAAGATGTGTATTTCACATCCATTCTTCGAGACGAAAGCGGAAGGAAATTGAGTAAATCATTGGGGAACTCACCGAATCCATTTGACTTATTTGATGAATTTGGGACCGATGCAGTACGGTTCGGTACCATGCTGATGGCGCCTCAAGGTTTAGATGTTTTATTCTCAAAAGATCGGTTGGAAATCGGACGGAATTTCATGAATAAATTATGGAACGCCTGTCGATTTGTTCAAATGAATATTCCAGAAAATTGGGACAATGAGATTGATTTAGACTCTAAGAACTTGGAATTGCCTGAAAAATGGATTTTAAGCCGATTGTCTAAAACCATTGATGATTATAATCGACAATTGGACCGTTTCCATTTTAATGAAGCGGCAAAAGTGTTATACGAATTCACATGGAGTGACTTTTGTGATTGGTATGTGGAAATTGCCAAAACCAGATTTTATGGTGATGATGAATCCAAAACAGATATTGCTCGATCTGTCGCATTGAAATGTATTCGAACTGTCTTGGCTTTGCTTCATCCTTATTCACCTTTTATTACTGAAGAATTATGGGATCATTTTAAACAAACGGGCTCGTCAGATCTTATTATATCCCCATGGCCAAAATCTGAATCATCACAGAATGAGAGTGCGGAATCGGATATGACACTCTTAAAAGAGATTATTACATCGCTCAGAAGTATCCGAGCGAGGATGAATGTTCCACCATCAAAATTTTCGGATCTTGTAGTTCGATGTGACAAGGAACAACAATTATTTTTAAAATCACATGTAGATTTACTAAAGCAATTATCACGAATTGGTGAATTATCCGCCGGGGAATCCATTGAAAAACCTAGCCAATCTGCTACGGCGGTTGTTGGTGGGATGGAAATGTACATTCCATTGGGAGGATTAGTAGATTTGGATCAGGAAAAAGCACGAATGGAAAAGAGAATCTCAGAAATAAATCGATTGGTTACTGGTATTAACGGGAAATTATCCAACGAGAATTTCATTAATCGCGCACCTGAAAATGTTATAGAAAAAGAAAAATCCAATTTAGAAAAATTGACAAATGAATTTGAAAAAGTAACAGCAAATTTGGAGATGTTACAATGAAACTAATCTTAATTTTAACCGGATTGCTTTTAGGGCAATCAGAAAACGCCACACTCACTATTTATAAAGATGGAACAGCTTTAGTTAAACAACCAGTTGCATGGTTTATTCCTGCTGGGAATAGTTATGTGACTTGGAGCAGTTTACCAACAGGAATTCATCGTGACACACCCTTTTTGAATTTGGATAGCGCTTTAATAATTTCTCAGCGATTCAATGATAATATTTTCTCAGGTACAGGTTATTTTAAAAAACTTAGAGGTGATGAAATAAATGTAAAACCCAAAGAAGGAAAAATGGTCAAAGGGAAGTTGCTCGACATAAGTTCTAGCTCCGTAACCATTGCAAATCAATCCGGAATTTTAATGTTTAATCGTAATGAGTTGGAATATTTGGGTAGTAAAGTAGAGATATTAGAAGAGCCTACTTTTTATCCATATTTATCATGGGATCTTCAATCAAATTCTGAGAGGGTTGTAAAAGGGGAATTGGTTTATAAAACTAGGGATTTTTCTTGGTCGACGGTTTATCGATTAAAAATGATAGATGAAGAAAAAGGAGAATTAATTGCAGAAGCAGTTATTTCCAATAAATCAGATATGTCATTTTATAATGGAAATATTCAGTTGGTAGAAGGGCATTTACAAAAAGCAAGAACTACATATCCTCTTTATAATCGCAATGCAAAACTTAGACCTGCATCCATCGAATCTGTGGATTCACCAATGAATCAGTCTGAACTTGGTGATTATTATATTTATACAGTGAATGAAGTACAGGATCTAGAAACAAAGGAAAATATAACTGTTCGGATGTATGGCCCTTTGGATGTGGGTTACACAAAGACCTACGTTTTTGAGAATAGTGAACGTCGCCAAAAAGAAGAGCCATTACAGGTTAAATTAAGAATGGATAATACGGAATCGAACGGCCTAGGTATTTCTCTCCCAGGAGGAAAGGTTGAAATGTATTCCTATTCTGAAATGGGTGGTCTTGAATACATTGGTACAGATAATATAGGTCAGGTGCCAAAAGGCCAACATACTACCTTAACATCAGGCCGTGCATTTGATGTGATAGGAAAACGTCGAGTTTTGAATTATGATCGTCAAAGAAAAAGTGAAGAAGCCGTCATTGAAATTCAAGTAAATAACACCAGAACAGAGTCTGTAAATGTTCAATTAGTAGAACATATCAATGGTGACTGGATCATTAAACATGAGTCAATCAATTATCAAAAGAAAGATGCATCAACAATTCAATTCCCTTTTTCGCTTGGCGCTGGCGAAACAAAGTATGTGACTTATACTTATCGGAAGGAATGGAAATAAAATTATTATTTTTGTTTTCGCACATTAGGATTGTTTAAGGATTCAATTGGATCTCTCATCGCCCATCTCGAGTTTAAAAGGGGTTGGTTCTCACCGAGAAAAGGCTCTTAATGATCACGGTTTACAAACTGTTTACGACTTACTTTATTATTTTCCCAGAAGACATTTAGACCGTACTACTATTTCTCCAATCCGAAATTTCACTAAGGGAGATATTGTTACTCTCATTGGAAACGTAGAAACTTTCGGTGAAAAATCCACACGTCGAGGGAAAATCTTTCAAGTCATCGTTTCAGATGGAACAGGTCTATTAACTCTGACTTGGTTTAATGGTGTGCGATATATTAAATCTCTTTTCAAAGTTGGAGATAAACTGGCAATTCACGGTAAAGTCGATTACTATGGTGGATTTACAATTACCCATCCGGAATTTGACAAACTGGAAAAAGATGATGACCCTGTAAGCACAGGAAAAGTAATTCCGCTTTATGCTTTAACGCAGGAGTTAAAATCTTCGGGGTTAGACCAGCGAATATTTCGGAATATAATGAATGAAGTATTATCATTAAAAATTGAAATTCCTGAATATTTTTCCGACGATACTTTATTGGAAAATGACCTAATCGCACTCAATCAAGCAATTCACGATATCCATTTTTCAAACGGGATTGGTGAATTGAATCAAGCCACAAAAAGACTCAAGTTTGATGAACACTTTTTCCTTCAACTACTCATGGCATTGAGAAAACGAAGTCTCCATCATTCAGGGACAATGCCTCTTCCAGATATTGGCCCTTATTTTAAACTGATTTCTGATTCTCTCGAGTTTGAATTGACTCATGCTCAAAAAAAAGTAATCAAAGAGATTCATTTAGATTTAAAAACCCCAATATCAATGAATCGATTATTGCAGGGAGACGTTGGGTCCGGCAAAACAATTGTTTCTATTCTGGTGTCAGCTATAGCAGTAGGGAATCATGTTCAGTTTGCGCTTATGGCTCCTACAGAAATATTGGCCACTCAACATTATCATACATTTAATAAAGAATTTAATAAAGCAAATATTCCATGTGCGCTTCTTGTAGGGAATATGAAAAAATCAGATCGTACCCCAATTCTTAATGGATTGAAAGCTGGGTCAATTCCTGTAGTCATTGGAACACATGCATTAATTCAGGATGATGTTCACTTTAAAAATCTTGGTTTGGTCATCATAGATGAGCAGCACCGATTCGGTGTAAACCAGCGAGCAGTCCTTTTAAACAAGGGAACTCATCCCCATTTTTTAGCCATGACAGCAACACCTATTCCACGAACACTATCAATCACATATCATGGCGACATGGATTTATCGATTATTGACGAAATGCCAGCAAATCGGATCCCCGTAGTTACAAAAGTGGTAGAACCTATGCGATTAGGTAAGGTATATAAATTCATTAAGGAAGAAGTGGGTGAGGGACGCCAGTGTATGGTGATTTATCCCTTGGTAGAAGAATCAGAAAAATCTGATTTATTTGCGGCCGTAGAAGCGCACAAAGAATTAGATGAAAAAATATTTCCCGATTTAACGGTTGGCTTGATTCACGGTAGAATGACGGCGGAAGAGAAAGATGATGTTATGGCACAATTCTCTAAAAACGAGATTAGTATCCTTGTATCCACAACCGTGGTAGAAGTTGGGGTGGATATTCCCAATGCAACAGTAATGGTGGTTGAACATGCAGAAAGATTTGGGTTGACTCAACTTCATCAATTAAGAGGGCGCGTTGGCCGTGGCGCCGAAAAAAGCTATTGTGTATTGGTTAAAAGAAATGTGACGGATGCATCCAGAACGAGATTGCATATTATGGAAGAAACAAATGATGGCTTTGTGATTGCAGATGAAGATTTGAAACTTCGAGGACCGGGCGAATTTTTTGGAATCAAGCAATCTGGATTTTTTAAATATAAAATAGCCAACATGGTTACGGATGGTCCCATCATCCGGGATGCGAGGAAATTAGCATTTGAAATAGTGGAGAATGATCCAAATTTAAAAAATGAATCAAACAAAATGATTCGGGAAACATTTATAAGAGACTATGCCGACCGTCTGGAAGGCGTCAGTCTAACCTAATTGAAATATTTTTTACCTATCATCAAAGAATCAAACCCATTAATGTTCTCAATTAACTAATCCAAAGATTATGATTCCTCGTTTGGTCTCGCTATTTGCGGGACTAAATTCCTCGGCTTTATATTGAATTAAAATAACTTTTTAGGAAAGACCTTGTCTCAAGAAATCAGAACCAAAGATGAACAATCATTTATGTATCTCATAGGTACATTCCAGTCTAGTGCCTGGATTGCTATGGGGAAAATGAAAAATCCTATGACAGATAAGATTGATAGGAATCTTGATCAAGCATCTTTTTACATAGATCTTTTGGACATGATGCAGACAAAAACAAAAGGGAATCTGTCTGAATATGAGGAACAAATGTTAATCAATACAGTTAGTGAACTCAAAATTAATTTCATTGAAGAAAAGAAAAAACCGAATACAATTGATAAAAAAAATGGATCTGACTCTAATAAAACTGATGAAAATAACTATGTTTCTGAAAATAATTCAGGAGAAGAAAAGTAGCCTGTGATTGATACTGATTATATTCGTCTGAACAGGATTTTGGCTGGCGTCATGTTCCTAATTTCTTTTATTGTTTATTTTGATACCATGGCGCCCACAGTCTCTTATTGGGATTGCGGGGAATTCATTGCGGTAGCTCATACTTTAGGTGTTCCTCATCCCCCCGGAAGCCCATTTTTCCTTTTGATTGGTCGAGTGGCTTCCATGCTTCCATTCAGTGATGATGTCGCTTTTCGGGTCAATCTTTTATCTCCATTAACAAGTGCCTTGGCAATTATGTTTCTTTATTTGATCATTGTCCAGGTGGTGGTTCACTGGCGTGGGAAATTGGAAACATCCCATGATGCATTGGTTGCATTTGGAGGTGCAATTGTAGGATCATTGGCATTTGCATTTACAGACAGTCATTGGTTTAATGCAGTGGAAGCTGAGGTGTATGCATTTAGTACGTTCTTTACCGCCATTGTGGTTTGGCTTATTTTACATTGGAGTGAGCGAGCAGATGAAAAAGGCCATGAACGATACATTTTAATTATTGCATATATGATTGGGCTGGCCACGGGGCTTCATTTATTAAATCTCCTAACGCTACCTTTTGTAGCCCTCATTATTTATTTTCGGAAATATAAATTTGAATGGAAATCATTTGGGATTACAGTAGGTATAACCGGTGTCATCTTTTTCATTATTCATAATGTGATCATTAAAGGGCTTCCTAAAATCGCTTCATCCATTGGAATTGGCGCGACTGCTGGACTTATTATAGCTGTGTTTGGTGGAATGGTTTGGGCCATTAATAATCGGAAAAAATTAGCGTCGGTTGCGCTGACTTCTATGGTTTTGGTTTTGATCGGATATTCTACTTATGCCCTTATTTTCATTCGATCTAATCAAAATCCCAGTATTGATGAGAATGATCCAGAAACGGTAGAAGCATTTATCTCTTATCTCGAACGCGAGCAGTATGGAGATGTTGGTATGTTTCCTAGACGATTTAAAGGGATACCACCCATTCATGAAGTTGTTGGATATCCAGAAGCTCCCGGTCGGAAATTCTCTTCATCACAGGAGCAAAAGTATAAAAAATATGAGACTGGAAAACAATGGACATTTTTTTGGGATTATCAGATTCGTAAAATGTATAACAGATACTTTCTCTGGCAATTTGCAGGGCGAGGTCCGTCTAATAATCCGTCGGTAACTGCCTTGGGTGCAAGTTCTAGAGAAGATGGGGTCGATTGGACACAATTTGGCCTTCCTCTTGCATTTATTTTAGGGCTCATTGGAATGTTCTATCACGCTTATCGAGACGAACGAATGGCATTTTCAGTCATGTCACTTTTTATAATGACAGGATATGCTATTATTTTATATTTAAATCAGGATGATCCACAACCGAGAGAAAGGGATTATTCTTATGTGGGTAGTTTCTTTGCTTTTGCAATTTGGGTTGGTATTGGTGCAGCTGCGATTAGTGAAAAAATTATAGAATACATTAAAGATAAAGAGGTGAGTAAAAAATTAGTTTCAATGGTAATCATCTTACAGATTATCTTTATTCCTGTTGTGATGGCAAATGCCAATTATCATTCTCATGATCGTTCTGGTAATTATGTCGCCTGGGATTACAGTTATAATATTTTGCAATCATGCGAACCGAATGGTGTGATCTTCACCAATGGTGATAATGATACGTTTCCGCTCTGGTATCTACAGGAAGTTGAAAAGGTTAGGACCGATGTGGCCGTGGTGAATTTGAGTTTATTGAATACACCTTGGTACATAAAACAACAGCGGGATAATCGACCAAAAGAAACTCGGTTCATTAATTTAACAGATGCTCAAATTGATAAGTATACCTCTCGTTTAACGGAATGGAAAAAACAAAAAATTCAAGTACCGGTTTTTGGTGATCCCGAAAATGAAGACGGGTATATAGAATGGGAATTAAAACCAACCTATGGCGGTAGAGCTTTGCGAGTACAAGATATGATGATCCTTCGAATTATTAAAGATTCAGCCTGGAGAGTTCCAATCTATTTTGCTGTTACAGTATCACAAAATAACAGGATTGGACTAGATCAGTATTTGGATATGCAGGGGCTCACTTTTCAATTAAAGAGTCATAAAACTGATCCAATTGATGTGGATAGGATGTATGATAATCTTATGACAGATGTAGGGCCAAATGTATGGTCAACAGAATTTGATCATGCAGATTTCAATAATCCAAAGGACGTGGATTATTTGAATTGGTCCAGAGATTATCAACCGGGATATATGTTTAGAAATCTTGGCAATAAAGATGTTTTCTTAAATAAACAGACAAAACGATTGCTCCAAAATTATAGAAGTGGTTACATGCAATTGGCAGTGTTTTATTATATGGACTATCAGCGGGAAGGCAAGAAAAAGAAAAACAAAGATGAAAATAAGCTTGCTGATCTACGAAATAAAGTTATTGAAACATTGAATAAAATGGATAAAAATATACCCGACGAGACGATCCCTATTCAGTCTGAAGATCTTCATTACCAAGTTGCACGAATTTATGGTGATTTGGGTGAAAAAGAATCCATGAAAAATATAATGGATAAACTAATCAGTCGAAAAAATAGCCGTCCATCAAATCGGGTAGAATACGCAAACTCGATTTATAAGGAATTAGATGATCCAACCACTGCAATTGATATACTTGAAAAAATGATGATCCAATTTCTTCAACTGGAGGGTATGGTTAAAGCTCAGGCTTTTGGACGGAACACCATTACAAAAAGTGAATGGAATCGTTGGCAAAAATCTTATCCAGAAATAGTATCATCTTTAGTATATATGTATCGAAAAACTAATCGATTGATGGATGCTGAAATTATTCTTTCAGATTGGGTCGATCGAAACCCATCTGATAAAAACGCGAAGAAAATTTTAAACGAAATTCGCTCAGACGGATAAGTTCCCAAGGTCGAAATGGCCGATTCAATTCACATCGTTTCTATAATAATTCCCCATTGGAATGGGATTGATGTTTTATCCGAATGTCTGGATTCTCTTAAACAAACATCTTATGACTCTTTTGAAATAATTGTTTCTGATAATGCGTCGAGTGATGGAAGCCAGGATTGGATTAGAAAAAATCATCCCGACGTAATTCTATTAGAAAATGATCAAAATTATGGGTATGCCGGTGGGTGTAATCGTGGGGCTGAAGTTGCAAAAGGGAAATATCTTATTTTTTTAAATAATGATACAATTCAAGACCCAAATTGGCTAGGGCCGTTAATAGATCGAATGAAGAGCAATGAGTCAATTGCGGCAATTCAACCGAAGATTCTTAATTATTACAATCGGAAAATATTCGATTATGCAGGTGGGGCAGGTGGGTATATGGATTTATTTTGTTTCCCATTTGCACGAGGCAGAATCTTTTTAAATCGGGAAGAAGATTCTGGTCAATATAATAAAGCACAAAAATGTTTTTGGGCTTCAGGTACAGCCATGATGGTTCAAAAAGACCTATTTATTACCGCGGGGAAATTTGATGAAACATTTTTTGCCCATATGGAAGAAATTGATCTTTGTTGGCGTTTCCATGCAATGGGTTATCAGATTTGGGCAGAACCAGAATCAATTATTTATCATAAAAATGCTGTATCACTCCCAGTGCACACCCATCGTAAATATTATCTGAATCATCGGAATTCACTTTTAATGTTGTTTGGAAATTATTCAGTCCCGGTTGCATTTTACATCGGATTTATTCGAATCATGTTAGAATTTATTGCATTAGGGTATTCTATTGTAAAAATGGATTGGAACCATATGACAGGAATTATTAGATCATTGGGTTGGATTCTGATTCATCCAATCACAATAATGAAAAAACGTTCTCGATTTAAAAAGATTCGAAAAGTTGATGACAAAAAAATTATGGAAATGTTGACTAAAACTTCTGTGGTTCTAGCCCATTATTTAGGAAGGAAAAAGACTTATTTAGATCTGGAGTCTAAGGCGTCTTGATAGAGATCTCGTCGATCGGGATCTAACTCTTTCATATCTTTAAGCAATTCTACCTGACCCAACATGGCCAATGTTCTTGCGATTGTTTCGGAATGCACTTTTAAAAAAAATTGTGTATGGTTATCTCTCCCAAGATCCTGAAAAGACTGCTCAATTCCATCCATCATAGAATTTATTTCTTCGAGAGCTCTTTCAATATCCCCATCCTTAAGTAGATCCATTGCGATGTACCAAGCCAATCGTGATTTTCTTAAACCAATATTTCGATTCAAGTCATCCACAAGTTTTATTCTTGAACTCCATCCTTTTTTATAATCTGAAGCAGATCCACGAAGTGCAATATCACGAGCCATTTCATAGGCATAATTTCCGCCATTAAATTCGTATGTATCAATTTCTCCGGCTAAAATTAAATTAGCATAGAAGGCAAGAAATCCGGAAAGGGGTTCAAAAAGGACGGGATCATAATATAAACTGGTTCCAGAATTATAATAAAACTGAACACTTTTATCAAAAAACCGAATATCTGCACCATTAGAAAATAGTGCCTGACAATTAAATATCTTTTCATTCCCTTTTATCGTTACCCCTTCAAATATAATTTGGATATGGACAGGGATAGTTAAGTCGCTATAAGATTCATCCCAAGTTGTCGTTGTAAAAAACCGAATAATACCATTCTTCAGATTTATAATATCCTGCTTTTCCTCGCTTCGTAGTAACCTAGTCTCGAAATTCACTTCTACGGAACCAAATTGAGCCAATAAGGATGAACTAAAGAAAGTTAATGCAAAAAGGAGTGATTTTCTTTTTCCCATACCCGAAAGTTGATGAGAGTAAGTTTGGTATTCAAGAAAATAAAAAGGCCCTTTCTTGAGTCTGTTGAATGCAAACGAATCACGGTAATTTCGACATATGTTGAATTTAAATAAATTATTAAATGATAGTAAAAACGCCCATGTTTTATCAATTCTTAAGGCCGCAGGTGAACTGGGTTATCAGGAAGGGATAGAGGTTTATGTCGTAGGTGGGTTTGTTCGCGATATCATTATGGGTAATCCACTAAATGATATTGATTTAATGACAGTCGGAGATGGCATTAAATTTGCTCGAAAACTAGCTGATGAATTGGGAGTAAAAACTATTGTCCCGTTTAAGAAATTTGGAACGGCTATGATTCCAAATAAAGAGATTCAAATTGAAGTGGCAACTGCACGAACAGAATCTTACAATGATGATTCCCGGAAACCATCGAAAGTAAACTATACTGATTTGAAGGGAGATCTTCTACGTCGTGATTTTACTATAAATGCTATGGCAATGGATATTCGTCCAACGACATTTGGCGAGCTAACGGATCCATTTGGCGGTATTGCCGATATTGAAAAAAAGATTTTGCGCACGCCTTTAGATCCGGATGAGACTTTTTCTGAAGATCCATTGCGCATGATGCGAGCTGCTTATTTTGCATCTAAACTGGAATTTGATATAGAAAATGAATGTCGTGCATCCATGAAGAGGCAAGCGTCCCGAATTGATATTGTGTCGTGGGAACGCGTTCGAGACGAATTCATTAAAATTTTGGCAACAAAAAAACCATCTGTTGGTTTAGTGATTTTGGAAAAAACCGGACTTATGGAAATAGTTTTTCCAGAAATTCATGTAATGTATGGGATGGAGCAAACATCGGAATGGCACCATAAAGACATTTTTGCACACACACTTCAAGTGGTAGATAATGCGGCAAAATTGACGGATAAAATGGAAATTCGGTTTGCCGCTTTGGTTCATGACATTGCCAAACCTAACACGAGACGAATTGACAAAAAGAGAGGCTACACATTTCACGGTCATGATGCCATTGGTGAAAGAATGCTAGATAAAGTAGCCCTTAGAATGAGGTTATCAAATTCCTTAAAAGCCTATTTAAAAAAATTAACACTTTTGCACTTACGTCCCATTGCATTGGTAAAAGAAATTGTCACAGATTCAGCTGTACGCAGGTTAATGGTTTCTGCGGGAGATGATTTGGATGACCTCATGATATTGTGCAGGGCTGATATCACTACAAAAAATCCAAATCGCGTAAAACGGTATTTAAAGAACTTTGAAAAAGTAGAAGAAAAAATGTCTAATGTGGTAAACCGAGATGCCCTGAAGGCGTTTCAATCTCCGATTCGTGGAAATGATATTATGGAAATTTGCGGATTAACCGAGGGCAGAAATGTTGGCAAAATAAAAGAAGCTATTGAAGAAGCCATTTTAGATGGAATCATTGAAAACACCTTTGATGATGCAAAAAAATATTTGTTGAAAATAAAAGATACCTTTTCATTATAATATATTGTAAAACAATAATTAATTATTGTATTGATGAATTACCAATAATAATTTCCGGGTCTTGAAATTAAAGGAATACGGCTCATGCCCAAAAAATCACAACAAACTTTTATTAAAATAACTGACTGGATTCTTACGGGAGTTACTCTTCTTTTAACTGGATATATTTCATTTCAGTTTATTATGTTGATAGCCATGGTAATTATTGTCATAAGTGAAGCATTTCGAATGGGTGGAGAAATGAAAATAGAACAGGAACTCATGATCTAATGAATGGTGATAAAATAAGAATTAACTTGGATGTAATGATGGCCAAGCGGAAAATGTCTTTGAAAGAATTAGCTGAAAAAGTTGGAATTACTATGGCAAACCTATCTATTTTGAAAAATGGAAAGGCCAAGGGACTTCGGTTTAATACGCTTCAATCTATATGCCGTGAACTAGATTGTCAGCCGGGCGATATTTTGGAATATGAAAATGATTAGGCAACTTTTAATACTTTTGTGCGTCAAACAGAAACCCACGAATATGAAAATTTTAATTTATTGTTTTTGTCTATCCTTGAGTTTTGGTCAGGGATACAATTTAGGCGATTGCATAGATATTGCATTGGGTGGCAAGAAAACGCTTCTCTCTGCCGAGTTAAATGTAGCCTCCGCAGAAAAAGGGGTAAAGGGGTCCTACAGTGGCCTCTTGCCATCACTCAATGCATCTACCAGTGCGGGCCGATCTCATTTTCCAGAAACTGAAAATGTTTCAATTAATTATCAGACTTTCTCCATGGATACGACTGTGTCCAGCTATTATGATAATATGTCTGCAGGGCTTTCTCTTAACCAAACTATTTTTGATGGAGGTCGCTCATGGAATCAAGTGAAACAGGCGAAGTCTAATTTGGATATTGCCAAACTGAGCCAGCGATCCATCAAAATTCAGGTCATCCAAAATGTAATTAAATCGTATTATGGATTACTCCAAGCGGAGCAATTGTACGATGTGGCTCAGCAAAATTTTGGAATGTCGGAACAGCAGGTTTCATTGGTCCAAAAACAGTATGATTTAGGCGTGGTTAAAAAAACAGACCTTTTGAAAGCGCAAGTTGCCAAAGGGCAAGCCCGTGTGGAAGTTTTAACTCGAAAAACAAATTTGCAAAATTCAAGGCGAGTTTTATTTAATGATATGGGCCTGCAAGATTTTGGTCAATCTATTGAACCGGTGGAACCGTCTTGGTCGCCACCCATTGTTCCATCCAGTAAGGATGTCTTGAATTTATTAAAGACTCAAAATCCGGCTCTTTCTATTTCTCAGGCTCGGATTAATCTAGGTGAAATATCCTTTAAAATGGCAAAAAGTATGCGAATGCCTTCTGTGAATTCATCTGTGAGTTATTCCGCAAATGGAAAAGATTCAGATGCACTAAAGGAATCTCTCAAAGATGATTGGCGTTTGGGTATCAACTTTTCTTTAAGTGTCCCAATCTACACGGGGAATTCACTTTCAACTCAACAACACCAAGCCAAATTATCCAAACAACAATCTGAGTATGACTATATAACGCTCTTAAATGATCTACGTGTTCAGGCGGAACTCATACGCGAATCCATCAAGAATTATTCTGAGATTATTCCATTAAATCAAGCCATTGTTGCCTCGGCAGAAGAAGATTTAAAACTGGCTGGAGAAAGATATAGTTTGGGCTCAGCAAATATTTTAGAAGTGTTGGATGCGCAAGTTTCATTGACTCGCTCCAACTCAACCCTTATTAATACGATTCATGAAGCACGCATGCAGGAAGCAGGTTTAAAAGCATTGCTAGGAACATTGGATCTTGAATATCAATCGGAAGAGAATTGACTTCAAAAATGAGTGCAATAAGTAATAACAGAATTAAGTGCCCTAAAAATGATGAATAGAGATATCATAACATTATATATTTACGTTTTATCTATGATCACATTCTCAATTCTTAAAAAAATATGCTAGTTCTAAAAGCTTGAAATAAATGAGGTTAAGAATGTTAAAAAAACTAAAACAGAAAAAAGTATGGATCCCTTTACTAATTATAACTTTAGGCGGAATGGGATATTGGTGGAGTGCTTCATCTGAAGATGGCGAATTATCGGTTCAAGTAGAAGTCGTTTCTCGTCGGGATATTATCCATAAAGTGAATGCAAATGGGAAAATTCAACCGGAAGAAGAAGTTCAAATATCATCCACAATTACGGCTTGGATTACCTCTATAACTGTGGCAGAAGGTGATGCGGTCCAGCCGGGTCAGTTGCTTATATCCTTGGACGAAAAACAATATCGTGCTGCTTATAATCAAACTTTATCCGGAGTGAAATCAGCTGAAGCTAATTTGAAACAAGTGAGAGCTCAGAAGGAACGAACGGAATCTTTGTACGAACAAAATTTGATTTCGAAACAGGAATTAGAACAAATTGAAGCATCCTTTCAATTGGCATCCAGTCAAGTTGATCAAGCACTTTCATCCTTACTTTCCCGTGAAGATGAATTATCAAAAACAAAATTGTTGGCGCCGGCCTATGGTATTGTAACGAGTCTTACAAAAGAAGTGGGCGAAATGGCTATTGGAGGTATGTTTAATCCGGGCGTTGTGATGATCATTGCAGATTTGACTCGCATGGAAGTTTTAGTGGATGTGAATGAAAATGACGTTGTTACAGTAACGGTAGGTGACACAGCTGAAGTGGAAGTGGATGCATTCCCCGACACTGTTTTTTATGGTGTGGTGAGTGAGATAGCACATACTGCAAAATCCATGAATTTGGGTAGCCAGGAACAGGTGACTAATTTTAAAGTAAAAGTTAGAATGTTAAATCCACCGGGCAATATTCGCCCCGGAATGAGTAGTACCGTTAATATAATTACCGAGATTAAAAAAGACGCTATTTCCATTCCAATTCAATCCTTAACAGCTCGATCTGAACATTATAAACGTCACGCGAAACGGAATGAAAAAAAGAATGGAAAAGGCAAGAAAAAACGGAAAGGCAAAGGCTCAAGGAAGAATTCTGGAAAGGGCCGTGGTTTGAAAAAAGAGAAAATGATTGAAGTGGTCTTTATTCTGAAAGATGAATTTGATGGAGAAAATGCACCCGATGGAAAAAAATTCGCAGTCGTATCTCCTGTAGATGTTGATTTAGATAGTGATACCCATTATGCAGTAAAGTCTGGAATTTTAGAAGGAGATAGTATTGTAACTGGCAGTTATAAAGCGATTAGTCGGGAGCTCCAACACGGGACACTTGTAACTGTGGATGATGAATATTTTTTTGACGAAAGCGGAGAAGAATAGAATGTCTTTAATCTCTTTAAAAGATATTTATAAAATATATAATGTAGGTGGCGAGGAAGTCCGCGCGTTGGATGGCGTTAATGTAACCATTAAAGAAAATGAATATCTCGCGATTATGGGACCGTCGGGATCGGGGAAATCTACTTTAATGAATATGATTGGTTGTTTAGACACACCCACAACAGGATTGTATGAATTCGAGGGTGAAATGGTAAATGACATGGACGATAATCAATTGGCCAGTATTCGAAATAGAAAAATTGGTTTTGTTTTTCAAACATTTAATCTTCTCCCAAAAGCAACTGCACAACACAATGTTGAAATTCCACTTATCTATGGGAATGTCCGAAGAGACCAGCGCAAATCCATGGCTGCAGCTGCTTTAGAAAGTGTGGGCTTGGGAGACCGGATGCATCATAAGCCAAATGAATTATCGGGCGGACAGCGCCAGCGGGTGGCGATTGCCAGAGCATTGGTTAATAATCCATCCATCATTCTGGCTGACGAACCCACAGGGAATCTGGATTCAAAAAGCGGCCGGGAGATCATGGAGATCTTTGATGCACTCCACGAAGCGGGGAATACCATTATTTTGGTGACCCACGAAGATTATATTGCCGCCCACGCCAGTAGAACAATTCGCTTATTTGATGGAAAAATCAAAGAAGATTTTTCAAAGGTAGCTTAATGTTTTCCTTATTTATAGAAAATTTTCGAATCTCAATTTCAGCTGTCTTAGCAAATAAGATGAGATCTTTATTAACGGCGCTGGGTGTCGTGATAGGGATTCTTGCTGTTACCTTAATGGGGACACTTATTTCCGGCTTAGATAAATCCTTTGAAAAGAGCATGGAATTTTTAGGGAAGGATGTAATCTATATTCGAAAGTATGAATGGTTTGGTGACAAAGAATGGTGGGAGATGCGGAATCGTCCCAATATAAAAATTAAACATGCAGATGTTATTCGTGAAAGATCCCAATATGCAGAATATGTTGCGCCTATCTCGGAATGGTATACTTCCGTAAAAAGGGCAGATGATGATATTAATGGTGTTCGTATTACGGGCACAACAGATACGTATGCCATGATTTCTACTGCTGAAATTGAAAAAGGTCGTTTTTTCTCAAAAACTGAAAACCGATCAGGGTCACATGTTGCAATTATTGGGAAGGATATTGCGGATAATTTGTTTGAAAATGAGAATGCTTTAGGCGAAACATTTCAAATTGGAAACTATACATTCCGCGTAATTGGTGAGCTTGAAAAACAGGGAAAATTTTTAGGGATGTTTAGTTTGGATAAACAAATTATCATTCCCATTGGGACGCATCGTAGATTATTTACACGCCGAGGATGGTCCGGAATTAACGTGAAGGTGGATGGAACTCAATTGGATAATGCCACAGAAGAGCTCACTGCTTTGATGCGTCAGTTACGGCATGTTCGCCCAACGGAAGATGATAATTTCGCACTAAATCGCCAAGATCCTTTTAAAGAACAATATAGTATGATCAAATTGGCTATTGGTGGTACCGGATTTTTTATTACGGTTCTGTCGTTAGTGGTGGGTGGCATTGGCATTGCCAACATCATGTTTGTAACCGTAAAAGAAAGAACGCGAGAAATCGGTACCCGAAAAGCGTTGGGTGCAACTCCAAAAATGATTCTGATGCAATTCTTAATGGAATCAATTACAATTTGTTTATTTGGCGGATTATTCGGATTGGCTCTCGCTTGGGGAGGAAGCCTCATTATTAACCAATATTTCCCATCAGAGATGCCAATTAATTTGGCACTCACGGCACTGGGACTTTCAATGCTTGTAGGAGTTATTTCGGGTTTAGCGCCATCCTATAAAGCAGCAAAATTAGACCCCATAGACGCATTACGTTATGAATAAGAAAGTGTTCAAGTGGGTGTGTATTCACGTGTTAAAGAATGAATAAAACGAACACTTGAACACGTTTTATAAACACTTTTTATGAAGAAAACATCACATTTAAAAAATACATTAAGAGAAAGTTTTAGAATGGCGCTGGAAGCCATTCGAGATAACAAACTTCGATCTATGTTAACTCTCATGGGAATTACCCTTGGTGTATTTTCTGTAATTGGGGTTATGACAGCCATCCGAACTTTGGAATCATCTGTGGAATCGGGGCTTAATGTTTTTGGAACCAACACATTCAGTATTAGTAAACGGCCAGCCATTCAATTTGGGCATGGCGGAAGATGGAAATATCGAAATCGGCCCAACATTACGTATGATCTATATGAAGGTTTAAAAGAACGGGCTTTGCTTCCACTCCATGTAAGTGCTTATGATACAAAATGGGGTGCAACCGTAAAATACAAAGACAAACAAGCCACCAAAAATATTGAGGTAGGTGGGGCGGATGAATTCACCGTTCGAACCTTAAATACAAATATAAGTGATGGGCGAAATTTTAGCCGAGATGATGTCCTGCACATGAGAAGAACTGCTATTATTGGTAAAGATGCTATTACGCAACTATTCCCTTACGAAGATCCGCTTGATAAAATGTTAAGTATCAATGGAATCAAATTCAGAATTATTGGTGTTATTGAAGAAAAAGGGGCCATGTTTGGAGAGAGCCAGGATAATATTGTTGCGATTCCCATTACAACTCATTTGCAGATGTTTGGTGGTTGGCGTCGAAATATAGAGATTACAGTTGAATCCAAATCCGAAGAATCATATGATAAAACTCGAGATGAAGTTATCGGGATTTTACGAACATTGAGAAAAGTTGCGCCCGGTGACGACAATAATTTTGAGCTCACATCTAATAAAGAAATTTTAGATGAATTAAAACCATTCTCGGATGGGATTAAGCTATTCGCTTTTTGTGTCAGTGTCATTGCTTTGGTTGTTGCTGGAATCGGGATTATGAATATTATGTTGGTTTCTGTTTCGGAACGAATCAAAGAGATTGGAATTCGGAAAGCCGTAGGTGCCACTCGGCGAGATATTCTAACTCAATTTTTAATGGAAGCTATATTCCTGAGTGAATTTGGAGGGATTGCCGGCATTATTCTGGGCGTGGCTGGCGGCAATGCTGTGGCCGCCATTTTTAATATTCCGGCCGTTATTCCATTGGATTGGGCATTTATCGGCTTGGCCGTTTGTTCCGTGATTGGAATCGGATTTGGGATATATCCGGCCTGGAAAGCAGCCAATATGGATCCCATTGAATCGTTGAGGTTTGAGTAAACGTCGAGTGCTCAAGTAAAAGGGTGTTCATGTGTTTAGCATACGCTACAACTTAAACACTTGGATACCTGAACCCTTTGCTACGATCAAGTCCAATTAATTTTTAGCTTTCCAGTTTTGGGATGGTAAATTTCATAGCAAAAATCATGCCTATTTTATATTTTTCATCTTTTTATATTTTTATCCATGTTAAAATTGCTCCAATCATGAACAGGGACGTCCAAGAGGTGTCCCCAAAAAAACCTGAAGGAATTAACGTTCAATGAATGTTGGTGTAATCCCAGCTCGTCTCGGTTCCTGTCGATTTCCAAAAAAAATATTGGCGCCTTTGGCCGGCAAACCCATGGTGGCTCATGTGGTTGAGCAGGCACAAAAATCAGAGAAATTGGATAAAGTCATTCTTGCGATTGATTCAGAAGAAACCCAGGAAGCGTTAAAAGATTTTGATTTTGAAATGGTCATGACATCTCAAGAGCATCAATCAGGAACGGATCGTGTTGCTGAAGTGATTCGACACATGGATGATGCTGAGATTATTATCAATATCCAAGGGGATGAACCATTAGTTGATCCCAAAGTGATTGATGGTTTGGTGGGCACTTTCTCAGATCCAAAAGTACATATGGCCACGGTTGTTAGCCGGAAATTAAAGGTGGCAGATTTATTGAATCCTAATATTGTAAAGGCAATATTAGACGAAAATACCAATGCTATTGAATTCAAACGAAACATATTTGATGTAGAAATTGGTGGGGTTTATCGCCATATTGGGATGTATGGATTCCGACGTAACGCATTATTCCAATTCACTTTACTGGAACAAACCGAGAGAGAAATTGAACGATCATTGGAGCAGTTTCGTGCCTTAGACCACGGTTTACCTATTCGTGCCATGATTGCTCATTGTGATCACTGGGCTGTGGATACCAAAGAAGATTTAGAAAAAGTTGCTGAAATTATGAGCAATATTAATGAACCAATTGAACAGGATGCATAAATGAAGGGTGTTAAACCAACTAAATATATTTTTGTACTGGGTGGAGTTATGTCCGGGCTTGGTAAAGGCATTGCTGCATCATCGATTGGATATTTGCTAAAACAAGCAGAAGTAAAGGTTACAATATTGAAATTGGACCCCTATTTAAATGTAGACCCGGGAACCATGAACCCTTACCAGCATGGGGAAGTTTTTGTGTTGGATGATGGCTCTGAGACTGATTTAGATCTGGGGCATTATGAGCGCTTTATCGATGTAAATATGACCAAAAATAATAATGCTACTGCGGGTCAGATTTACAGTACTGTTTTAGAGAAAGAACGGAAAGGTGAATATTTGGGCGAAACCGTCCAAGTGATTCCTCATGTGACCGATGAGATCATTAAGCGCATCAAGGCAGTCAATAAACCGAAGAAATATGATGTGGTTATTTGTGAAGTGGGCGGGACGGTTGGTGACATTGAGAGTCTTCCGTTTATGGAAGCTATTCGACAGTTATCCTTGGAAGTTGGATATCATAACCATATGATTTTTCACGTCACCCTACTTCCCTATGTAAAAGCCAGTGGAGAATTGAAATCCAAACCCACCCAGCATTCCGTTATGAAACTTCGGGAAATTGGCCTTGCCCCGGATATGATTTTTTGCCGATCTGAACATCCTATTGAACAATCCGTTCGCGATAAAATTGCTCTTTTTTGTAATGTACGACCCGATCATGTTATTGAAGGAATCGATGTGCCCACAATCTATGAAGTACCTTTATTAATGCATGAGCAAAATGCCGGTGAATTGATTAATGAACGACTAAAAATAGAGAAAAAACCGCATTTAAAAGATTTAAGACAATTCATTCATAATTTTAAGAATCCTGACCATGAGGTAACCATCGCCATGTGTGGGAAATACACAGAATTGATTGATTCCTATAAAAGTGTTATGGAATCATTTATTCATGCTGGAGTTGAGAATAATGCTAGAGTCAATGTGAAATGGATACAGACTGAAAAAATTAAAGATAAAAAAACAGCCCAAAAAGCGTTTCAGAATGTGGATGGGATTTTATTGCTTCCCGGGTTTGGATCTCGTGGAAGTGAAGGAAAAATACTTTCTTCCAAATATGCCCGGGAGAACAATGTCCCATTTCTGGGAATTTGTCTTGGACTGCAATGCGCAGTGATTGATTTTGCCAGAAATGTATGTGGGATGACAGGCGCAAATTCCACTGAATTTAATAAGAATACAAAATTCCCAGTAATTGATTTGATGGAATCTCAACGTGCTATCAAGATTAAGGGCGGTACCATGCGCCTTGGTGCTTATGATTGTGAGATCAAAACGGGCACCAAGACCTATGCTGCCTATCGGAAGAAAAAGATTTCTGAACGTCATCGCCACCGCTATGAAGTAAACAATCGATACCGTAATAAATTAGAAAAGAACGGCATGATCTTTTCCGGGGTAAATGAAGATTTGGGTGTAGTGGAAGCGATAGAAATTCCAAATCATCCTTGGTTTGTAGCGGGGCAATTTCATCCGGAACTCAAAAGTCGTGTGAATAAAGCACATCCGCTTTTCAGGGAATTCATTAAAGCAGCGGTGAAAAATCAATCATGAAAACAGTATCTATTAGAAATGTAACATTTGGCGGAAGTGAGCTTGGACTCATTATGGGACCTTGCGTTATTGAGAGTCGGGATCATGCACTAAAAATGGCGAATGCCATTCGGGAAATCTCTGAAAAAGTTGATCTTCCAGTCATATATAAAAGTTCCTTTGATAAGGCTAATCGAACTTCGATGTCATCTTTTAGAGGGTTGGGAATAGATGAAGGGCTTTCCATATTAGCTGATGTAAAAAGTGAAACCGGATTGCCAGTTTTGACGGATATTCATGATGCATCCCAAGCGAATATTGTGGCGGAAGTTGTGGATGTTTTACAGATTCCAGCATTTTTATGTCGCCAAACAGATTTACTGGTGGCTGCAGCCAAAACAGGGAAACCGGTGAATGTAAAAAAGGGACAGTTTTTGGCGCCGTGGGATATGAAAAATGTTGTAACAAAATTGGAAGAAACTGGTTGCAACACTATTCTACTCACAGATCGTGGGACACAGTTTGGATATAACAATCTTGTGGCTGATATGCGTGCTATTCCCCTGATGCAAAAATTTGGATATCCTGTAATATTTGATGCCACGCATAGTGCACAACTTCCCGGTGGAGATGGTATAACAACAGCTGGGATGAGGGAAATGATTCCAACATTAGCCAAATCTGCCGTGGCTGCCGGTTGCAACGGTCTCTTCATGGAAGTCCACGATAATATAAATGAAGCAAAGTCTGATGCAACAACTCAATGGCCTTTGGATAAACTGGAATCACTTTTATTGAAATTGAAATCCATTCGGGAAGCAGTGTTATGAGTCTGAACATGAAAAAAATTAAACTTTTTATATCGGATGTGGACGGAGTTTGGACCGACGGGACTTTTTACAAAGGAACGGATGGAATGGAATTCAAGCGATTCACGGTTTTGGATGGTGTCGGTACCGCCATGGCTCGTGCTGCGGATTTGAAGATTGCCCTTATTTCTGGTAGATACTCTGAAGCGACTGAGCATCGAGCAAAAGAATTAAAAATTGAAGATGTTTATAATGGCTCTTTAAATAAGATTCCTGCTTATGAGGAATTGAAAGAAAAATATAATTTAGATGATTCTGAAATTGCATATATTGGGGATGACCTTATTGATATCCCTATTATGGAAAAAGTAGCCGTTCCCATTGCTGTTGAAAATGCAATTCAAGCTGTAAAAGATATTGCTATTTATACGACTAAAGTTTCGGGTGGAAAAGGTGCATTCCGAGAAGCCGTGGCCTGGATTATTGAAGAAAAAGGTGAATCTGAAATCGTTTTACAGAGAATGAAAGACCGGATAAAAAATAGCTAAACTCATGCGATTCTCATTTTTTATAGTTTTTTTGATTTTATTTTCCTGTGCCCGTGAACCTATACCAGAAATGCAATCTCGTGAAGGATTACCAGATCAAGAAAGTTGGGGTGTAACCATTATTTTATCCAATGAAGGGTTGATGCGCGCGAAGGTAAAGTCTGGCCATTTAGAAAAGTACAATGAAAAGGAATTTATCCTTTTAGATCGGGATGTAACCGTAGATTTCTTCGATAGTAAGGAAATACACACATCTGTTTTGACATCAACAAAAGCAGAAGTGGACGAATCATCTAACGATATGAAAGCTATTGGGAATGTTGTGGCTGTATCTGATAGTGGAATCACCCTTTATTCCGAAACGTTAACTTGGAATTCAAAAGATGAAAAGCTTCATACGAAGGACAATATAATGATTACAACTTTGGAAAAAGATACTTTATATGGTGTGGGTTTTGAGTCTGATTCCGATATGAAGAATTGGAAAATACTGAGTCCGTCCGGTGTAACGGGTAGGGAAATGGAATGAGAGAACGACATAACACATTAAGTACCAAAGGTTTGTTTAAGCAGTACGGTAAGCGGATGGTAGTTCAAGATATGTATGTGTCTTTAAATCGTGGTGAGATTGTTGGACTTTTGGGCCCCAACGGTGCAGGGAAAACAACAACATTCTATATGATTACCGGTATGATTAAACCGACACAGGGACACGTTTTTTTAGATGAATCAGATATAACAAATAATGCAATGTACAAACGGGCTCGAAAAGGAATTGGATATTTAGCTCAGGAGCCATCCATATTTGGAAAACTTTCTGTTGAAGATAATTTGTTATTGGTATTAGAAATGATTGAAGGACTTTCTAAAAAAGAACAACAAGAAAAAAAGAATCGTTTACTGGAAGATTTTTCTGTAACACATTTGGCAAAAAGTATTGGAAACGCCTTATCGGGTGGTGAGCGTCGTAGAGTTGAAATTGCCAGAAGTTTATGCATGGATCCTGATTTTATTTTATTGGATGAACCTTTTGCAGGTATCGACCCAATTGCAGTAGAAGAGATTCAAGGAATTGTTCGTACCTTAAAAGAAAAAGAAATTGGTGTGTTAATTACGGATCATAATGTGCGAGAAACACTATCTATTACAGATCGATCTTATTTACTATTTGATGGACAAATATTAAAATCAGGCACTTCAGAATATTTAGCCAATGACGAAGAGGCGAGAAGGCTATACCTTGGAGAAAAATTTAGGTTAGACTAATGGGACCCGCTTTAAAACAGATTCAAACTCAAAAGCAAAGACTTGCCCCAAGGCAAGTTTTGCAAGCTCGATTACTCCAATTGAACACCTTAAATCTAGAACAAACAATTTTAGAAGAATTGGAAGGCAATCCGCTTTTAGAAGAAGTAGAATCTGAAGAATCTGAGGAACAGGAGGTTTTAGAAGAGTCAGCAATTGATGATTTGGATATATCTTTAGAAGATATGTATAGTGATGAATCCACCTATTATTTATCTGAAGAAAAAAAGGAAATGCCGCTTCCTGATCGTCATACTTTGATTGAAAATCTTATCGAACAATTGAAAGATTCTGAAATGGATGATCGCGACCGTGAAATCGCAGAAGAAATTTTATGGAATACAAATGAGCGTGGTTATCTTGATACAGACCTGATTCTAGTGGCAGATCGATTTGATTTATTAGAAGATGATATCACGCCTATTCTTCACAAGATTCAACGTTTGGAACCTGTAGGAATTGGATCTCGAAATTTAGAAGAATGTCTCATGATTCAATTAGAAGATGAGGAAGATTCCTTATCTCATAAAATTATCCACACATGTTTTGATGATTTTATGCATAAACGGTACGATAAATTATTGGATAGGTTGGATTGTTCCGAAAGTGAATTGCATGATGCAGTGAAGCATATTTCTCATTTAAATCCACGTCCCGGTGAAGGTTATAGTGATAAATTCCAAACTGTAATTCCTGATTTAATTGTTAGAGAAGATAGAAACGATTGGGTGATTACAACAAATGATGGTGGACTTCCTGAATTACGGATTAGTCAGGATTATGAAGAACAATTATTAAATGGGAATATCAATAATGATGCAAAGAAATTCATAAAAGAAAAAATGGATTCTGCCAATTGGTTCATTGAGGCAGTTCATCAGCGACGGATTACCATGGTAAATGTTATGAGGTCCATTATAGAGTTTCAACCTGAATGGTTCGCGGGAAATATGGATTTTCTTCGACCTTTAAAACTTCAAGATGTTGCGGATAAAATTGAAATGGATATTTCGACCATTAGTCGCTCCACTCGGGGGAAATTTGTTGATACGCCTTTCGGAATTTTTGAACTAAAACATTATTTCACAGATTCCATAGAATTAAGTGATGGGCGAGTTTTGGGAACATTCATCATCAAACGTGCTTTGAAAGGGATCATCAAGTCGGAAGATAAATACCGCCCATTAAATGATGATGCTTTAGTAGAACAATTGGAACATAAAGGATATACATTAGCAAGGAGAACGGTTGCAAAATATCGAGATCAAATGGGATATCCAGTTGCAAGATTAAGAAAAGAAATATAAAGGAGTAAAAAATGGCAACAAGACGCGTAATGTTTGGAGATCAGGAAGTTGAAATTCCAGATATTAAATTTAAAATATTACCAATTATGGGAGTCGCAATAGCATTCTGGTTATTTACGGGTGTGTATATGGTTGGCCCAGATGAAGTTGGAGTTGTGCGAACTTTTGGGGAATACACAAGAGTAGCCCAATCAGGATTGAATTATCATTTCCCTTATCCGATTGAACAGGTAAATACACCAGCGGTAACAGAAGTGAAACGAATCGAAATTGGTTTTCGTACCCTTCGAAACGGACAATACCGTACCGTAGAAAAAGAGAGCTTAATGTTAACAGGAGACGAAAATATCGTAGATGCGGAAATGATCGTACAATATAAGATTAAAGATCCAGTGGCATACTTGTTCAATATTATGGCACCCGAATTAACGGTACGTGAAGCTGCAGAAGCGAGTCTTCGAACAGTTGTTGGACGAAACAAGATTGATGAAACATTGACCACCGGAAAATTCCAGATTCAGGAAGGGACCAAATCCCAACTGCAGGCGATCCTGGATAAATACGAATCGGGAATTCATGTGGTAGCTGTGCAGTTGCAGGATGTGTCTCCACCAAAAGAAGTGATTGGTGCATTTAAAGATGTGGCTTCTGCAAAGGAAGATAAGAATCGGATGGTGAATCAAGCTGAAGGTTACAGAAATGATATAATTCCAAAAGCACGGGGTGAGGCTGAAGCCATGATCCGTGATGCTGAGGGTTTTAGACAAGCTCGGATTAAACGATCCGAAGGTGATGCTGTAAAATTTACAACCATATTGAAAGAATACAGAAAGGCAAAAAGTATTACCAAAAAACGATTGTATTTAGAAACCATGGAAAAGGTTTTACCCAATATTGAAAAGATAATTATCCCGGACAAGAATAGTGGAAATATG
>JAPYRR010000056.1:8463-9798 GCA_029936885.1 Fidelibacterota bacterium | reverse complement strand
GAAAAATATTTGGTGATTTGTAATTTGAACACAGGTGAATATTCCCGCTTATTTGATCAAAATAATTCTCAAATAAAACGTAAAGGTCGTGGTAAAAGAAATCGTCGAATGAATAGGGAAGAAACGATTGTTGGATGGATTATGGACGGAGGGATACCCTACTTATATACAGCCATTGATGAGATTAAAAGTCCGACCGAGACCAAAACTGTTTTTTATGAACATGGTGATGATCCAAAAGAGTATAATAGATATTTTGATTCAAAGTATCCAAACAAACCAAATGCTACCCTTGTTAATTCAGATCAGAATCATGCTTGGATTTCATTTATTAACGGACCCTATGGCCTTTATAAAATAAATCTGAATAAAAGTAATTTACCTTTATCAAAGCATCCCATCGTAAAAACGAGTAGAATGGTACAGGCATTAACGACTTGGGGCAATAAGGAGCTATTGCTAGCGGGTCAGGAAAATATTTATAATTTTTATAGGATAGTAAATAATGAGGCTGAATTGGTCAACATCGCCATTTCAGAATACACCATCATTAGAGACCCAATTTGCCACCCATTGCAGGATGGTGTTTTTTCTTTCATTGGTTCAAATGCCGATTATCAGGATGATAAAAAACGCGGTGATCTTTGCATTTACGACATCAATAATAAAAAGTATATTGAAAAGATAACGATTTATTTTGACAAAGATTCCTATGGGGGAAATCGTTTTTCCCAATGGGCACCTACAAAAAATAGACTCTATTTTTTAAAAAAGAAGCGGGATGAGATTAGTCTTTATTTTTATAATTATTTAAATGGGAAGATTCAATCTGCAGGTATTGATGAAAATAAAATAAAATCATTTGTGATTTCCAACGATGGTCAATATTGCGCTATTCTTCGGGATACCAATACAGATCAAATTACTGTATACAAATTGGACGATTAACAATTTCTCCATGGTAAGAAACTGTCTTATAATTGCATTGATGTCTGGTTTAGCATTTTCAGATCCGGTTATTAATCCTATCGATGATCAAAATGTAGATGAAGACGGCAATCTAGACGTCGAGATTGTTGCCCAAAACCCTGAGAACGATTCACTTACTTTCGAAATTTCTTCAAACCAGGGCTGGGTGCAAATAAGCGACCCAACCGTACAGAATGACAGTACAGTTACGTTTGTTTTCAGTTTCACGGATGATGCCAATGGCCAGGCAACGATAACAGTTACTGCTTCGGATTCCATAGGATCGGATTCTGATGAATTTTTACTGAATGTAACGGAAGTGAACGACGTGCCGGTTGCGGATGAGAGCTCATTCAGTACGGATGA
>JAPYRR010000056.1:0-8363 GCA_029936885.1 Fidelibacterota bacterium | reverse complement strand
GACCAGTGCTGCAGTTACAGTCAATATCACCGTAAATGCGGTGAACGACGCACCGGTTCTTTCATCCATCAGTTCTCAAACGACAACGGAAGATACAGATATGACGGTTGATCTTTCCGGTTCTGATGTTGATATAGGCACCAATGGCCAGAGTTTGACTTTTACCGCCGCGAGTGCTGATGAGTCCATGGTTTTGGTATCCACCTCCAGTACAGGTGATTCTACAGCAACGCTGACTTTAGATGTTCAGGACAATGTAAATGGCCAAGTGACCGTAACAGTAGATGTTTCAGATGGGAATGGCGGGACAGACAGTCAGGACTTTACCTTAACGATAACGGAAGTGAACGACGTGCCGGTTGCGGATGAGAGCTCATTCAGTACGGATGAAGATATCAACGGGAGTTATACCTTAACGGGAAATGACGGTGATCCCTGGAGCAGTGCTACGGATGATCAGAGTTTAACCTACACGATTGTAGATGATGTCTCTCAGGGGACCCTGAGTCTCAATCCATCCACAGGTTCAGTGACCTATGATCCGGATGACAATTATAACGGATCAGACAGTTTTACATTTACAGTGACGGACGACGGGACAAGCAATGGCACTTTAGATGCGTTGACCAGTGCTGCAGTTACAGTCAATATCACCGTAAATGCGGTGAACGACGCACCGATGATTACATCTATTTCCTTACCTGAAGATACTTTGATTTACAGTAATATTGACGGCCAGCAACAAGTGATTGTACGGTTTCGTTTCGAGGATATCGATTCAGAGAATCTTCAAATTTCTTATTTGGACAGTGGCAATGTGATTGATTCTTATCCTATAGTACAATCAATTGATTCCATGAATATCATTTTAGATACACTTGATTATATATTTAATTATGGAGAGCATGTACTCACTATTATAATACAAGATGATGGTGATAATGAAGATATTACATCACTGTCTGTGTCCGATTCTGTCGCTTGGAACTTGGGCTACGCCACATTAGATCTTGACGAAAACGGTTATTATGTTGTTACTGATTCCGTAAGAACGTTACCGGAAGTCCAAATTTGGAATGGTGAAATTGACAATACCATAAATATGGCAAATGGGATACTATTGTCACTCCCTGACAATTCAAACTTTAAGTGGGCTTCCAGTCAAGATATTAACCTTTTTGGAAGCTATTTGATCAGTGATACTCTGATTGTTAGTGAAGATCGATTAACACTGGCTTTTACTGTTAATGCAAACTTTACATCTATCGATTCAATAAGAATATCGGGTCTGCGTTTAGTTGACTTGAATCAGATTCAGGCACCAACAAACATCCGAATAATTGTAGATGGTATAAGTAATTATAATACAGCAAATGCTGAGTCAGCACAGGAGATTACCATTGGAAATACTAAAATTGAACTTTCCAGAGATGAAGCCTTTTCGCTGGGTGATCCTGCAACTATAGATGTACCATTTATCAGAATCTGGGAGGAATCGCCATATAGTGTAATGAATAAGGATATTGGTATTCATCTTAAAATTCCTTCAACATTACATTGCTATTGGAATGACACAAGCATGTTTGATATTTTTATTTTTCAAAATGACGGGAATATTGCAGAAATTGTTAGTGATTCTATTAGTATTACTGATTCAATCCTGTCCATCGCATTGACAGAAAACCTTGCATCGGATGACACTGTAAAAATTACTGGCTCATTATTCAGAAATTTTGACAATATATCTTTTCCAAGTCCTATATCTCTGGCGGTCACAACACCGGAACCTGAAGATAGTCCATATTTTGAACGGGAAACAGAACATCTGATCAGGATCGGTGATCCTCAATTGGTGTCAATAGGGGACCATTTACTTATTATGGATATGGACTCATCATACTCTGATACCTTAATGCCAGTGCAGTTCATTGAACACGATGATGTGCCTTCCATCACGAAGTCAAAAGGAATTGTTTTACGATTACCTGAAAATTCAGGGTTGCTCTGGGCCAGTGATAAATTCGGTGAAATCGTTAAAAGTGAATCAGTGGGTTCTATTATTATACATCCGGATGGGGGTAATATGATCCAGATTAATTTTGACGATGATTTGTCAGCCGGTGACACCATTACGATCAGGCGTTTACCCATCGAGAATATTGTCAATAGTATTTACAACGATAGTTTGGACTGTTCTACGAATGGGGATGTGTCTTTCAATCGAACAGATCATAAGGGATTATCTATTGGTCATGTTGAAATTTACTCTGCTGATCAATCCTTTCTCCTGAATGATACAACCCAATCATTTCCAATTCATTTAATACAAGATCCAGAATTAGAACTGATAAGCCAACAATATGGGATGTATCTTTTTTTAGATGAGTTTTTTCCTGCCATTTTTGATTCAACACAAGAATCAGTTTATTATAATTATTCTAATGAATTTTATAATGATTCAGTGCGTTTTATAAATGAGAAAAAAATCCAGATTCTTCTCTCTAATGATATTGCACCTGGTGATTCGTTACAGTTAATCGATTTAAGATTTTCTGGATTCACTCATGAATTTTCTGGCAATAATGTCTTATCAATATCTGTAAAAGATCAGAATAGGTCAACATTTTCAGATTCCACAATTAAAGGAATTGGCAAACCAGGTTTTACCAGTGAACCTCGTCTGGCACTTTCAGGATCAGTGACATCAATTTTGATGCCGCGAATTATTGTTAGCGATGACTCGGAGGTTGGTGTCATCAAATTCAGCCGAAATATATCTTTTATTCTTTCTGATGATCGACCGATGACTTGGCAACAGGTACCTTTGCTCGAGATTGCGGGATCTTACGAAAAGGTCAACCCGATCCCTATTTACTCGGAAAACCAAAAGCGCCTCTCTATTTCGGTAATAGAAGATTTCACCCCGGAAGATACAATTTATGTAAGTGGACTGAGAGTTCAGGTGGACGGTTCCGGTAACAGCAATCTCTACCTCTCTCTAAATGAAAATACATATCAGGATACAATATTAAACTGGGTAAGGTCTGGAGCTGTTTCCTTTAATAGTTCAGATCAAATTTTTCTTAAAAATATTGATCTTGATCAACGTGTTCTGTCAAGAATAAAAATTGGCCAGGGAGAAATTTCTATGATTGATTCAGTCAATGATTTAATTCTCAGATTGCCTTTAGATTCTTATTTTCGTTGGTATGACGAGCAAAATCCATTTTATTCTTTTTTTGGTGATCAAACAGGGTCTATCTCCGATGAATATATTATCTCTGAAGATGGTAAATCTTTAAGGCTACCGGTCGAGTATTTTCCAATTAATGATACATTATTTATCGATAGTCTTAGATTTGCCGAATTAACCAATTCTGATTCAATCCACTTGCTATTAGGGATAGATGGGGAAAATAATTCTATGGTATTAGAAGATCCTGCACTTAAAATTATCGTAGGATTTGAATTTGACTATGAAAATTCCTGGAATTTTGTTTTGGGAGACTCAGGTCGTTTTGCAGTCCTACCAGATATAGTAGTTATTAACGATGGTTATAATACCTTTCCGAATACAGACGTTCATATTGCACTCCCTGACGATCGACTTACCTGGAAAAGTTCCATCGATTCAATTGGTATTATTCAAGATTCTATTTTAATAAAGTATGGAGTAAATCTCATTAATGATACATTGCTTCATATCCCTAGCGGGATGCCACTTTCGCAAGATGAAATGATTAAAATAACAGGACTACAACTTAATGCGATTACTGATACCTTGTATCCCATAAACCCATATTTTATTTTTTCTTTGGCGAACGGTAATCAATCTTCACATAACGTTAACGAAATTACAGTTTCAAGTTCTATTGCTTTTGGCATTGGGAACCCAAAGTTAGAATATGACTCAAATATTAGTTTAGGGTTGAATGAAGAATTATTAAAATCAATTCCTACGATAAATATTTCAGAATCAAGTGTCCCCGTATTTGGTCCACACAGAGATTTGGCTATTTTGTCATTAAATGATTTGAATGAAAAGATTATATTTAATAATGATGGTAACTGGAGTATTTCTGACCCGGGATTTATAAAATCAGTTAATGCTGATACGATCGTTATCGGATTTTTCCGTTATACGAATCCTAATGAAATTGTTCAGCTTATTGATTTAACCATGACAACTGAGCCATTTTTTAGTACAGGGCATTTCCAGGATATTAATATTCTATCAGGATCAATGACTGGCGCATTCGGAATTTCCTATAAAATTGAGCAAGACGCTAGAGAACAACTTATCGATATGGGTCCCGATATTGAACTTTACCCCAGTCTATTATTCTCGCAACCTGAATTTTCCGTGAATAATGATCAATATCAAATAGGCGTCTATCTATTCCCATCCATTATTGATAATCAAAATACGCTTTTCAATTCTGTGATGGATATAAAACACTCAGCAATAAGTGGGCTATTCTCAAATGATTTATCGGAACAGTTTGGAAATTTTACAATTTTACACAATCAGAATTATTCATTTTCAGATAGTTTGGTAGTCCCATTTGATAAATTGATTATTACGATGGACCCATCAGTTGCTGATACCATAAACAAATATGCGGATTTAAACCGATATTATTCAGTTGAAAATGATTTAGTATTAAATTTGAATCGAGCGGGGCTTATATTTGAGTCAAATATTGATACAACTGGTTTTCGAATTGTCAGATCGGAAGATAATCGAGACATAGATATTGGCTATAGTTTAGATTCAATTTTTCTTGAACCAAACCTAGGGATTATTTCGAATAACGCAATAGATTCTTTAAAATTACAATTATCTGAATTTCCATTTATAAGGCACTTAATAATTAAAAATATGAATCAGGAAATTGTAAGTGATACGGTTTTTACCGATAAAAGTGAGAGTACTATTCAACTCTCCGGTGAGTTTATAAAGGATGGTATTTATTATGTTTTGTTTGAAGGCATTATTAATGATTCATCTTCTACGATTCCTATTAAACGTCAATTCAAATTAGATAATACAATTCCATCCTTTAATTTTGATGCAACAGATTCATTAGCATTAATGTTAATGTCGAAAGGAAAGGAGGATGTGGGACATTTAGTCGCCATGGATCAATCAATCGAAATATCAATATTAGATTTGAATGAAACTGTATCACCACGCAATGATGTCCCAAATTACTTTTTTGATGATAGTCTGAAAATCAGGATGATATTGAAAAAATCAAAAAATCCTGATATTGAATTTGAAAAGAATTTTAAGCTGGATATTGAGAATATTGATTCTGAATATGCAACTATATCCATGACCTTTGATTCACTCCTTTCTTTTATTTTGGCATCGGAATATTCGCTACTTAAAAAAGATGCCCATAATTTTGATTTTGTAATTACTGTTTCTGATCCGGCAGGGAATACCAATATAATGGATTTATTTTTCAGTATAGACCTAACAGGGAAGTCTATTGGCGATGAATTTTTTAATTACCCGAATCCATTCTCAAATCTGAAAAACGAACATACAAATATCCGGTACGTTTTGCTGAAAGAACAAGAATCAGGTGTTTTATATATAATTGACTTGGGTGGCGATATGGTCCATGTGAGTGAATTGGAAGACTCGTATTTAACAACGGGTTCCCATGAAATAAAATGGAACGGACGGAATTTGAATGGTGATTTGATGTCTTCCGGTGTTTACTTGGGTTTATTAAAGATGGATGAATTAAATAAAAAAATAAAAATTGTGATACGAAACTGATGAAATCAATAATTATCCAAATCACATTAATAATAAGTGTACTATTTTCGCAAGAAAATCAGTCTGAATCAACGATGGGGATTGCATCTTTTCTAAAGCGCGGTTTCTCTGCAAGGTGGGCAGGGATGGGCGGAGGTCCCGTTGCCTTAGTGAATGATGCAACATCTATTTATTGGAATCCTGCAGGTCTTGTCAATGGGAAAAATTTCCAGATAAATTTATCGAGGGTTAATGAAACTGTTTTCAGTGATCTTCAGTTTAATCAGGCTGCAATTTCCTTTTCCAATTATTTATTCAGGAAATATCATTTAGGTATTGGACTTGGTTATCTGGATGCACGAGTTGGAGGCATCGATTTATATGATATTGATGGGAATTATCAGGGAACCAGCCAATACAGCGAGGCCATAATTCTAGGAGGGGTTGCGTTATCTTTAGGTGAATTAAAAATTGGATTTTCACATATAAACTATATTGTGGATAATCTTGGTATGTCTCAATCCACAACCATGAAAACGAAAAAAGATTATATAATGCTTGGTTTGCAATATTATATAATAAAGGGTTTGAATGTGGGCGTTTCCATTAGAAATAAAGCCGAATTATTACCTAATGAATATTTGACAAGCGAAAGAAAAATAGGTATGAGTTATACCAGAAATAGAGGTCGATCAGATGATGATTGGATTAACTTCGGGCTGGATATTAACAAAGTCGAATATGGGGGACTTCTGTCATCCGGTATTGAATATTTTCCATTTAAAAATGTTGCTGTACGGACGGGTATATCAAACATAAAAATTTTGGGTTTATCTGATGATAAAATACTCGACTACCGTCAAAAGTTATCTTTTGGTATTGGCTATGCCTATGCTTTCAGTGATAAATTTAGAATAAGACTTTCAGCATCCATATCCCAACATTTGTATCCTTCGTTTAAGGAGTCCTTATTGGACCCATTCTCAAGGAATACTTTAATAAGTATATCAATTGATTAAATAGAGAATTTTCAAGAAATAAAAAGGAGTTAATTATGGTAGACTTTAAAAAACTTGGTAAGGCATATATAAAAATGTCAACATTAGGATTGGTTGATATTGATAAAATTTAAAATAATTTGAAGCAAAAAGAATTATTGGAAGAAGACAATACTTCGGAGAAAAAGAAAAATCCACTGGAAAGGATGTGGGATATCTCACCGCCTCAAGATGATGATTTTGTAAAGGTATTAGAGTTAAATATTAGTATGTTTAATAGCTATAAATATTTTATTGGTTACAGAGATGGTAACGTTTGGAGAGAGAATGCAATCGTCAACGAAGAATTGAAAAATAATTACGAGGGTGGTAAAACACGGTCAATTATTATTGATGGAATATGCGGGAATCAAATGAAAATATATAATACCAAACCATAAGGTGAATCTCATGAACAATCCTGTTATAAAAGTAATTATTTTACTCAGTATTTATTTGCCGCAATATTTATCTGCTATTGAAAATTGTGCTCAGCAAATAGTGCAGCCCGCAGTTAACCATTTCTCGATCGTTATAGATCGTAGCGGCAGCATGAGAGGTAAACCATTGGGTGATACTAAAAAAGCCGTAAATCACCTTATTGGTGAACTGAAATCAAATGACAGAGCTAATATCATCACATTTGAGTCCAGAGTTTCACAAATGCATGTTTTTAGTAAGAATAAATCTAGTCTCCAATCTGCAGTTAATTCAATTAGTGTTGGAGGCGCCACAGCCTTGTATGATGCCATTGCAAAAGCAGCATCATCTCTTAGGCGGGAATCTGGTGCGAAGATTATTGTTTTCCTGACTGATGGTAACGATACAGGTAGCAAATTTTCTATAAATGACTTGAAGAGTATGAACCTTTCAGAAGGTATTTTTATATATGGTATTGGATTGGGAAATGTAAATAAAACCAGTTTGAATAATCTTGCTAAAGCAACAAGCGGCACCTATTATCCTGTTTCATCCTCGAATGATCTCTTTAATATATATGATAGAGTGATTAATGCTTATTACAAGAATTATGGTCAAAACCTGTCTAAGACCACTGCCATGACCATACGATCTCTACCATCTCAGCGGAATGTAACCATTAATGGGAAGTATAAAGGAAAAACACCTCTCAAGTTAGATGGATTAACTCCTGCTCAAGCTACTATCGAGGTACAATTCAACAGAGCAAATTGGGAATGTTCTGTGGATTTAAAAGCAGGGTATCGAGCAGTCATTGATGCCAGGGAATCTGACCTGGGCAGAGATTTATTCATTTCATCGCAGCCACTTGGCGCCAGTGTTTTTATTGATGGAAATTACGTAGGTGAAACACCTATAGGTAAAATGGTTAAGCAAAAGAAAAAAGGATTTTTTAGTCAAAACAAAAAGGACCAGTTACCGCAACTTCGTATTCCACTTGTACCAAAAGGAACGCACACTGTGAGAGTGGTGGCAGTCCCGGATATGGAAATGGGGTTAGAATATGAATTCAGTTATCAAGTTAAAAACCAGGATCGCTTTGTTAACGTAGATATTTTTAACAACCGTCACGA
>JAPYRR010000055.1 GCA_029936885.1 Fidelibacterota bacterium | reverse complement strand
TTCATGAAATGCCACGCCGAGCTAAATGGGCTTCCAAAGAATTGGCAGAATTCATTCAATATTGTTTTAATGATCAATTAGATCCTCAAGAAATTGGTGGCTCTTATGCGGGCGCATTTGGGTATGGACAATTTATCCCGTCCAGCTTCAATAATTATTCAGTTGATTTTAATGAAGACGGTGTGCGCCAACCCTACGATTGGCCCGATGTTCTGGGAAGCATTGCCAATTATCTCCGCCGGAATGGCTATACCCCAAACTGCAAAAATTATGAAAAAAATGGCGATATTTGGAAAGCCATCTATGACTATAATCATTCCGATAATTATGTGATGGCTGTCTTGGAACTCACAGAAGAAATCCGAAAACGGGTAAAATAAAATGAAACGAAGAAAATTTTTAAAAATAAGCGCATTAGGTACACTTGCCACTGGAATAGTGCCCGCCACACTTTTGGGCTCCCGGGATTGCGATTTAACCTCTGCAGATATTCTGGGTCCTTTCTGGGATGAGAACCACCCCTATCGTACCCTCCTTGCCCACGCAGATGAACCGGGAACACGTATCTTTATTTCCGGAACCGTTACCACCAATGATTGTGAAATACCAATCCAAGATGCCATTGTGGATGTGTGGCACGCCGATGATGTTGGTTGTTATACTGTTTTTCAGGAATGTGATACAGGAAACCCTGGTGAAGATCCCTATAATCTTACAGGACAAATGCTCACAAACGAAAATGGCGGATATTCTTTTGAATCAATTTGGCCAGGATATTATGGAGGTCGCCCCAAACATTTTCATTATAAAATTACCACACCAGCGGGATTAGAACATGTCACCCAATGTTATTTTGTTGGTGACCCCCAAATTGATGAATCTTGGGAAGAGCAACACGCCGGACGTATTATTCCATTAGAAGAAGGAGAAGGCGGTCTATATGGAATTTTCGATATTTTTATGAATGAAGAAGGAGAACAGGTTGGCGTGGATGATCCACATACACCGATTCCATCCAAGGCATTTTTAAATAATAATTACCCAAATCCGTTTAATAATTCTACCGAAATCGAATTTGGTATTATAAGAGCGGGATATGTGAGTCTAGCGATTTATGATGTGAGTGGAAAATGGGTCACAAATTTGTTAGATAAAACAGTGGCATCCGGGACCCACTTATTTACTTGGGGCGGAATAGATGCATTTGGGAAATCTGTACCCTCTGGTTCTTATTTAGTGGTATTGAAATCGGGCGGATTTACCGGTTCTAAAAAAATAATGCTACTGAAATAATCGTTCATTGAGATTGTTGAAATGAAAGATTATTTCTAAAATGAAACAGACACATCCATCTCTGTTCCATTCCGGTCAATTAAAACAGGAATGGTCATCCCCGGTTTTAATTCTCCAAGGCGGTCCATGAATTCATAAATATCCTTAATCGGTTTTCCATCTATGGATTTGATTACGTCACCTTTTTGGATGCCCGCTTTTGCAGCTGGTCCATCGGGTTTGGAGATACCATCCACTTCTAATCCTTCTTTAGTGCTACCATAAGATGGAACAATTCCAAAGGTAACTTTGAATTTTGTATTCCGTCGCATCTGCCCTTGTTTTGGCCCCGCCTCAGTAAATACAGGTCTTTCCGGTAATCGAGATAAATGAAAGATAACATCATATACGAGATCCAATATATCTTTTTCACCCTTTAGATTAATGAGTTTCCAAGTGTCTTCTGGTGTGTGATATTCACTATGAAACCCTGAGAAAAAGAATAAAACGGGTATATCTTTTGTATAAAAGGCAGCGTGATCACTTGGGCCATATCCAGGCTGTGTCATATTTAAAGTAAAATTTCGATTAATAGATAAGCTGTCTAGCATAGGTTCGAACAATGGAGAAGTGCCAACGCCTCCTACAGTTGCTGTAGAATCTTTCATTCGTCCGACCATATCCATATTTACCATGGTTACAATTTTTTCTAGATCTACGGTTGGATGCTCTACGAAGTATTTTGCTCCCAGGAGCCCCTTTTCTTCTGCATCAAATCCCAGAATAAGTATGCTTCGTTTTAATCGACTTTTCTTGGAAAAGAGTTTTTGAGCCACCTCTAAAATTCCTGCAGTACCAGATGCATTATCATCTGCACCATGATGTATTCCAAGCGTGTCAGGTTTTCGAGATCCGGTTCCCGGACCGCCCATTCCGATATGATCAAAGTGAGCACCTATAACAACATATTCATCTCTGTATTCTCGATTTCCACTTTGAATCAGCCCAACCACATTTGCTGCCCGAACTTGGATTGGGATAAGATTTACTGAAGCAGTGATTATTTCACTGGGTAATTCAAAAGTAATAGTCTCCATAGAATTATTCATTGTTTCTTGGATCAATTGACGGGACCACCCAAACGATTTAAATAATAGATCAGCTTGGCTGTTGGATAAATGGATAGCGGGAATCCCAGCATTTTTATATCCCTGGATATACTTTAATGGATAAAGGTCTTCATCTTCAAGTTGGGAGACAAAAATGATTCCAAGGGCGCCCCTGTCACGTGCGACAAGCATTTTTTTGTGAAGCCCTAAATGAGGCGTAAAAGCGGAATGTTGATTACCCCTTTCGGGACCATGACGCATTACAATTACCCACTTCTTGTTTACGTCTAATTCTTTATAATCATCCCATTTAAGATTTTCTTCATCAATAGAAAACCCATAGCCAGCAAATACGGCGGAGGCAGAAACGGTCTCATTTCCAGAAAACCATAGGGGGATATAATCGTTCCTGATTTTTAGAGTATCATCATTAATAACCATGGAGTTATGTTCACCCAGTTCGATCCCATCGGTAATATTAAATGGCTGAACAAATGAACCATTTTCCCCTCCGGGTTTTACACCATAAGATCTGAGATTTCGGATAATATAAGAAATGGCATCCTTTGATTCTCGAGTGCCGGGATAGCGACCAGCTCGGTCAACATGAGATAAGAATCGAATATGATCCATAATTTCATTTTCTGTTATATTGGTAGGAGGCCCTGATTGACTTAAACCGGGGTTCTTCATCCGTACCATGGCAAATCCAATTACGGCAATGAGTAAAAAGACATATAATGTTCGGGTGTTTTCTTTCATAAGGAACGAAAATTAATAAGTAATAAATCGGATGACAAAGACAAAGAGATTAATTTCTCTACCATGAAACCCCCCATCAAGATTACGGTTAAAACTCAATATATCTCCGATCGTTCAGACCCAGTCCGGTCATATTATTTTTTTGCCTACCATATTACTCTTACAAATAATGGAAATGGCGATGCCCAACTTCTCAGCAGATATTGGCACATAACAGACGGTCGGGGCAACTCTGAAGATATTCACGGTCCTGGCGTGGTGGGAAAGAAACCCCATTTAAAGCCCGGCGACTCTTTTGAGTATACAAGTTTTTGTCCTCTCCCAACACCTATGGGATTCATGGAAGGTAGCTTTAGAATGGTAGATAACAATGGGAAAGAATTTGATGCTATAATTGAACCATTTCGATTGGTGGCGCCCCAAGTCTTAAACTAAGGGATTACTCCAGGCCCAAGTCAAGCAGTTCGGATATTTTATGCGCCACATCCGTAACATGCATGGAGTCTAACTTTCGATTATTTATTCCTCGCCCCGCGGCTATAAATCCGGCTTTTAAATATGAATGCCTGGGGTCCCCACCATGAGAGCCACCTGCTTTTTCGGTCACATAAGGGAGATTGCCACTTCTTACAAATCCAAAATCCTTATTTGCTAAAAGAAGAAAATTAGTTTCAGGCGGTGCCCATAAATTGCCATTCATATGTCGCGTTTCTAATATTTCAAATTCAATCTGCTTAGATAAAAGAAGCCTTACCCTTTTCTTGAATGCTTTATCAGATGGATTTTTTAGTCTAATAAAGCCCGAACCGCCAGAAGCCAAACAAACAACATCCCATTCGGAGATTAGGCCATCTTTTATTTTAACCCAGCCTTCTTTCTCAAATAATCGATTTACATTAACCTGTTTTTTATAATTTCTAAATCCATGATCTCCTACTATAATAAGGGTTGTGGATTCCCATAATTCATTTTTATCTAAAAAGGACATGATGTTACCCACCAGTGAATCCATGAACATAAAAGCATTTTTTGCTTCCGGTGTTTCTTTGCCAAACTTATGTTGGACCAAATCGGTTTCAATCATATGGTACAAACTTAGGTGGGGTGCCTTGTGGGTAAATGCATCCATAAAAATTTCATGGAGGAGTAAATCTCGCCCAAATCCTTTTGGATTACCATCTTCTGGCATCACTCCCCGGACCGTAGCTGATTCCAAAAATGATTTTGGATGATCATGTTTTCGAACCAAATCTATAGTGGAAATACTATCATGAACCGATTTCATTTCCGGAAGCATCCAATCCATTTTTGCCCCCACCGTAACAGGCCAACTCACGCCCAATGTTACGAGCCCTTTATCATGAGACTTTGTAATTAGGGTTGGTACTTTGATGGAATCTGCATACCAAAACCAATCAATGAAATTCTTTTCAGGTATAAAAGGTCTATTATTAAGAATACCATGTTTTTGTGGTAATACCCCAGTAATCATTGATGTATGAGCGGGATAGGTTAGTGATGGAAAAACTGTCTGAACATTTGAACATGATTCTCCCATTTCGCTGAGTCGGGCGAGATTTGGCAAATCGCCTGCAAAGGACCTACCTCGCAAAATATCTCCTCTAAATCCATCAATAGAAATAAGAATCACCCGAGAGTCGCCCCAATCTCCGTGTGGACCACTACAGCCCCAAAAACATCCAAATGTAAATAATATTAAAAATTGTTTTATTGAATTCATGTAATTAGATAAAAATCACTGGTAATTTAAACCATGAAAAATAGCAGAACAAAAATAATTGCAACCGTTGGACCCAAGTGTTCTTCCCCAAAAATGATACATTCATTGGTTAATCATGGCGTAGATGCTTTCCGGATTAATATGTCACATGGCACCCAAGATGAAAAAGAATCTTTTTTTAAATTGATTCGATCGATTGAGCTACCCGAAGGGAAACGCCCAACAATTTTGGCTGACCTTAGTGGTCCCAAGATCCGAGTAAGTGGGCTGGAGACCCCTGTGGAATTAAAGCAGAATGACATTATCAGAATTAGTAATGAGGAGTCTGGTGATTCAATTATCCCCGTATCAAAAAATGTCAAATTCCAAAAAGTGGATAAAGGGGCCAAAATTATGATTAATGATGGTCGAATAGTATTAGAGGTCATCAAACATATATCAAATTCAACATTGGAATGTAAAACGTTAACCCCAGGCATTATTGAAAATAGGAAAGGGGTGAACTTTCCCGGCATCGCACTTGATGTTCCAAGTTTAACAGAACAGGATGAACAAGACTTAGAATTAGCTTTAAAAAACGGCGCAGATTGGATTGCCCTTTCTTTTGTAAGGTCACCATCAGATTATGACTTAGTCCGATTGCGAGTACGGGATTTGGGGTACACAGTACCCATTATGGCAAAAATTGAAAAATGGGAAGCTGTTCAAAAAATAGATGGAATCGTAGATGCCTTTGATGCGGTGATGGTTGCAAGAGGAGACCTGGGTGTAGAGATTCCTATTGAGCGAGTTCCCTTGATTCAAAAAGATGTTATTGAAAAAGCAAGTCGGGCTGGGAAACCGGTTGTAATAGCAACACAAATTTTAGACTCAATGACAGAGCGACCTGTCCCCACTCGAGCAGAAGTAAGCGATATTGCAAATGCCATTTTAGATGGAGCAGATGCTCTGATGGTTACGGGAGAAACTGCCATGGGTGACTATCCTGAAGAAGTTATTGCAATGTTAACCCGCGTAATTGACGAAACTGAATCTGCCATCAATTATCAAGATTATTATATTTCACGCGAGGATGGAAATTTAAATACAGCGAGAGCAATTAGCCATGCCGCATGTTCTGTAGCAAGTGATCAAGATATAAAAACACTGGTTACTATGACCCATAGTGGAAGCACAGCTCGAATGACAGCCCGTTTTCGGCCCTCGGCTCAAATTGTTGCAATGACGCCTTTTGATACGATATGTCGTCAGCTTTCCATCGTTTGGGGCGTTAGGTCCTTCGTTGTTAGGGCTTATAATTCATCCGATCAAATTCCCCTGGTTGCCAGCGAAGTATTAAAAGAAAACAGCCTGATTGCTGATGGTGATAAATTTGTTATTACCGGTGGCGTACCCGTAGGTATCCCGGGAACCACCAATTACTTATCTGTTTTAAGATTGGAATAATATAAAACACATTTTTGAAAATTTCCATCCATCTGTTTTCACTAGTTATAATTTTTTGATTTAAAGGTAAATGGTACATATTGATAAAAATAATAATTTGACCAAGTATTTACACAGCCCCAAACTAAAACATATCAAAAATAGAAACCCAGGACGATCTTGCAATTTTTGATCTCATGGGCCGTCGAGTCCGTACCCCGGTTTTTGGTAACCAAAAATCCGGGTTTAAACCTGTCGTATGAGATGCTACAAATAATTTTGGACAACCTGTTTCAGCGGGGCTCTATTTTTATACATTAAATACAACGGAAAGTGTTTTTACTCAAAAGATGCTTTTGCTGAAATAAAAGCAGTAAGAAAATTAAAATGTAAAACTAACTGGTCTTCTTACCGAAGAACCTTACCACAAGGACCTGAGAAGTAATTCCCAGCAATAGAAGGATCCACCAGGGCGCACCAAAACCGGCGGGCAGAGTACCCAATAACAATGCTGCCACACCTGCAGAAATGGCGTAAGGCATTTGCGTTCTTACGTGATCCATTAATTCACATCCCGAAGCCATTGATGTTAAAATGGTCGTATCTGAAATAGGTGAACAATGATCAGCCCAAACGGAACCTGTTAATACACAAGCGATGGTAGAATACAAAATATGCATATTCTCTGGAGTTGCGCCGCCATTATTTCCCATAACGGCCCAAGTCAATGGAATCACAAGTGGCATTAAAATTGCCATGACGCCCCAACTAGAACCGGAGCCAAAAGCGGTGGCTGCAGCGATTAAAAATACAATGGCAGGCAGGATTGACATAGGAAGGGAATCCCCCAATGTGGATACAATAAAATCAGCTGTTCCAAGATCTTTCGAAATATCGGCCAATGCCCACGCCAACAGTAAAACCATGAGACCCATGAGCATGAACTTTAATCCACTAAACCAAGCATCTAACGTTTCATTCACATTTAAAATGCCCTGTCCAAGGGATAAACCGGCTGCCACCAAGGCGCTCAATAAGGTAGAGTGCATCAACGCACCAAAGGTATCTGAACTGCCCAAAATATCTTTTATTGAATCCCCTTCTCCTGATGTGAAAATGAAATAGATCATAGAAAAGACCAGAACTGCTATTGGGATAATTGCATTCCGGGCTTTCGGATAAATATTATCTTTTACAAATAATTCGTCAGAGTCTGCGCCGGCTTCAATTTCTAAATCGTCCATATTGGGTATGTATTTTATGCCGGCTCTTGCTCGCTCTTCTGCCTGAACCATGGGACCAAAATCTTTGCCCGTTGTAACAATGAGTCCCACCATTATAATGGCCAAAAACGGATAAAAGCTGTATGGAATGGAATGTATAAAGAGCATGTAAGCGGATTCGTTGAGTCCTTCCAATCCTGGAAGCGCATCCCCAATGATCCCAACCTGAAATCCAATCCAAGTGGTAATGACAGCAATGGTGGCCACAGGCGCCGAGGTTGAATCAACGAGATAAGCCAATTTTTGTCGGGATATTTTGAGTTTGTCGCAAAGTAGCCGGGATGTATTGCCTACGATTAGAGTGTTAGAGTAATCATCAAAAAAGATGATAATCCCGAATAACCAAATTGCAATTTGCCCCTTTCTCGGTGTGTCTGCTTTTTTGATCAAATGTTTTATAATGCCATGCATCCCCCCATTCCGGTAGATGATACCCACCATTCCACCCAGCATTAGGGTGAATAAAATCAAGATTGCATGATCTCGGTCAATCATGGTATTTAAGATGTAAATATAAAATGAATCCAAAAGGGATGGGATGATATCCATTATACTAAAACGACTTAAAGACCAAACTCCAAACCAGATGGCGGCAAACAAAGATGGGATAACCGACCGTGAAGCAAAAGCCAAAATAATGGCAATTAAAGGCGGAAGAACAGATATCCAACCGGATATCACCTTACGGTTAAATTGATGAATGGTTTTTTCACCCTGAGATAGTTGAAAAGATACTTCGCCAGTATTTTCTACAACAATGTCTTTATAAAGAACTAAATCGTTTGATAATGAAGCCGGTTGGAAAGTTTTTCCATTGACCCATAATTCAATCTCTTGGGCTTGAGAGAAATCTCCAACATAGGAAACATCGAATTCTATGTTTTTTAAGACCACTCGAGGCGCATCAATACTGACCACCTGCCCAATCAGGTAACATGACATGAATATGCCAACGAGTGTTTTATAAGCAATTTGCTTCATAAAATAGCTCATATGTTAATGAAAATATTGACAACTTTTTAATTAATATTTCTTATGAATATGAGCCAATTTAATTGGAATTTCCTTAATAAAAAGTAAAACTATGACACACGCTCTCATTATTGGATCCACCGGCTTCGTCGGCTCCTATCTCATTCAAGAATTATTTAATTCTCCCAATTTTGATTCGGTAATTGTTTTGGTTCGCAGGTCAGTTTTTGATTCTAATCCAAAACTAAGAGAAATTATTTTCGATTTTGAAAATAAAGATGCAATAAATGACCTTGAGCCGGTGAATCATGTATTTTGTTGTTTGGGAACCACCATCAAAACTGCCGGATCTAAAGATGCATTCCGCTTTGTGGATTATGAATTACCCCTTCGTTTTGCCCAATGGGCAGAAAAAATTAAGGCAGATTCTTTTTCAATTGTTACGGCCATGGGTGCCAATTCTGATTCATCTATTTTTTATAATCGAACGAAAGGCGAACTCGAAGATGAAATCAAAAAATTGTCGATTTCAATAATTCAGATTTTTCAACCCTCACTTATTATGGGTCCACGAAAAGAACCCCGCTTTGGTGAGCTTATTATAAAAGGTTTAATGACTGTTATCAATCCCATCATGATTGGCCCCCTAAAAAAATATCGTGGGATTCATGCAAAAACCATCGCTAGGGGAATGGTTTTTCATCTAGATAATAGCGGACAAGGTGTATCCGTTTTTGAATCAGACAAAATTGGAATAAGCATTTGATGAAGAATCACATGCATATACATACATTGTTCATGATAAGGATCTAAATACGGTAATAATTGATCCTGTTCTAGAGCAATTTGAAAGAGACATTGAATATATTGAAAATCAAAACTTACAAATAAAATATATTATAGAGACTCATATTCATGCTGATCATATAACATCCGCCTATCTATTTAAAAGGAAATACAATGCTCAAATTTGTTATGGAAGTAAAAATATAGTCTATGGTGCTGATAAATTTTTTGATAATAATGAAAAATTAACTGTTGGGACAATCATATTTAACATCTTTCATACGCCAGGCCATACAAATGGATGTATTTCACTTTACATAAATGGATATGTTTTTACTGGGGATACTCTTTTCATAAAAGGTTCTGGTCGGACCGATTTTCAAGGTGGCTCTTCAAAAGATTTATTTAATAGTGTTCGTAATATTTTATATCCTTTACCAAATGAAACTGTAGTCTATCCTGCTCATGATTATAGAGGGCTAACTTCCTCTACAATAGGTTTAGAAAAAATTTGGAACGAGAGCATTTGTGAGGAAACAGAAATCGAAACCTTTGTTTTAAATGAAAAGAATAAGAAAAGGTCCTATCCTAAAAAATTTGATGTTGCAGTACCTTCAAATACCTTTTGTGGAGATCTGAGTAAAGTAAAAAAAACTTAAATAATT
>JAPYRR010000054.1 GCA_029936885.1 Fidelibacterota bacterium | reverse complement strand
TAGAAGCTACCTTTTACAATGATACGGATGAAGAAATCAATTTTGGATTATTGAGCACCGATGAAATGATGATTCTTTTTGGATTATATTATGAGGGAGAGAACTTGGCTACAGATGACACTGATGAACCAATACCAACCCAAATCAGAATCTCAAAAATTTATCCAAATCCATTTAATCCAACCGCTACAATCCGGTTTAATATTGGTGTAGAGACGCAGCACGCTAAGTCTCTACGTATATTTGATATCACCGGTCGTGTTGTTGAAACATTGGTGAATGGTGAGTTAGTGGTTGGTGAGCATGAGATTGTCTGGAATGCGTCAGGGCAATCCAGCGGTTTATATTTTGCTAAATTAGCAGATGGCAACAAAACTGCTATTCAAAAATTGATATTGTTGAAATGATCCACCTTAGAAAGATCTCCAACATATTTCAATCATACAATATTTTATTTAACGGGGAAGCCCATCTGCGATAGATTCCTACCCCCAAGAAAAACAGGTCATAGACACTGGAGAAACCTATGAGAATCAAATACATCTTTCTGGCAGGATGCTTTATATCAAGCATTTCAGCTCAATCTAACCCATGTCTCGATGAACTCTACTTGAACCTGAAGCGGAAGGGACTCTCTAATATGAATGAACGGGAATACGATTATTTTACCCGGAAGGATATTGAATGTGGTTCCAGGAATGAAATTGGTCCGAAAGTTTTGAATGATTTGAAAAATCTCCAAGCTTCATTTGATGCTATTCAATCTCAAGTGAATGATATGGCTGAATCTAAAGTGGATATGGAATCTATTTATGGTTTGGGTAGGATGAATTCTGCGGATCCAGAATTAGACATACTTACACTGAGTCGTTATCATGATACCATCTTAAAACAGGATATTGATCATGTGTTAGACAGGGTTTTGGCTATCCGTGGAGAATTTGACGAATTAACCAAAGATAAAAAATCTTTCTCAGATGATCTCATTGTTAATTCCATAACGGTTAAGGATAACAATAATGGCGGCTATATTAAAACAGTAGACCGGGAGGGTCATACCACTGCTTTCCTAGGAACCGTTCCAGAAAAAGGCGGTCGATTAGTGATCTATAATAATGATGGGCAAGGCGTTCTTTCCGCAAGTGCACCCAAAGGAGATGGTATTTTAATGACCTTGGATGGTAATGGAAAAAAATCTGTTCGTTTGGGGACAAATAGTAAAGGGAAAAGTGAATTGCAGGTCTTTGGAAACTTGGGAAAAAAGAATTCTCCAGCTATTGGAATGAATCTTGATGAAAATGGGAATGGCAGAGTTCTGACAGCCTCGGTTTCCGGTCGCCCAACTTCCTTTATTGGGTCTGATAAAGGCGGGAAAGGCGTTATAGCTACCTACCATTCTTCCGGTTCAAGGTCTTCCATTATTACATCCACGGAAAAGGGAGAAGGAGCCATCGGATTATTTGATCGAGAAAAAACGATGAGTTGGAGAGAAGTTGCTAAAAAACCAGATAAAAAGAAACGGAAACCCAAAAAGAAATGACATTTCCCAGATTCCATCTCGCATTTCCCGTCCATGACCTTGAATTAGCCCGGAAATTTTATACGAATGTTCTGGGATGCTCTTTGGGCCGGGAATCAGATAAATGGATCGATTTCAACATGCATGGCCACCAAATTGTGGCTCATTTATCTCCAAAAGATTGTTCGCCTGTTCAAACAAATCCCGTGGATGGAGACAAGGTTCCCGCCAGGCATTTCGGGGTGATTCTGCCTTGGAACGAATGGGAAACAATGTGCGAAAGGATTTCCCTGTCTCCCGTTAATTTTTTGATCGAACCCAAAAAAAGGTTCAAAAAGAGCAAAGGCGAGCAGGGTACATTTTTCATCCTAGATCCTAGTGGAAATGCCCTGGAATTCAAATCCTTTAAGGATGATAAAATGGTGTTTGAAAAAAAATAAATAGGAGTTCTTTAATGAATCAAAATCAATACAATTTAATATCTGCTTGTATTTTCACCCTGGTCGGGCTGCTTCACATGCTGCGCGTTTTCAACGATTGGAACCTAATCATTGGCGACTGGGGTATGCCCAGAGAGGTGAGCCTATTTGCGGTTCTTTTACTTGGAACCATGAGTGTGAACGGCTTCAGGATTTTACGGAGGAAATAATCCAAATCCATATTCTGTTTCTTCGCTAAATTTCTACAAATATGAAATCGGAAGTTCACTATGATACTGTACAATTTTTTTCCACGTCCCGAGTGGAAATTCATAAGAATTAATTAAACGGACACAACATGAAACATATAATTAGTTTATTCCTATTCTCTTCAATCACCATTCTTTTTGGACAAGGTATCCCCAATGGCGATATCCTAAATGAAACACCCTTGTACCCCATACCTGCAGAAATGACCTTCGAGGAATACCAGGATATGAATCGCCGGCTCACCATTGGCCTAGCGCTCACATCCATTCCTATCCCCGGGATCGTTCATCGGTATGCTGGAGAGAAAAAGAAGGCGCGCCGACTGTTTATGATCGGTACGGGTGGATTAGGCCTGATGATTGCAGGTGCATTCATGATGGATGAAGGAGAATTTCCAAAATCTGATTATGATGTCACGATCCTGAATGAAGGTAAAGAAAACGAAAAACAGTTCGAGAAAATTCCCATATACCAAGTTGGAGCTGATACAAGTTACAAATTGGTTCCAATGCATAAAGAGATGGACGGTTCCGGTGGTGGATTAATCGTTTTAGGTGCCATTGTTTTGGTGGGAGACATTTTTTATGATTGGTTCCACGGCTGGAAATTGATTGTAAATAAACGGGACGCAGTTCGATATAAATACGGTCAGCAATTGCAATTCTCTATTCAACCCCATATTAATCCATTGGCACAAAAGGCAGGATTAAATTTCAATTTGTATTTTTAATTACCAATATCTCACCTTTTGTTTAATAAAACATGAAATGGTTTTTTCTGACTCTTATTCTCAATTTGGGCTGTTCTCAAAACGCGGATAGTTATGAGATCAAACGAAAAATCATGGTAAAAGACCAGATCAAAAGACGGGGCGTTGAGGACAAACTTGTTTTAAAAGCCATCCAAAAAGTTGAAAGAGAAAAGTTTGTTCCAGAAAAATACCATGCTTTAGCTTATACTGATGGACCGTTACCCATCGGTTATAAACAAACCATCAGTCAGCCCTATATCGTGGCTTACATGACGGAACATCTCCAGGTTGATAAACAACATAAAGTGTTGGAGATAGGAACCGGCTCCGGGTACCAGGCAGCCGTCTTGGCGGAAATGGCTAAGCATGTTTTCACCATTGAAATTATTCCCGAATTGGCTGAAAGCGCAGAAAAGGTGCTTGATGAAATTGGGTATAAAAATATCACGGTGATGGCCGGTGACGGCTATAAAGGCTGGCCCGAGGAAGCGCCCTTTGACCGAATTATGGTTACAGCAGCACCAACCAAAATTCCCGAAAAACTGGTGGAACAATTAGCGCCAAACGGGCGCATGATCCTTCCTGTTGGCGAAGATGTTTTATCCCAGTATTTATGGGTGATCAAAAAGAATAAGAAAGGTGTTGTCACCAAGGAAAAAATCTTGCCTGTCCGATTTGTGCCCATGGTGAAAGAATGATTTTAACTTTAGTTTCAAACTCACATCGAAATAAGCATGAATAGATTATTGATTGAAAGTTAGGGTCAATTTCCATTACACAACATCCTACCATCTTTTTATATGTAGATTTTTTCGGATCAAAGTTTCAGACACAAAAACTGGTTTTATTGAAATAAATTCAGCCCGATATGAGATGGACTATATTTTCAATCTAAGGTTCTCCCAGGGGAAATGGTATAACGGAAACCTGAAAGGGATCGATGAGATCAACCTGGAAGTGAATCTCCAAGGCAGTGATGAAACAGCCTGGCAAGGTCGAATTACCCAATTTATCCAATTAGCCTTGCTCGATCAAAAACTGAAGACGACTTTTGCCAATCCCATGCCGAAACTGGTTGTTGATATTCATATTATCGATTCCAGTGTTGAACCTGTATCCTCATTCCTGATTAACTATTCCGTTTATAATTACGCCATTTCTGAATCCATTTAATCCGACTACCACGATCCGATTTAATATACCGGATGTAGAAACACGAATTATTACATCTCTACATATTTTTGATATTACGGGTAGAATGGTTGAAACATTAGTGGACGGAATATTAGAACCGGGCACACAAGAGATTAAATGGAATGCCGGCAAATTTGGATCAGGCATGTATTTCGCACGATTAAACTTTGGAAATGAGAACAGAATACAAAAAATTCTTCTACTTAAGTAAAAATCTGACTCATTGCATTACATGAGTTTCTGAGGGTACATTTCGTGCCTTATGAGAAATCTACCAACGACAAAGGGCCTTCGTAAAAAGGTCAAACCAGATGAGATCCTGGATTCCATTGATCAATCCTATCAGAAGAATCTCGATAAATTACGATCCAGTCTGGGCCAACCCAATAGCCCTCTCTTAAAATATGAGCGGGATCTCCAAATTTCACTTTTAGAGACATCTCCTCAGCGAGATGATGAATTGATTGATAATATGGCCTCTAAATTAAAGGATACGGTTTATTATTTATCGCTCCCTAAAAAAGAAAGAACACTTGTGACCCAAAGAATGCGGTCTTATCATTCTGAATTGGTTCAAAACCAATTGGTCCGAATAAACCTATTATTGGAAGATGCAGAAATAGGATCTCCAAAGCACGGACGTGATCCAACGCCAAAACATAAGGGGATGAATCTCGTTCGTGAAATACTTACAAGAATCAAGAAAGATCTTGAAATTGAAAAAGGTCACTGGGATAATTTGTCCCGGGCCGGATATCTCACAGGCCTTCAAAATTCAATGGGAGAATTCTTTGTAGCTTTAAAAAATCTTAGTATGACTCAAAAAGATCAGATTACCTTGGTGCAGCAATTATTTGATGATTTTAATGTGGATTGGGACGAGGGTGATCGGGAAAACATTAGGGTATCTCTCCAGCAATCAGCATTGGCAAATTACGAAAAGACCCAGCGTGATATAAGGCAGATCCCCAGTACATTCTTTTCTAAATCCCTTTCAGAAGAATTAGTAACGGATTTGGTTGATCATGCCCGGATCATGAAAAAAAGATTAAGACGATTTTGACAAGTAAATTGAATTTAATATGTCCAAGAAAGCATGAGACAAACATTTCATTACACAAGGGGCGAGATGGTCAAGACTGGGATTACCTTCGGGTCAGCATTGGCAATGGCTATTTCATTTAATATGAATCAATCCGTATTCGGGGCTTTGATCCTGTCATTGTTCGCCTGTGTTTTTTTCACACTTTTTTTAGGGTGCGGACTTTTAGTTTATATCATCGCCTGGAACATTGTGCCCAAGGATACAATGAAAGCCATGTATCCGGGTTCAGCAAAAACAGCATAAATATAAAAATAAAAGTAAATTTTTAAGGGCAAACATGCACAATTTAAATTTTTAATATTCAAATATGATTATTGATTCATCGTTAACAAGTGGATTTAGTTTAAGTATCTCAAAATATCGCTTCTCATTTTTTAGTCCAAAGCCGGATTTTTGAAATGAAATTATTGAATTGGATGGTATTAAGGAGGTGGGTAATGGAAATTAGCATAGCGGTTCAAAGCCTTATGGACAAAATTGGGTAATTTAGAATGAGAATATTTTTGTCAATTTGAACATGAAAAAAGGAGCTAAGGTGCAACATTACACAACCAGAATGGGTTTGATTTAATTAATTATGTTAAAATATTCATTGGCACCACTCGTTTTAATTATTTTGATCATATGTGACTGGATGGGTCCACAGTTTGCTTGGATCTTTTTTATTGGGTTTTCCTTGTTTATCGTCATTGGAGACACGCTTGCAGGGAATGATACACAACATTATCAAGAGGATGGGAATCGGTTTAATCCGTTCTTATATCTTGTATTGCCCCTGCTGTTTTTGAAGATTTTTAATATATCGCTGTTGGGCATGGGGAATCCTGATTCATGGATCCATTCACTTTTATCTGGGGCATCATTTTTTAATATCTGGATCAGGCCAACCACTCATTTTGATCTTATAGGCATGATCCTGTCCTCGGGCTTGCTCATCGGCGGAATTGGAACAGTGGTGGGTCATGAACTGGTTCACCGAAAAAGAAGATCAACAGGATTCAAGATTAGTAATTGGCTCTTGGCTTTAACCTGGGACCCCGCATTTGGGATCGAACATGTCCATGGACATCATAAATATGTGGCAACCTACCAGGATCCTGAATCAGCTCGCCGGGGTGAAAGTGTTTATCATTTTATTGCAAGGTCAACATGGGGTACTCTGCGGAATGCCTGGAAATGGGAAAAGGAAAGATTAGCTGGGAAAGGATTAAGCCCTTTTTCCATCCATAATCAAATGTTCCAGGTCTACGCCCGGTCAGCACTCATAACATGCGTGGTGGCACTCGGAGGTTCAATTAGTCTTATCGTTTATTTTGGTTCAGTGATCTGGGCCAAGGTCCTATTAGAAACAGTGAATTATCTGGAACATTATGGGCTGGTCCGTTTGCCGGGCACAGCCATTGAACCGCGGCATTCCTGGAATTCAAATCACCGGATCAGCAGTTATTTGTTATTTAATCTCACCCGTCATTCCGCCCATCATGAAAAAAGCAACCTTCCCTTTTGGAAAATGAACCCTTATAGTGATGCGCCCATGTTGCCTTATGGATATTTGACCATGGTGTACTTTATATTATTAATACCCTGGGTTTACAGACGAATCATGATCAGGGAATTAAAAGACTGGGATAATCGTTTTGCTTCAAGGGAAGAACTGGAACTTCTCAGCCAATATCAATGAATAAAACAATGGGAGACATGTTTCTTCTGGATCCCGAGATTACTTTCCTGAACCATGGTTCATTTGGTGCCTGTCCAAAACCGGTTTTTAAAGTGTATCAGGATTGGCAGAGGAAATTGGAAAAACAGCCCGTTCAATTCAAGACGGAAATACTCTATGATGGCTTGAAACATTCTCGGGAATCGTTAAGCGAATTTGTTGGCTGTCATGAAGATGAAATAATTTATTTCCCCAATCCAACCACAGCGGTGACCAATGTTATTTATAATTTGAATTTGAATCCAGGAGATGAAATCCTCATGTCCAACCATGAATATGGCGCATTGGTTCGGGGTTGGAAAGAATGGGGAAAAAAGACTGGGGCTAATATAATTCAACAAGATATTTCTACGCCTGCAACGACGGAAGATAAATTCATTGAAGAATTTTGGAAAGGGTTAACACCCAAGACAAAAGTCATTTTTCTCTCCCATATCACCAGCGCTACTGCTCTAATATTCCCTATTGAAAAAATCGTGAATATGGCTAGGGAAAAAGGCATCCTAACCATTATTGATGGGGCACATGTCCCTGCACATATTCCCTTAAATATTCATGAATTGGGATGTGACTTTTATACAGGAGCCTGTCACAAATGGCTCTGCGGACCGAAAGGCTCCTCTTTTCTTTTTGTAAAAAAAGAACACCAGGATTGGATCAAACCACTGGTGGTCAGTTGGGGGTCAGATGGAGATGATCCGACACCATCAACATTTTTACAAGATTTTCAATGGCAAGGGACCAGGGACATGTCTGCTTTTTTAACTATGCCCACTGCCATTGATTTTTATAAAAAAGAGATCAGGCCCTACCAGGCAGCTTGCCAAAAGATCATCCAGTATGCGTATTCAGAGCTTCAATCCACTCTCAATTCCTTACCGATTTCTCCAGGTGGGTCCTGGTTGGGACAAATGGTGGCACATCCGCTACCAAGTCAAAAAAATCCTGATTTAAAGGAGAAACTCTGGAAAGATCATCAAATTGAGATTCCTATTTTTGAATGGAATAATCAGCGCTATATCAGAATTTCAATTCAAGTCTATAATTCTAAAAATGATGTTGATCTTTTAATGAGTGCATTGCGTTCTCTGCTTTAAATTTCTGTGACGCTATCAAGCCATGCAGAAACTTTTTACAATACTAATTATTTTAATATTTATATCTATTGGCTTAGGTCAAAAGGTTATTCTATTCACGGATACGGGAGATGTAATTTCATCATTAAACGATTTCACAGTTGAGGGTGAAGATATTGTTTTCTGGGACAATGGTGTAATTCTTTTTACCCAGTCCATACATTCAATAACTGATATAAGGTATGCGCAAAAAACATATAAACTTGCAGGAATGCCCTGTGTTATTATGGGAAAACTTGCCATGGCCTCATCCGTGGGTGTAGCTACAATAGGTCAATTTGATTATCTATTTATAGGTGTGGGAGGAGGATTAGTCATCTACCTTTTAGGGAAAATAATGAATGTATTTGGTGCAAAAATTGGAAGAGACAAAATTTATTACAATTTGAATTACATTGGATTTAATACACAAAAACTAATCCTTGAGTCCATCAGTTTGGATATAAAAAAACAAAAGAATCCTAAGAATAAAAGTGAATTTCAATATAGTCCCAATGGTAAAAAGAAGCATTTATTTGGGCTATCTTGGGAGGGGAGAAATCCTTTGAAATCCAATAAAAAGAATAATCGTAAAAATAAATTTTTACGATTTTCTTTCTGGTAGGTTCATCCTATGCAATGTTTACTCACAGCTTTAAAGGCAGAATCACAACCCCTAATTGATCATTTTGGTTTAACAAAAGACTCATCTTTTCTTTTCCCCGTATTTAAGAGAGATAATCTTTATTTAATTGGTATTGGTGTTGGGAAAAAAAGAATAAAAGATAGGATTGAAACTTTTTGCAAACATTTTATTCATGAGAAAATTCAATTTATAAATATTGGAATTGCCGGCGGGAACCATTCGTCAACCAAAATTGGTGCATGTTATCTGCTCCATAAAATAAAAGATGAAACAACCGGGAAAACATATTATCCGGATATATTAATTAAACATAATTTTGAAGAAAAATCACTTGTGACAGTGGATAGTGTAATATCTGATGGAGAGGGCGCTTATAAGGGGTTAGTTGATATGGAAGCATCAGAAATTTTCAATGTATGTTCTTCACTTGTACCTGTACACCGATTGGCATTTCTAAAAATTGTATCAGATTATATGAATCTTGAGTTTGAAGAAATTATAGCCCAACCCATTTCAAATTTGATCGCACTCTATCTAGATTCAATTGAATTATTTTTATCTCAATTAGAAGGAATGCTCATTGAAGAAAATAAAATTTTATCGGAAGATGATTTGATATGGATCAATGAAACGGTTCAGAAAATATCGCTCACTAAGACTCAATCCCTGCAACTTCTTCAACGCGCAAAAGGATTTAGACTTCGGACAATTGAAAGCCCTTTTCCTGAATTGCAAAACAAATCTTCTTTGAATAAAACATCTCAAAAAATATATTTTAAACAAATCTGTGACCAACTTTCAGCCTAATTTTTCCCACATTTACCTTGAAAATGGCACAGAAGGTTACCCACTAACCCAAATTGCTTTATCAAAATTTCCAAAAGCGAAAGTGATAAAAATTGAACATTACAAGGATGTATTCAATCGCACAGGACAGGATTTTCAGATCCAGAAATCATCCATGAAATTAATCTTGGCAAAAAAAAGAGAACCCTATTTATATCCAGCATCGGATATGGTTCAAGAATATGGGACACCCAATACTTTTTATAATACACCTATACTAAATTGTTTATACAACTGTGACTATTGTTTTTTACAAGGTATGTATCCATCGGGGAATCTGGTTGTTTTTGTGAATGAAGATGATTTATTTTATTCAATAACAAATAAGTTGAAAAAGCTTAACAATCCTTCTGAACCAATGATCGTGTCTATTTCCTATAATACAGACCTTATGGCCATGGAAAATATAATTCCCATGACCTCCCGCTGGATTAAGTTTGCCCGTAAACAAGAAAATCTGAAAATTGAGATTCGAACCAAAAGTGCCCTTTTCTCTTCATTGAAAAACATCCAGCCAACCGAAAAAGTAATTCTAAGTTGGACACTTTCACCAGATATGATTTGTGAAAAATATGAATCAACTGCACCACCACTTCACCTGCGATTAAAATCATTGAAACACGCTTTGGAATCTGGATGGACCGTAAGACTTTGTTTTGATCCGGTTTTATTTGTCAATGGGTGGGAAGAGATATATGGTCGTTTTATAGATACGGTTTTTCAAGAGATCAAAGGTGAACAATTATTGGATCTGACACTAGGTGTTTTTCGAATGAATAAGGATTATTTCAAGCGTATTAAAAAACGTGAA
>JAPYRR010000053.1 GCA_029936885.1 Fidelibacterota bacterium | reverse complement strand
GTTGTTGTGCCATTGGCACCAGCCTGTTTAAGGCTTGTTAATATAGAAATGGGCCGGCCCACAATATTACTGCGCCCAACCACAACCACGTGCTTCCCTGTCAGAACAATGTTATAATGAGACAAGATGCGCATGATGCCTTTTGGTGTGCAGGGAATGAATCTTGGTTTACCGATGGAAAGCAAGCCGGCATTTTCAGGATGGAATCCATCCACATCCTTCCTTGGATCCATGGCATCTAAAACCTTCTGTGTATTAATATGACCAGGCAAAGGCAACTGAACGAGAATACCATGAAATTGGTTATCTTGGTTGAGCTGATCTATAAGGTTTAAAAGATCTTTTTCTGATGTATCAATCGATAGTCGATGAGATTCAGTGTTAAGACCAAGTTGATTGAATTTCTTTGTCTTGGAGCGGATATAAACCTGTGATGCAGGATCATCCCCAACCAGAACGACTGCGAGCCCCGGTGTAATATTTTTTGATTTAAGGACTGAGATACGATCTTTCAGATTCTCATAGACAGATTGACTAACATCCTTCCCGGAAAGGATTAATGGATCAGACATAGATAAAGGAGATTAAAGATTAAATAGATTCGTCGATGAGTTCAATCAAGGATGAAATCTTTTGTTCAACTTCAGTGTTTTCCAGATCGCCAGATTGCTTTGCATTAAATAGTTCATCTGTGATATTCATCGCCGCTAAGATTGCTATTCTAGTGGATGATTGAGTCGTAGAAAATCCGGATTGAACTTCTCTCATTTTCCCATCTAAATATTCAGCTATTTTCAAAATGTATTCAGGATCAGCCGGAGCTTTTACAGAATACTCTTGTCCAAATATAGATATTGAAACCTGGTTGCTCTCGTCACTCATATTAATTCTGCTCCAATTGATCAACCAAATTGATCAAGTTTCTAACTTTTTCTTCAATGTGGGAAAGTTTCCGGGATTCTTGAATTGCTTTCTCAGAGGTTGCATTTTTTTCTCTTTCACGTTCAACAGATGAAACTAATTCTCGAATTTTTAATTCAAGTTCGTTTAGTAAGGATAGATCTTTCATAACCTTAATTTAGCAAGAAACTCCTTTTCAACAACACGTATAATGTCATTTATAACAGGAGTTACATCTTTATCTTCAAGTGTTTTTTTATTATGCTGAAATTCAATTGAAAAGGTGACGCTTTTTAACCCCTTACCCAATGCATCTTCATCTATAAAGACATTTATTGGATTTGCGCTCTGGATAAGATTATTCCCTTTTTTCAAAATCAAATTCACAATTGGCCCAACTTCTTGCGATTTCTGCATAACTAAATTCAAATCTCGTTGAATTTTTGGGAATGTAGCAATTCGATTGTATTGCTTTTTTCTACCCATCATATTCAAAATAGGGTTAAGGATTATTTCAAATCCAAATGCATTTTCTAAATCTAAATTCATTATTTCTATCCAATCTGATGATAATCTTCCCATGGCGCCAACATTTTGTCGATTGATCATAATAGTTTGAGCATAATCAAATCCTGGATGGTCTTCCCTTCTCAATTCAAATCGCATCTTGTATTTTTCACTGAATAATCCGGATAAGTATCCTTTTAACGAAAATAGATCTTCGTGAGATACGCTACTATGAACAGATTGACCCTGATTATCGCCCATAACAATTCCCGCAAAATGTCGATATTCATGAATGCCATCAAAGCCATCTTCTGTTTGCTCATGTACATTTGCCAATTCAAATAACCTAAGATCTGGTGTTCCATTTTTAATGTTAAAATCTGCAGCCTTCATAAGTCCAGGTAATAATGATGTGCGAAGAAGTGCCATTTCACGACTCAATGGATTCATCATTTTGACGGGGGTTTTTCCGGATAAACCAGCAATTATATTATTCTGTAAAGAATTGGAATAAATTTGGTGAAATCCAAATCCAACAAACGTTCCACGAATAGGATCTATTGTAATCTCTGAATCCGGATTATCGTAGCGAAATACTCCATTAATATTTTCATCTGATGGAATAGAATCGTAGCCAACCATTCGAGCTATTTCTTCAATCACATCAATTTCTCTTTCAATGTCAGGACGAAAAGATGGTGGTGTACAGGTCCAGTCTATATTGGTGTATGAATGATCAAAACCTAGCGCTTCCAAATATCGATCCACATCTTTACATTCCACATGATATCCTAGGACCAAATCCAATTCTGATCGCCTAAGATTAATTTCACTCTTGGTGAATTTCTTGGGGTACACATCCACCATTCCTGAGACTAATTCTCCACCCGCCAATTCTTTTAATAATGAAACGACTCTACAAAACCCGCCAATCGTTCCCTCGGGATCTGCACCTCGTTCAAATCGTTTGGATGCATCAGTGCTCATTTGAAGACTTTTTGCACTTTTTCTTATAGTAACTGGATCAAAATAGGCACTTTCGATCAGGACAGTTTTAGTTTCTTCAGATACCGCTGTATTTAACCCACCCATTATGCCAGCTAATGCGATAGGTATCTTCCCATCTGTAATAAGTAAATGAGTTTCATTCAATTTATGCTTGGCTTCATCTAAGGTTGTGAGAGTTTCACCTTTTTTGGCTCGACGAACTAAAATCTCTTTTTGATCCAATTTATCATAATCGAAAATGTGTGTCGGATGTCCCATTTCTAGTAAAACATAATTTGAGATATCCACCAAATTATTGATGCTTCTTTGTCCTGCTGCTTTCAGAATCTCGACCAACCATTCAGGACTTGGCCCAACTTTTACATTTTTGACAATTCCACCGATATATCGCGAACAATCATCATTCTCCATAGAGATGGATAAAGTTTCTTTCCCTTTAGATACTACTGAATCAATTGAAAGATGCTTGAATTCTCGGTTTGTAACGGCTGCAATATCTCGAGCAACACCTTGATGAGAAAAAGCATCAGGGCGATTTGGCGTGATATCCAGTTCAAGGGACAAATATTTATAGCCATATGCGGACATAAAATCATCACCGGGGTTCAGATTATCAGGTAAAACCATGATGCCTTCGTGCTCATCAGTAATTTGCAATTCTTTTTCCGAACATATCATTCCAGAAGATTCGACACCTCTAATTTTTGCCTTTTTAATTTTAAAATTTCCAGGTAAAACTGAGCCGATTGACGCAAAGGCAATATTTTGTCCCGCATCTACATTTGGAGCACCACAAACTACTTGATGAACCGTCTTACCATCATTCACAGTACAAAGTTTTAATTTATCAGCATCTGGATGTTTTATGGCTGATTCTACATGTCCAACCACAATACCTGGTAGTTCGTGCGGAACGCCTACAACTTCCGCTTCTAGCCCAGTCTTTGATAGGAGATCAGCCAATTCTTCGGGTGATTCTTCTATGGCAACAAATTGCTTAAGCCATTCAATTGAAACAATCATGAGAATTGCTCCAGAAAACGTATATCACCATTATAAAATAATCGAATATCATTAATTTTGTATTTGAGCATAGCAATTCTTTCCACACCCATTCCAAAGGCATAACCGTGCCATTTTTTTGAATCGTAACCGACATTTTCTAAAACGGCAGGATCTACCATCCCGCAACCAAGAATTTCCATCCATTGTTGCCGTTCTTCATCCCACATATCCACTTCAGCACTGGGCTCAGTAAATGGAAAATAAGATGGACGAAATCGCATCTTTATTTTGGGTCCAAACATTTGCCTGACAAAATACTCAAGACACCCTTTCAATTCAGCAAAAGATACTTTTTCGTTAATATAGATACCTTCTACTTGGTGGAATAAACAATAACTTTTGTATCCGATAGCTTCATTTCGATAAACACGCCCAGGAACAATATATCGAATAGGTGGATCTTCATCTTCCATCAAATGGATTTGGACATTGGATGTATGGGTTCTTAAAACGGTAGTTGGATCTATAAAAAAAGTATCCTGCATATCTCTAGCTGGATGATGCTCTGGTATATTTAAAGCTGAAAAATTATGATAATCATCATCCACTTCCGGGCCATAAGCCACATGGAATCCGATTGATTTAAAAATGTCTTTGATCTCGGAAAGGGTTTGTTCCAATATATGTAAAGACCCAATCCGTGGCGTTTTTCCGGGGAGAGTTAAATCAATAGAATCATCTTCGCCCTTTTGATGCGCTACAAGATAAGTTGAAACTCTTTCTTCGAATTGACGCGTAAGATCCTGTTTCAATTTATTGAGTTCTTTCCCTAATGTGGGACGTTCTTCAGACGTTGCTTTCCCCATTAAAGTGAATAAGGACGCAACCGACCCTTTACGTCCTAAATATTTCGAACGAAAATCTTCTATTTCCTTGGAGTTTTCTGGGAAGGATTCGAGATCGGCCAGAAATTGCTTTCTGACCGACTCGAGTTGATCCATCATTGACATCTCAGTTATTTAACTGATGCTGCCAATGCGGTAAAGGCTTGCGGATCATTCACTACCATATCGGCCATAATTTTCCGATCCAAGTCAATACCTTTGGTCTTCAGACCATTAATAAAAGCAGAATATGTTGTCCCATTGAGCCTACAAGCTGCATTAATACGAGTAATCCAAAGACGGCGGAACATACGTTTACGTTGACGTCTGTCACGATATGCGTATAGTCCTGCTCTAGTTACTGCGTCAATTGCAGATTTGTAATTGCGGCTCCGGGCACCATAGTAGCCTTTGGCCTGCTTGACGATTTTCCGATGACGACGATGTCGTGGTACGGAACTATTTGCTCTTGGCATTTTTTATCGCCTCCAGTTTTAGACGCCCAACATTGCTTTCACGAGTTTAGCATCACCGGGAGCAAGAGACGTTGATTGCCTCATCTTCCGTTTTACCTTATTCGATCTGCGTATGAGCATATGTCTATGGTTTGCTTTGTTTCGTTTAATTCGGCCAGAACCTGTTAGCTTGAACCGCTTTGCGGCTCCGCGCCTTGTTTTCATTTTAGGCATCTAGCACTCCTATTTTGCATTAAGGATTATTGACATGCGTCTGCCTTCCAAGGGATTAACCTTTTCAACGTCTGCCACATCTGCCAATTCTTCGAGAACTCTGTCCATAACAATCTTACCCAAATCAATACGAGCTAATTCTCGTCCACGAAACATCAGGGTTATTTTTAGTTTAGCCCCAGATAACAAAAATTCTCGTCCACGGTTAACTTTTGTCATGAGATCATGTTCATCTATTCGTGGTCTTAACCGTATTTCCTTGACCTTAACAACATGTTGTTTTTTCTTACTGAGTTGTTGTTTTTTCTTTTTTTCGTATTTTAGTTTACCATAATCGACGATTTTGCAAACGGGTGGTTTCCCACCAGGTGCTACTTCCATTAGGTCTAATCCTACGTCTTGGGCTCTTTGTATTGCAGCTTCAATGGGAACGACACCTAATTGTTCTCCAGTTTCCGAAATCAACCGTACTTCACTTGAAGTAATATCGCTATTCAGTCGCTGCTTCTGTTTTTTTGCTATGAGAGAGTCTCCTCTGTTTTATTTCTTCAACAAGCTGGTTTATCAAAGAAGATGTAGATTGAACACCACTATCTCCTTCGAAACGCCGTCGGACAGAAACGGTATCATTCGTTGCTTCTTTTTCTCCAACAACCAGCATAACATTAATTTTTTCTAATTCTGCTTGGCGAATCTTTGCACCAATCTTATCAGCACGATCATTCAATTTTACTCGAATCCCTGCAGATTTTAAATCTTCAGAAATTTTATTGGCATAATCTAAATTTTTATCTGATACAGGTAGAACTGCTACCTGTATTGGCGCTAACCATAGTGGGAAATTACCCCCAAAATGTTCGATCAGGAATCCAATAAATCGTTCATGTGTTCCAAGCGGTGCGCGATGAATACATAAGGGTGTTTGATCTTTTCCTTGCTCATCTGTGTATGTCAAATTAAATCTTTGTGGGATTGCAAAATCTACCTGATTTGTTGCCAACGTAAATTCTTTTCCGATGGCACTCCAAACTTGAACATCAATTTTAGGGCCATAGAATGCAGCTTCACCCGTTACTTCAATAAAATCCATGTCCCCTTCCAGAAGAGCTTCACGTACCCATTGTTCAGTTTCTAACCATAATTCGGGTTCATTTACATATTTTTTCCCCAAGCCTTCTTGATCATGAAGGCTCAGTCTCATAACATATTTTTCAATGCCAAAAATTTTAAAATATTTAAGATACAGATTACAAACAGCCAAAAACTCTTGTTTAAATTGTTCTTTTGTGCAATAAATATGAGCATCATTCATTTGCAAACTACGGACGCGCATCAACCCAAATAACTGTCCTGATTTTTCGTAACGGTAGCAAGTGCCGTATTCAGACAACCTTACTGGTAGGTCGCGATAACTTTTTGGAATGGCCGAATAAATTTTATGATGATGTGGACAGTTCATTGGCTTAACATAATATTCAGTCCCATCAATATCCATGGCTGGGTACATTGATTCTTTATAATGCTCTAAATGGCCGGATTTTTCGTAAAGACTGCCTTTGGTCAAATGGGGTGTTCGAACTTGATCATAGCCAGCTTTGCGTTCTGTCTCTTTTGCCAACTGTTCCAATTCTTCAATCATGACGGCACCATTGGGCAGCCACAACGGCAAACCAGGACCCACTTCTTCATCGAAAGTAAAAAGTTGTAATTCTTTCCCCAATTTACGATGATCTCGTTTTTTGGCTTCTTCAAGGTTATACAGATGAGTTTTTAAAGCATCTTTACTGGCAAACACTGTTCCATAGATACGCTGGAGCATTTTATTATTTTCATCACCGCGCCAATAAGCTCCGGAAGTAGAAAGCAATTTAAAATATTTGATCTTCTTTGTATTGGATACATGAGGCCCGCGACAAAGATCGGTGAAATCATTTTGAGTATAAGTAGATATCACCTCATCAGGATCTATCTCACCAATGATCTCAACTTTATAGGGTTCACCCATTTCAGCAAACATCTTTACAGCATCTGCAGCAGACATTTCCTGGCGCACAATATCTTGACCCGATTTTGCCAATTCTTTCATTTTTTGTTGAATCTTTGCCAACACTTCATCTGAAAAAGGAATATCCACATCAAAATCATAAAAGAAACCATTTTCTATGGTAGGACCAATAGTCACCTTGGCATCTGGAAAAAGTTCTTTCACAGACTGAGCCATTAAATGCGCAGTGGAATGGAGCAAAGTATCATGCCCTTCCGGTGTGTCACCTGTAAATAATTCCAAGGCACAATCGGTTTCCAACGGATGATTCAGATCAGTGAGAGTTCCGTCGATCTTTGCCACCACAACAGCCCGTGCCAATCCCGAACCGATACTGTCTGCGACTTGTTGTGACGTGGTGCCGGTTGGCATTGTTTTTACGGAATTATCCGGTAATGTTATATTGATTTCAGTCATAATTATTTTTTGCTATAAAAATCCTGCTCACATCTTTGTAGTGGGCGATGATTCCGAACCATCGGAAAACCGCCGACCTGTCAATGTGGGCGATGACGGAGTCGAACCGCCGACCTCTACGATGTCAACGTAGCGCTCTAACCAACTGAGCTAATCGCCCCACAAAAAAGCCGAGGAAATTACGAGGGGAAATAGACGTTATTAAAATGATATTTGGTGGATTGTTGTACGGTAAGATCAGTCTACAGTCATGGAATTTGTATTTTCTAATTGCGGGAGAAATACGTTTTCATACACAACAGGGTCATGCAAAAGGGTTAGCGCTTTTTGAATATCTTTATCCTGGATGGCTGATTGTTTGACCCGGCCTTCATCACCATGGAAATAATCGGCGAATTCTACCATCAACCAATGGTGCATTTTTTCTTCTTCCATCTCAAATTGTGTTAAGGCTATTTGTTCGAAATAAGAATCTAAAATTTCCAGCGCACCCTGGATTTGAATATTGCTTGAATCAAGATTCCACAGCATTTCTTTCATATCTATATAATTGGATTCTCCTTTCATATAAATATCCAAATCACCTGCATGAAGATAATTTTCAAATTGAGCCATTATGGATGTATCAGCTTTCGCATCTTCAAATGTTTCATAGTCCATTTTATGTTTCTGAACAAAATTAAAAAAGAGACCCTGTCGCCAACTTGCAGCTAAAATAGGAGATGCTTTATTCAGTTCAACTTTATAATCAGGCGTAATTCCACCTGCACCAGAAACTTCTCGACCACTTTTTGTATAAAAAATACTATCTTGTTCAGTGGAATCAGCAAGTATATCATCTGGTAAATACCCAGGTTTTTGTATGAGCCGTCCACTAGGAATATAATATTTTGCTGTGGTTATCTTTAAGGAGCGCTCCTTATCAATTTTAAAAACAGTTTGGACCAATCCTTTTCCAAATGTGGATCGACCCACGACTACACCGCGATCAAGATCCTGTAAAGTACCTGCCACAATCTCACTTGCAGATGCACTTCCCTGATTTACGAGAATAGTTATGTTTACATCTTCAGGAACAATTGGGTCGGTTTTGCTTTGATATTTACGTTTTGATTTTTGAGTTTTCCCTTCGGTCCATACAAGCATTTCACCGCTATCGATAAACAAGTCTAAAATATTCACTGCAGCATTCAATAATCCACCTGGATTATCCCGCAGATCCAGAACCAATCCGGTCATATTTTGATCCAAAAGTTCTTTAAGTGCCTTTTTCATTTCCTTATCAGAATTACGTGAAAAACGTGTCAATCGAATATACCCGGTTTGGTCATCCAACATACCTGCGTAAGAGATATCTTTTACTTTGATATTTTCTCGAGTCAGATTAAAGTCAATCAAATTTGATTCGCCAAAGCGTTGAATACTTAAAATAACATTGGACCCCTTTTCACCTCGGATAAGTTTTGCAGCGTCATTCATCGACATTCCTTCTGTGATAGAATCATCAATTTTTATTATTTTATCTCCGCTAACGATTCCGGCGCGTTTTGCTGGAGAATTTTCCATGGGCGTAATAACTGTAAGAACTTTTTCCCTTTTCCCTATCTGAATTCCCACGCCTCCATATTTACCTTTTGTGAGCATTTCAATCCCACTTTTTTCTTCATTTTCCATGTAAACCGTGTAAGGGTCGAGATCAAGTAGCATATTATTGATGCTCATTTTTGTAAAGGCATCTAGATCAATATCATCAACATAATTTGTGACTAAATGTCTATAAACATTATTTATCAATGATTGGTTTTTTCTAACCTGTTTATATATATCTTTTTTCCCTGCTTGAATAATGGTAACAAAACACAGCATACAAAAAATGAATAAAATATATTTTTTACTTTTCATGAATTTTTCCTGTTTTGGATAGTTGTCCATATCGTTTTATGAATATTCTCTGGTGATAAAGTACCATCGATAGTGACAAATCTTTGATCATACATATGTGCCAACTTAATATATTGTTCCCTAACTATATGTTGAAAATCTATTCCTGCTTTTTCAATTCTATCAGAAATTCCAGAATTTCTTCGACGATTCCCTTCATCCGCTGTTACATCAATAAAAAAAGTTATATCCGGATCGAGTTCATAGGTGGCAAAATCATTCAATTTCACCAAGTAATTTAGATCCAATCCCCTTCCTCCACCTTGATAAGCCAAAGTGGAATCTTTAAACCGATCTGCTACAACAACAGTCCCGGATTCTAAATTCGGAATAATTATATCCTTAGTAAGTTGTGCACGACTTGCCGTCATGAGAAGCGCTTCAGTTCTTTCAGCCATTTTATCATTACGATTTTTTAAAAGTACATCACGAATTTCTTCTGAAATTTGAGTTCCGCCCGGTTCACGAACGAGTAAAGCGGTAATTGATTCTTTTTCGAAACGATTCATGAGCATTTTAACTTGAGTGGATTTACCACATCCATCAATCCCTTCGAATGATATAAATAGAGATTGCATCATTTAATGATCATCTCCAAAGATGAAAATCTTACTTGATTCCAGATTTGAGAATTTTATTAAAAATAAATCGTAAATGTGTAAAACGTAATTGTGAATTATTACATAATTATGTTTTAAATATTTATTCCCCATCGGGATTATTTTATCCATCATTATATCTGTATTTAGAGCAATTGGTTTCAAACTATTTATGGTAGATCAGAAATAGACATTTGGATCATCTTTGCCCACGAGAATAACACATTCCCCTTTTGGGGGATGCTTTGTGAAATACGTCAACAATTCTGATAGTGTTCCCCGTTTTATTTCTTCATACAATTTTGTTAATTCACGCGCAACTACGGCAGGCCGATCCCCTAATCCATCTAATAAATTTCTTAAGGTGCGTTGAATTCGCTTTGGGGATTCATAATATATCAATGTGGATTGCTCATTCTCGACACGTGCGATCCGTGCTTTGCGCCCTTTTTTGGGCGGTAGAAAACCTTCAAAAAGGAATCGAT
>JAPYRR010000052.1:1832-10533 GCA_029936885.1 Fidelibacterota bacterium | reverse complement strand
TATGAGTTTTTATCATTTGACCGTCCTTTAATTACATATAAAGCTATTGCCCGTAAATATAAAGGGATAAATATTCAACATCCAACAGATCTTTCATCTGCTATAGAACGGAGCCTAATGAATCCAGATGAATTTTCAACGAACAGGGCAAGTTGTCTTCGGGAAATTCACCCCTATTCAGATGGACTTTCATCTAGTCGTCTGCTGAAAGGAATCGAAACCGTTTTAATAGATGGATTGCATAATAAATTAAAACAAAAACCCTTAAATTTTCTCCGTAAATACCAGATTCGGAATTTGATTGCCAGGAGTGAAGCTTAAGGGAAATGAAAAAGACCAAAGTTTTATTCAAAATGTTTTACCTGTATCATAAGGCAGCTTTTGATCCTTTAATTGATCTCTTTGAAAGTGATCAAAATTATGATGTTGCCTTATCGCTGACCCATGAAGTTGAACGATCATTTGGTTTTTTTGATAAAGATGAGACAAAGAAATATTTACAAAAATTTGATCAAGAAGGGCATCGTATCAGTGATGAAAATGAAAACTTTGATATAGTATTTGCCCCGGATTTTATTGATGAAAAAAGGTATGGGGATGCTTTACTTTGTTTGATTTATCATGGGATCACATTTACGAAGACGGTTACTTACCGTGAGTTAAAAAAACATGCTGGCCATCGCTATATTATTTTTGCTGAAGGCGATCAATCTGTGGAGTCCTTGCAGGAATCCGGCAGCTTAGGGAATTGTGAATTACATAAAGTTGGCTATCCAAAAATGGATCCCTATTTTACAGGAGAGAATTTTAATAGAGATAAGATTTTAAAATTATTAGGCCTTGATCCTGATAAACCTGTGATCTTGTTTGCACCAACCTATAAACCAACCTGCCTTTATGATTTAAAAGAAGCAATTTTTGAATCGACAAAAGATTATAACCTGATAATAAAACTCCATCATTATGCTTGGATGGGGAAATATGCATCCCACAATCAACATAAAATATTTGAAGATCAAATTGAGAATTACCCTCACGCAATTATAATACCAAAAGATGATTACAATATATTGCCATTATTATTCGTTGCGGATACATTGGTGTCTGAAGCATCCGGAGCAATTACTGAATTTTTAGCAACAGGGAAGACTGGAGTTATTTATAACCTGGACCAAGAAAATTTAAAACACTCAGATGGTGAAGCTCTTTTGGGATTTGATAATCGAGAATACTTAAAAGAATCTTTTGTGCATATCGATACGCCCAAGGAATTACATGCAGGAATCAAGCTTGCATTAAAACCCATCGATGAAATGAAAAAAGCACAAAAAAGGGATCAGAAAAAAATATTCTATAAATTAGATGGGAATGCCTCCATTAGAGTAAAACAAATAGTTGAGCAATTGATTTCAGATGGAATAAAAATATAATAAATGCTATAATCTATTCGGGGATTCCAATTGGTGAAGCCAACTGATTCCGGTAATTTAGCGACTCTATGAAAGCATTTATTTTAGCAGCTGGCGTATCACGACGTCTTTATCCTCATACTTACAATACTCCAAAGTGTTTATTGGATGTGGGTGGTCGACCTATTATTCATTATCAATTAGAAGCATTGGAAAGCATCGACATAACCAATGTTACAATGATTGTTGGCTATCATCGCGAAATATTAATGGAACATGTAACGTCCAATTTTCCTAATCTGAAATTCAACTTTTTAGTCAATCATCATTATTTTGAAACAAATACTGCCTTTTCAGTATACCTCGGCCGTGATATTCTTAGATCTGATGACCATGTTCTTATGAATGCGGATGTAGTTTATCCCAAAGCATTGTTGGCCCAAACGGTCAACTCTCCGTATGAAACAGCCTTGGCTGTAGATGCAAAAGTTTGCGGAAGGGAAGAAGTGAAAGTTATCGATGGCGGTGAAAATAAGATTGTTGCCATTGGGAAGGACCTAATTGAATCTCAATGTCTGGGAGAATTCATTGGTGTAGCAAAATTATCTAAAGTATTCACGGGTCTTTTTTCTGATTCATTAGAACATTTGATTAATGCAGGAGGCGTGAATGATTATTTCGAAGCAGGCATTCAACCTTTGTTGGATAAAACAGATGTCCATTTTGAAGATGTATCAGAATACCCTTGTCTAGAGATTGATTTTCTTGAAGATTTAGAATCAGCACGAAAATTATTTTAATTATTAAACTTTAATGGCAAAAATTCAGCCTTTCAAGGGGTATTTACCACCACCTGATTTAGCAAAAAAAGTTTCATCTCCACCTTATGATGTATTATCATCAAGTGAGGCTCGAAAAATGGTTCAAAATAACTCGGACTCATTTTTAAGGATTATTAAACCAGAAGTAGATTATTCGACAAGTCAATTACCCGATAACGATTCACTCTACAATCATGCTTCGAAGAATCTTGAAGATTTTATAAAAAAAGGTAACTTCACCCAAGATGAAAACTCTTGCTTTTATCTTTATCAAATTTCATTGGGTAATCACAAGCAAACCGGAATTATTGCTGCAGTTTCTATTGATGAGTACAATAGAGGTCTAATAAAGAGACATGAATTTACTCGCCCGGAAAAGGAGGATGACCGTACAAAACATATTGAAATTACAAATGCTAATTCAGGCCCAGTATTATTAACTTTTAGAAATGATGGTGAATTTCAAAATCACATCGCAGAAATTAAAAACCAAAAAATGGCAATTAATTTTTTTGCTGATGACGGCTCAAAACACAGTTTATGGAAAATAACATCGCCTTCAATGCAGGAGTCTCTTTCTCTGTATTTTGAATTAATCCCAGCTTTATATATTGCAGATGGCCATCATCGAGCTGCATCGGCATCAAGGGTTCAAAAAATTAGGCAAGATAAAAATCCGAACCATAATGGAGATGAATCTTATAATTATTTTTTATCTGTAATTTTCCCTCACGACGAAATGAAAATTCAGGGATATAACAGGTTGGTGAAGGATTTGGCTGGATTATCTGACGATCAATTTCTTGAGATTATTAAAACTAACTTTATTGTTACCAAAATAAACCATATTCAGATTCCTCATTCCCGTCATACTTTTTCTATGTACCTGAATGAGTGTTGGTATCAATTAATTGCAAAGGATAAAATTATTTCGAATGATTCAGTCTCAGGGTTGGATGCATCAATTCTACAAGATTATCTATTAGATCCTATTTTAAAAATTGATGATCCAAGGACCAATAACAGAATCGATTTTGTAGGTGGAATTAGAGGGTTGAAGGAATTAGAAAAACGTTGTAGTCTGGATGCAAAAGTTGCTTTTGCATTACATCCGGTATCTATTGATGAGTTATTGACTGTTGCAGATGCGGATAAAGTTATGCCACCAAAATCAACTTGGTTTGAACCAAAACTTAGGTCTGGGCTCGTGGTACGGTTTTTGGATTAGGCACCAAAGATGAAAGAAGTAAGAAACCATGTCATTTTTCAAGCATTTATTGAGAATGGTACTCTGTCAGTCGTGGTAAAATAAGCTGATAAGTTAGATGAGTCATTTGACGATGTGATACGTTTTTTTGTAAGGGACTAAATGAGTAAGTTCAGTTAAGTAATTATTAATTTATTTTATTAAGGATGACAGCATGAGTTTGCTGAAACAAGAACTACAGAACCAAATTCCAATTGTTCAAAACGAAATTAAACAATTGATCACTGAAAAAGGGGATCAAAAAATTAGCGATGTGACGGTAGCCCAGGCCTATTCCGGGCTCCGTGGTATCAAAGCATTTGTTTGTGATACTTCATCTGTCTCTGCTGACAAAGGTTTGATTATTCGTGGGTTCCCACTTTTAGAGATCACCCATATTTTACCTGAAGAAGTTTTCTTTTTACTCCTCACTGGAAGGTTACCCAATGGAGATGAATTGGTTGATTTGAAAAAGGATTTTTCATCTCATCTTCACGTACCCGATTATGTATGGAAAGTTTTAGGTGAAATGCCGGATGATGCTCATCCCATGACCTTATTTAACACAGCAATTCTAGCCATGCAGGGTGAAAGTGTTTTCCGTAAAAGATATGATAATGGAATGCCAAAAACTGAATTTTGGGAAGCAATTCTTGAGGATGGGATTCGATTATTGGCAAAATTACCTGCATTGGGGGCCGGCATTTACAGAATGCGATTTAATAAAGGAGATCGCATTTCACCCGATATTAATAAAGATTGGGCTGGGAATTTTGTACATATGATTGGGTTGCCAGATGAGACAGGGGATTTCCATAAACTCATGCAATTGTACTTCATGCTCCATTGTGACCATGAAGGCGGAAATGTAAGTGCCTTTGCCGCCCATACAGTTGCATCGGCATTATCCGATCCGTATTATGCAGTTACAGCGGGCTTGAATGGATTAGCCGGTCCGCTACATGGATTAGCAAATCAAGAATGTTTGAAATTTGTCTTGAGTGTTCGAGACGATTTTAATGGCGTACCATCTAAAGATGAATTGAAACAATATTGTTGGGATCGATTGAATAGTGGCCGCGTTATCCCCGGATATGGCCATGCTGTGCTTCGCTGCCCTGACCCTCGATTTTCAGCATTTATTGATTTTGGTAAGAAAAATATTAAAGACGATGATGTTTTCGCTATTGTGGATAGACTTTTTGAAGTGGTACCCGGCGTACTTCAGGATCACGGCAAAGCAAAAAATCCTTGGCCTAATGTAGATGCAGCATCAGGTTCTTTACTTTATTATTATGGTTTGAAAGAATTCAATTATTATACAGTTTTATTCAGTATTTCAAGAACCATGGGTATGATCTCACAAATGGTTTGGGAAAGAGCATTGGGGATTCCAATTACTCGTCCTAAATCAGTGACAACTGATTGGATCAAACAATCGATTTGAATTTTATGAAAAATATATATAGAAAAGCCATACTTTTTATGTTCATTCTTCAATCTGTATATGGGAATGAAATATTTCAATCTGTACGTGTCTTTAATCCATCTGAACAAACATTAAAAATAATCAGTGAAACTGATATTCCCTTAGATCACATTGTTGGGAAAAAGGGAGTATATGTTGATGTGATTGCATCTGAAGATCAAACTCTTAATCTTATCCTTAAAGGACTTAATGTAGACATATTAATTCCGGACCTAACATCCCATTATCAATCTATAAATATCCCTGCGGACTCAAGAGATTTTCCACTTGGATCCCTTCAAGGGAATTATTCTTTGGACGAATTAAATGATCGGTTTGATGAACTTCAATCTGAATATTCAAATATAATTTCAGAACGGGTTATTCTTGGACAATCGATTGAAGGAAGAGATATATGGGCTTTTAAAGTTTCAGATAATCCGGAAAATGACGAAGATGAACCGGAAGTTTTATTTACGGCATTAACCCATGCCAGAGAACCAGTGGGAATGATGAATCTTATTTATTTTGTCCAACTATTGGGAGAAGAGTATGGGAATGATCCTGAATTGACATACCTTGTAGATAATCGGGAAATTTGGTTTTTACCAGTCGTTAATCCTGATGGTTATGTTTATAATGAATCCATTCAACCTAGTGGCGGAGGGATGCATAGAAAAAATAGACGTGATACAAATTGTGGTAACGGAACACAAAGAGGTATCGATCTTAATAGAAATTATGGATATGGATGGGGGGCAAATGATACTGGATCCTCCCCAAACCCCTGTTCATCAACTTATCGTGGGCAAGGTGCTTTTTCAGAACCAGAAACCCAATGTGTTAGTGATTTTATCTTGGATAGAGAATTTAAGGGTGTCCTCCATTACCATACTTATTCCAATGTATATATTCATGCATATGGCAATGCGACTTTACCAGATGAACCTGACTTAACGACTCATCGAGAAATTGGTAATGAAATGGCACGTTACAATGGATACCCGGTTGGGACTGGATATGAACTCATTGGATATACAGTTAATGGGGACGCTGTTGATTGGACATATGGTGATCAAGGGATTGTTGCTTTTACACCTGAAGTAGGGTCTCCATCTCAAGGTTTTTGGCCACAAGAAAATGATGTTTTACCTTTGTGCCAGGATCAAGTCCATCCTAATAAAATCTTTGCTTTTGTTGCAGGATCTGACCTAATACTATATTCGTTCGATTTATCTCAAAATGCAATTTTACCAGGGGATGAATTCGAAATTGAATTGGCAATTCAAAATAGGGGTTTATCAGACTCTAATGATGAAATTGTAATCAATGTAACGCCCTATAATGAGTGGATTACACTTAATTTAGAATCATATACTATGGATGAATTAGAAGCTCGCGATACAGATGAATTTTTAGTGAGTGCAATTATTTCTGAAACAGCGCCAAACGGTATTTATTCTGGTTTAATTGTTTCCATTGATGATGGAGAAAGTTTCATTAGGCAGGATACTGTCATCTTCTTAATTGGCGAACCAGATATTATATTTTATGAAGGGTTTGAAAATGGGTTAGATAACTGGGAGTTGGATGGAGATTGGGGTCCCACCAACGATGCTGCAACTGGATCCTTTGCTCTAACGGATAGCCCGAGTGGGAATTATCAACAATCTCAGGAAACTATTGCAGAATTATCCTTATATGTTGATTTAACTTTGTTAACAATTCCCATGGTGACATTTACAGCTAAATGGGATATTGAATCCAATTGGGATTTTGTTAGGTTTCAAGCCAATGTACCAGGCAACGGGTGGATTAGTTTAGAAGGGCTTTACACCGAAGCTGGGGTAGGCCAGTCAGCTCAGCCTCTTGGTGAGCCAGGGTATGATGGCGTTCAAGATGATTGGGTGATGGAAACCATTTTGCTGGATCAATTGGGCGCATCTTCAATAACAGGATTTCGATTCATTCAAACGTCCGATAATTATGTAGAAGGGGACGGTTTCACCGTAGATGATTTTACTATTTTAGGATTCCCGTATGGACTTGTTGGGGATTTTGACTCGGACAATTACGTAGGTATCTTGGATATCCTTGGGCTAGCTGACCTTATTTTATTTGGAGGTGAACCAACCAATATTCAATTGGACAATTGTGATCTTAATAACGATGGGAATTTGGATCTTATGGATTTGGTTGAATTGGTGGACCTTGTGATGGGGCTATAGAATGAATAAGATGTTATTTATTTTGATTATTTCTTTTGCTTTCAGCACAGGGATTGATTCAAGGGTATTAGAATTAGCAAAAAGGGGAGATCAATACCGTGTATGGGTGTACTTCAAGGACAAGGTTGATTCTGAAAAAATAGGAATAAGTCAAAAAACGAATATTCGAAGACAAAAAAGTGGGGTGGTTTCAAGTCATTTATGGCTTGACCTTAAAATCTCAAGCACATACAAAACACAAATTGAAGAGCTGGGCATTGAAATAATAAATGAAAGCAGATGGCTGAATGCCGTCTCTGTGCTTTGCCAAAAGGTTTCAATCGAAAGTATTTTAAAGCTATCATTTGTAAAAAAGATAGAACCTGTCATAGGATATAAAAAACCAAAGCTGGTTTTCGGAGAAGAAATCGAACCCAATTCCCGTGATTACGATTATGGGAACGCCCAAGCACAGATCGAACAGATCAATGTACATGAACTTCATAATGCAGGATATACTGGGGAAAATGTTCGAATTCTTATTATGGATACGGGATTTGATTTGACTCATAATGTGTTCGCTAATATTAATGTAATTGATCAGTGGGATTTTATCAATGACGATAATGAGACGGCGAATGAAACTTCTTCTGAGCATAGTAATAATCAAGATTATCATGGAACAGCTGTTTTATCTACGATCGCAGGCAATGCTCCTGGGGAATTTATGGGTGTGGCATTTGATGCGGAATTCCTATTGGCTAAAACAGAAGATGTCCCTCAGGAATATCAATTGGAAGAAGATAATTATGTTGCTGGACTGGAATGGGGCGAAGCCAATGGTGCCGATGTGGTTTCCACAAGCTTAGGGTACTTGGATTGGTATACATATGAAGATCTGGATGGAAATACAGCTGTTACTACAAATGCTGTAGATATAGCGGTTGGTTTAGGAATGGTATGTGTCACTGCGGCTGGCAATGAAGGAAATGATGATTGGTATTATATCATAACACCTGCTGATGCTGATTCAGTTATTGCTGTAGGCGCAGTAAATGATAATGGAGACATAGCATCATTTAGTTCTCACGGCCCAACATATGATGGTCGTATCAAACCAGAAGTTTGTGCCCGGGGGTACCAGACATGGTGTATAAACCCCAATAGTACTACAACATATACTCGAATGAGTGGAACATCACTTGCGTGTCCTTTGGTGGGTGGGGCCACCGTATTAATTCGTCAAGCTCAACCAGATTGGAGCGCGATGCAGGTGCGAGAAGCTATAATTATGACTGCATCAATCTCAAGCAACCCTGATAACACCTACGGATATGGCATACTCAATGCAGCAGCTGCAATAGAATATGATCAATTCACTGGAATAAATGATAGTGGAGTATCTCCAAGTGACTTTCATCTTTTATCTGCATATCCTAACCCCTTTAACCCAGCCATAAAAATAAATGTTTCTTCATCATTGGGAGCACATTTGATTGTTGATGTATTTTCAATAAATGGGACACTAATTGACAATCTTTATTCTGGTA
>JAPYRR010000052.1:0-1732 GCA_029936885.1 Fidelibacterota bacterium | reverse complement strand
AATGGCTCATTATTGTTAGATTGGTCTTTCCCCGATTCTATATTACTTCGTGAAACTAGGATTTATGTTCAAAAATCCGGAGATGCCGAGTTTAATTTATTAATTGTGAATCCATCTGACAAACAAAGATTTTTGGATCAAAGCTGCGAAGAAAATTCCCGTTATTTTTATAGGGTAGAGATTGAAGATGTTTTTGGTAGAGTGTTTTCAAGTGATTCTGAAACACCCGTTTTTGGCACATGTCTAGAATCGGAAGATTCGGCATCATTTGATCAATCTGTTGAAAGTATTTTAGATTTATTGTTAACATATATTCAGAATAATTTGGCTGAGATTTCCCCATACATAGACTACCAAAATCTAATTGATTTAATTGCCGTAAATGACCCTACCCAAAAAACTTGGATAGAAAATTATCCACTATTTGACCTAGTAAATGTTGATGAAATGATTCCAACTTTAAATAGTATCATTATGGATTCAGATATTCTCCGAGAGATTTTGGAATTTGAACGTGATTATAGAAATAAATTACTCATAACACCAGATGAATGGCTGTCATTTGTTGAAAATGCATTATTAACCGTTCAGAAGAAGTGGCAATTATTGACATTGAGTTATCCTAAGGCAATAAATCTAATCGAAAATATTGAACCAATACGCATAGTTGGGCTTAACATTTCTAATGAAGAACAAAGAGAATTATATCTTTTTTGGTTCCATCCTGAACAAAATAATGTATCGGAAGCATTTCTATTATCAGGAGATGAATATATTGATTTAGGAGAATTTAAAATTGAAAATGAATCTTTAATATCAGTGAGTATTCCAGAACATTGGGAGACTGTTGATCTAATTCTGGATAATATTTTATTAGAACAACAAGGATTAAATTTTCAACAATCAGTCAGTTTTACCTTAAATGGGGATATCACTCCATCTGATGAGCCATTCAATTTAAAGGTTGGGATCGAAAACACTTCTTTGTGGTTAAACGAATTAATTTGGAACCCCTCAAGTTTGAAACTTCATTTAGAAGTTGCGGGAAATCCTAAATATGAAGAATATTTTTCAATTTATTTGGGAGATAAATCTATCTGGGAAATTGACCCAATTTCGGGTTTTGAAACCCAATTCAGTGATTCATTGATTATTTTAGAGTCAGACATCCATTATCCAATTCAAATATCATTTGAAAAACAAATTAATGGTCTAAGTGAAACGGTAGAATATATTGTATTGGATACGATTCCTATTATGATTCAACGATATCCTGATGGTGGCCCTTGGCAAACAATGGAATTCTCCACATTGGGAATTACAAACGATCCAGGGTTAAATGATTACGAAGCTGAATTATTACCAGAACTATTTGTTTTATATCAAAATTATCCTAACCCATTCAATGGTTTAACTCGGATAACATTTGATCTTTTGGATGACGCAGTTATTTCTCTTTTTGTGACAGATGCTACAGGTAGAATCCATAACAAATTTATAGAAGATCAGTATACTAATTCTGGAACCTACCATTTTGAATGGAACGGAGATGGAAAGTCAACAGGGATATATTTTTTCACAATTCAAGCTCAGGTGGGGTCAATGTCACCTGCCATCATGAGCCGAAAAATGATCTATTTGAAATAACGGTCTTCTTTTTCGTTTTATTCTCTCAGGAGATTTCTGTATTTTCACTTATATGATGAAACGAAATCCTATCATCTTTTTAATC
>JAPYRR010000051.1 GCA_029936885.1 Fidelibacterota bacterium | reverse complement strand
TGAACTTTATGTCTATTAACTTTAGATAATAGCCTATCAACTTGAAATCCAAATTTTGCAATTTCACCATATAAAAGTAATTTCAAATCCGGACAACCCTTCGGCACATGATTCCCTATTGCTCGCTCTGTTTGTAAATACCAGGCTTTTTCAAAATTGGTTTCTGTTTCACTAAATATTTTTAAAGCAAGTTGATGAAAAGAGAAGGCAACTTCCGTTGGGTTTCTTAACATGACTATAAATTTTGCATCTTTATTGAATGCCAAGATATTATTAATGGCGACTTTAGAATATAGGTAAAGTGTCGAAGCATCACCAATAGCGGAAGAATTTTGGTTTGCTGAAAAACAAGCCAAGTATTTTGATTGATCCGTTATCCTACCATTTTCAATATCTGTACTAAAATAATGAGGTTCTTTTGGAAGGGACATGACAACATTCGGGTGTTCAGCCAGGTAAATAGATAGGGATGTTGTCCCACATTTTGGTGCGCCAATTATAAAAAAGTTGGGCGTCAATTGATTCATTTTTATACCTGCGCTTTACTGATTAGAGAATCAATTTTAATTATACCTAACCCAATCAAACCCATCGGATAAAGTGCAGTAATCAATAGATTTGTAATTAAATCATCGTTCAATCCAATTGAGATAAGAAATCCACTTAGAAGATAAATTGCGATGAAGCTTAGTTTTGTCCACTCCAGTTGTATTGGGTATAATTTTGTATTCCACCCATACATCATTATCAACATAAAGAAGAATGCAAGGCATGTTGCTATGGCTGCACCAATAGCTCCGTACTGTGGAATCAAAATAAAGCATAGTATAATATTTGAAGCTGCGCCCAATAATCGAGTCCAAGCTGCGATTCCAGGCCGATCTTTGAGAAATATTCCAGGGGTTTGCAAAATATAAAATCCATAAAATAAATACCCCAATGATATCCAGGGCACTATCGAAATCGATTTCTGAAATTCTTCACCAAAAAAAGAATATCCCATTATCTCCAGCTGTACAAATTCATCAGCCCATAATACGAGCAAAAGCCAAATAAATCCAAGTCCTGCCAAAACCAATGTTGTTACCTTGCCAAATAATTTTTCTCGATTGGATATCTTTCCTTGTTCTAGGAAAAATGGTTGCCACCCAAAATTAAAAGCGGTAACCGCAAGCATCATTAGCATCCCAATTTTATAACCAGCGTTATAGATGCCCACAGTTGAAAGATCCATTAAATATATAAGGATATATCGATCAGCTACCTCCATAGCCATGGCAAACAATCCGGCTGGCAGGAATGGGAGCGCAAATGATAAAATGGATTTCCATCGTGTTTTACTTAGCAATGAAAATTCAAATCGTTGATAAATAAATGGTAAGCTCAATAAAAATATGCAAAGGGATGCAGAAAGGTTGCTTAGGAAAATTGCATGAATACCCATATGCATTTTTAATATGAGAAACAAATTTAATCCAATCGTAATGCCAACATTCAATAAACTAAATATGATAAATAATATTGGACGGTTTTCAGCTCTGAAACCTAAAAGCGGGATAGACCAAATTGTATCTAATACAATAATAATTCCCATAATAGTGATAAACGCTGGTTCATTAACACCAAGTATAATTGGGGATAACAAATTGCGAAAGCTGTACCATACCAAAAAGAATGGAATTCCTGTTAGAAATAATGAAGCAATAACATTAGAAAAAATGGCACTTCTGTCATGTCCGTCAGCCGGGACATAAAACTTCAAAAATGCTGCACCAAGGCCGTATCGCATTATTACATTCATGAAGGACAAGAAGGTATAAAAAAGAGCCACAACACCGTATTCGCTTGCTGTAAAGACATTTGTATAAAGGGGCAATAATAGAAATGTAACCAAACGGACTAAAATATGTCCGATGCCATAAATCAGAGATTGTTTGCCAAGTTTTTTAAATGACATTAATTATCTCAAATTCAATTCAACAGTATCACGAAAAATCCCGCTAGCGCCAAAGTTTTCCTTGAACCTGCCGAGGCCATAATTCGGTTCTTCATTCACTGTAAAAGTACCAAAGTCATAAATTTTAAAGTTTTGTTTAATCGCCCAATCAAATATAGAATAGAACAATAGATTGACGGATCTATACTCCTGAAATGACTCATCGTGACTAATATAAAATGCTAATATAACGTGATTGTTCACAGCGAAATTCACCACACCCGCCACCATTTCATTTTGAATAAAAGCACCAAATAAATTTATTTTTTCGGGAAATCTCCTTTTGATTTCTATTAATTCTGACAGAGTATGCGTGGGGGAAACTCCGTGCCGAATACTTAAGTTTTTTTCAAGAATCTTGTAAAAAGATTCAAAATCGTCAGACTGATTTACAACGACTCCTTTTCCTTGGGCGCTTCGTATAGCGCGACGATGGGATGATCTGAATTTCTTAAGATTTTCTTCAATAGAATTCTCTAAAAATAAAATGCTAGTAATATCCCTTTTTGTATAAGTAAAACCATGTTTAAATAAAGCGAAATCCATGTAATTGGATAAACGTTTCTGATAAAGGGTTGGAGGAAGTGTGATGCGAATCCCATTAAATTCATTCTCTTTTGCATACATGACAAGTGTTTCTACAAGGGACATGGCATCTACAATAGCAAGGTGTTCCGGAAGGACAAAGGATCCTATAGATGTGCCCGGGTGGGAAACTAAATACTTTTTCCCATTTATATCTTTGGCGGCAGCAGGAAAAACAGAAAATAATTTTCCTTTTTTCTCAATTAAAAGACTGTGGTCTTTAAATCGACCATCAGGATGATAGTTGATAAATTCCCTTAAATGAAAAAGAGTACCGTTATTTCCCAGTGGTACAAATTCATCCCATTGGGATTGATTATTATTTGAATATCGTTTTAAATCGAACATAAAGCCACTTTAATGGCAAAAAAGTAAGGATGTTCCGGTTAATTAATTTTTTGTTATTACTATTGAATGGTGTTTGCAGTCAAATCTAATTTGATGAGTTAATTTACAGGAGATATTGTTGAATTCTGCTATTGAAAAAATTCATGCCAGAGAAATATTAGATTCTCGAGGCAATCCGACAGTTGAAGTTGATATCATTTTACAAAATGGAATTAGGGGCCGGGCAGCCGTTCCTTCTGGCGCTTCTACAGGCGACCATGAAGCCAACGAGCTACGAGACAACATTCCGAATCGGTATTTGGGCAAAGGCGTACAAACTGCAGTGAGCCATATTAATACATCTATTGCTGATAGATTGAGAGGGATGGATGTTACCAAACAGGTTGAGATCGATCAACTAATGATCGATCTAGACGGAACAGAGAACAAATCTAATCTTGGTGCAAATGCTATTTTGGGCGTATCCATGGCGGCAGCACATACTGGAGCCAAAGCAACAGGGCGACCGCTCTACCATTATTTGGGTGGAGATTCCGCAACAATCCTTCCTGTTCCTATGATGAATATTTTAAATGGGGGGAGCCATGCAGATAACACCGTCGATATTCAAGAATTTATGGTTTTCCCTTTTGGTGCCAACACATTTGCTGAAGCATTGAGAATGGGCACTGAAATCTTTCATCATTTAAAATCCGTATTAAAATCCAAAGGGATGAATACTGCAGTTGGGGATGAAGGAGGATTTGCCCCAAACTTATCTTCTAATGAAGAAGCAATAGAAGTCATCCTTGAAGCGATTGGGAAAGCTGGGTATTCTGCAGGGACGGATATTTATCTTGCAATGGATGTGGCAGCAAGTGAATTGTATGAAAATGGTCATTATAATCTTGAATCAGAAAGCCGTTTATTAACGTCCGAAGAGATGGTTGATTATCTTGGATCTCTTGTGAAAAAATATCCAATAGTTTCCATTGAGGATGGTTTACATGAAGACGATTGGGGTGGCTGGCAACGGCTTACATCAGAATTAGGTAGAGAAATTCAAATTGTTGGAGATGACCTGACCGTAACAAATTTGTCTAGGCTTCAACGTGCCATTAATGAAAAGAGCATGAATTCTATTTTAATAAAATTGAATCAGATTGGTACAGTCACAGAAACAATTCAGGCAGTTGAATTGGCAAAAAATGCAGGATATGGTGTTGTCATTTCGCATCGTTCCGGTGAAACAGAGGACACAACTATTGCGGATTTGTCTGTGGCCATGGGAATGGGACAGATCAAAACGGGATCTGCATCACGGACGGATCGTGTCTGTAAATATAATCAACTACTAAGAATTGAAGAAGAATTGGGTCCATCAGCATCTCTAGCAAATATGGAATTCTTAGGGAAATCGTAGTGACTCGATATGCAAAAATGAAGCGTAAACGTCGTCCCCGTGCTGTACGTCAACAGGCGGCCGAAACGCAACGTCAGTTTGTTCGTGGTGTCTTATTTTTGATTGGATTATCGCTATTAATCATTTTCATTTTTGGAGATCATGGATTGTATCAATTATATAAATTAAAAAATGAACGAAAACAAGTCCAAGCACACATAACCCAGCTTAGAGAAAATCGAGAAGAATTTATCGCCGAAAAAAACCGACTAGAAAATGATTTAGAGTATATTGAAAAACTTGCCCGGGAACGATTCAGAATGGCAAAGCCCGGGGAAAAAGTATTTAAGGTTATCCCAGAAAAACCAATAAAGGATTAAAATCCTAACTGGAAATAAACCTTTTCACTATTTTTCATTGTTGATCTACAAATTAATTCCACATTATTTGGTGGTTTTTTAAAATCAAAAACAAGCTCTGATGTAATTTTTTTACCTTTTTTTATTCCAAACGAGACGGTATTATTTCCTTCAAATGGGTTTAATTCCCCAGAATTATCACCCGATGCTGAAACTTTCATTAACGTTAATGCCATAAAATCGAACGCTTTTGAGTTCGTATTCGTGATTTGTATCTTTACCTTTACTTGCTTCCCTGATTGCTTCGCACTTACAACTTTAAACTTAACACCATCTGCTATTTGTGTAGATCCAACAGGGAGCGATACGGTTGGATCTTCTAATGAACTCACAGGTACAAATACTTCAATGGAAACTTTTACATATTTTCCGGAGGGGTCCAGTTTTAATTTTCTGACCGATGTGCCTGGTTTTAAAGAACCAACAATTGTTTCGCTATTTGGTTTAGTAGATAAATCCGCAGATGTGGAAATTTTAGTATCCTGCCCTAAGCAAAATGTAATACTTAAAAATAATATTCCATATTTCATGAACTAAATCTCTCCATTCATTTTTTGTTTTAAAAAAGCATCTAAATATATTTCAACACGACGATTTGTTGCTCTTGCTTCAGATTTTTTAGCAGGAGTTGATATGGCTTCAATATCAATAATTGGACGAAACTTACCATATCCTAGAGCTGAAAAATGTCTCTCAGGCATCGATGCGTAGGTACTTAACAATCGTACCAGATTTAAAGAACGAGCAGATGACAATTCCCAGTTACTGGGAAATGCCGCTTTTTTGGGTAGTTTTAAATCATCTGTATGTCCTTCACAGCGGACTTCCACGTTTAAGAACGCACCTCTCCTATCTATAAGAGCCAGCAGGTCGACATAGTCCTCATCATCATATACATTTAGTATTTTCGATGTCCTGATGATGCCTCCAAGTTGGACAAGAAGAGGGTATACTCTTGGATCTACTTCGGAAGACATAGATCTAAATAATTTTCCCCTCATGGTGATTTTGATGCCCTTTGTAACACGATCTACAGAAACATAAGATGAAGTAATATTTTCTTTCAATTCCTCATATGTTTCGTCTAAGAGTTTGTTGATGACTCGGTCAATGTGTTTTTCTGCATCATTCAAAATCACTAGCAATAATACAAAAAATGTGAGTAACAAGGTTACTAAGTCTGCAAAGGTAAGTGCCCACGCCGTGGATTTTGCACGACGCTCATCCATGGAAAGCTGTTTTGGTATGAGGGTCAAGGATTAATCCTTAGCAGGGCGCAACGAAAAGGGCACAAATGTCATTAATTTCTCTTTGATAAGGATTGGATGTTCCCGAGCATGAATTGAAATAATTCCTTCAACCACAATATTTTTCAACATCATTTCATTTTCAGATTTTCGTTTAAGTTTTCCTCCAATAGGAAGGAAAACCATATTGGACATAAACACACCATAAAATGTTGTAACAAGTGCAAGACCCATTCCTGAAAGCAGTTGAGCAAACTTTTCAGCCACGTCATAAGAAGCATTTGCTTCTTCACTACCCCCAGCAAAGTTATTCATCATCACAATCAGTCCCAAAACAGTGCCCAACATCCCAAATGCGGGAGCATACATCCCCATATAAAGAAACAATTCTTGCCCTGCAATATGGCGACTTTGAATGTTATTCATTTCAAGATTTAAAAAGGTTCTTAGCCTCGACGATTCTCGTTCGTTGATGGCTAATTCAATACCATTCTTAAAGAATCCTTCCTTCATGTTAGGCAAATCTGCTTCTAATGATAATAATCCGTCTTTTCTGGCTTTTTGTGCTTTTTCAACAATTTCATCAATGGTACCCGCATAATCATATTGTTCTCCAGCGAAGACTTTCTTAAGGATTTTGAATATATTACCAACAGCTTTTAAAGGCAGAGCCACCATAGTGGCTGCCATTGTTCCACCGCCTACGATTAGCAAAGAGTTAAAGTTATAAAACCAGAATATATCTCCGCCGCTTTGAATAATACCAACGACGATAATGCCAAACCCGGCCAAAAACCCTAATAGTGTTCCCAGATCCATATTTTATTTACTACCTTCTTAGTTATTTAAAAAATGTTAGAACTTCCCTCGGTGAAGTTTATACTTTAATACAGACGTGAATCAATCTTTTTTCTTAATTCGGGAAAGAGACTCGCTCCCCTTATATAATCTAGTGTGTTCTTCATCCGTTAAGCTCTCAAATCCTTCACGATTGATCTTGTCTAGAATACGATCAATATTTCTTTCAATTTCCTGTTGTTGAGAAATTTTCTTTTCTTCCTGCTGAATTTTATACTCCATGGTTTTTTTACGTATTGAAAACCAAAGACTATTTAAACGAATGGGGCGTTTCAGCATCAAATATCCAATGAACATGCCCGCCAAGTGGGTAAGGTGACTAATTTGAGAAATATCATCAAATGATGACATAAAAGCAATTATACCAATTCCAATCACAAACCAAAGCGATTTGATGGGAATGATTCCATAGAGATATATTGTTCGATTTGGATAGGTGAATCCATAAGCAAGAAGAACGCCGTAAACTGCCCCACTTGCACCCACGATGGGCGTCATAGAATTAAGCCCAAACAGCATGGTTATCAGTCCTGCACCTATTCCGGTTACAAAATAAAATTTTAGAAAATGGCTTTTCCCCCAGAGACGTTCTAGCTCACTACCGAACATCCACAGAACAAACATATTGATAAGGACATGCCAAATACCACCATGAAAAAACAAATATGTGAACGGTTGCCATAGCATGAATTCCGACCAAACCAGTTTTGGTACAAGTCCAAATAACGGGAAGAATAATCCTTCTGAGCTGGCGATAGTTTGGAGTAAGAATATCCCAAAATTCACCGACACCAATATTTTAATGGCATCCGTAAATAGAGCGGGTTTATACGAAAACTGGCCAGGGTCTGATTGAAATTGAAATCTCATGAAGCCTCGAATATACGTAATTCATTCTTTCGAAAATAGTTCCGGAAATTTAATAACGGAGAAACCCTACTCATTGGAGCTTCCATCACAGTCAGCTGGGGTAATTTTGTGTATTTTATATCCAAATCCGAATAGTTCACTAAATGATAAGTTGCATTTACAAACAGATCTCTAGGAAATCGACCTGCAATCTCAGGAAATCCGCATACGTTAAAAGCATCGCGAATCACTGTAGCACAATTGTTGGATACCATACTGAAATCCCTATATTTTTCCGGTTCGGCAGGATTGGGTGGCGTATTCAAAATACTCTCTAAACTTTGGGTAAGCTCCGACATAAAATTTTCAGTATCTAATCCAAAAATTCTAATTCTGTGAATTGTCCGCATGAAGTTTCGACCAAATTTGTCATAAAAAGCCCGTCCATCTTCCAGTATTTCAAACTTGCCATTGATGGGCGATGGAGCAAATTCTCCTAGAGCAGGGCGATAAAAATATTCTTCTTTCGCCATGATTTCATTTTCATTCATCAAGTGTGAATAATTGATAATGGAGCCATTCACATTGATGGCTGTGTGGCCTAAAAGTGATGTGAAGTATTTGACAAGTCTTTCATTATAATATAAATCTATAAACGGTTCCTTAGGTTCTTTTTCATCCGGCCAAAGAATAATTATGGGTTCTTTTTTGTTATAATCTAACTGACCTAATTCTCGGGCAAACACTTTTTGCCCAGTCCAATGGGACAAATATCTATCCCAAATGGTTCGTTCTTCAAAATGGCGCACACCCACTTCATCTAAAATAAATGAAGTATTATTTTCCTGTGTAAGTGTACCATGAATCATAATATATTTATCCGGTAGTGATTTTGTAGATAAAAAGTCAATTCATTATTTCCAAAAAAAATATGTAAATATGTAAGGTGTAATTATCCCTCGTATATATTTTATACCACATTTACTTTTTACATAATTAATAGAATATTTCATTTAATCTAAAATAATTTTATTCAAATATCCTATATGATGATTATAGTTTTCCATAACTTAATTAATTATCTGCCAAAATCTTTCTTACCACATTCATTGATTTGATTTTTTCCAAACCATCAAAATGATACCGAAGGGATGACCATAAATAATCACCGATGATCTTTCGATCCGTTGGCGTCACTTCATCCGTAGGAAGATCATCAATATCTTCAGCCAGTAAACTGGCCAAAATTAATCCGCTATTTGGGCCTGCATTGGGATCCGTCAAAGTGAGCCCGGGGAATTCTCGTTTATCTAAATTGGGTTGAAAACCAAGGTGGGTCAGCAATGCGCATTCATAGAACCAGAATAAAATATTGGGATCAGCTTTGGATTCATTAAAGGCTCGTAAAGTATTGACAAGTACTTGAAATAATCCCGGGTGTGGATCTTCATCAATTAATGTTTTTTCTGTCATTTCCAGTAAGGCCATAGACAATGTTACAGATCGAAGATTGTCTAATATTTTCGGCCAGGATTCTCTGAAATTCACTTTGGAAAGAACCTGCAATTCTCGGCTGGGTTTATTGTAATAAATCACATCAATGTAACTCAAAGGTTGAAACTGGGCAGACTTGGGAGATTTTTTTGAGTAGGCACCTTTAACAATGAGACTGATTTTGCCTTTATCTTCAGAAAAACACCGAGCGATGAGAGAGGAATCACCGTAGCGAAATGATTTTAAAACAATAACGGGTGTATGGATGATCATAATGCGTAATCCGTAAATATGTAAAACGTAATTAATTTCAAATCAGCAATCAAATTACGTTTTACGCTTTACATATTTATAATGAATTAAATACAGCGAAGCACAATTATTGAATGGATTTAAAAATTTTCGTGTCTTCGTGGTGCATATTAATACGCTTTTGCGTAAATCACCTCGTGTTTGGCTGGTTTTCCAGAATAAACACAGGTTAATCCTTCCGGATTCTCGCCTGTCGGAATACAGCGAATCGTGGCTTTGGTTTCTTCTTTTACCTTGGCTTCCGTTTCATCAGTTCCATCCCAACCACATCGGACAAATCCACCCTCTTTAATAACTCGTTTCAATTCATCATAGGACGAAACTGTGTGCGTATTTTCTTTCTGAAATTTCAATGCTTGCTGAAAAAGTCCATCCTGAATCTCTTCCAACAAATCCGGAATTTGAGCAACAGCTTCATCTTTAAGTAAAAATGATTTATCGCCTGTATCTCGTCGCGCTAATACAACTTTCCCATTTTCCACATCTCGTGGTCCCACTTCCAATCTTAGGGGAACACCTTTCATTTCCCATTCATTGAATTTGAATCCGGGCGACCGATCTGTCCAATCTTGATGCACGCGAACATGGGCTTTCTCTAAAGAATCAACAAGGGGCGCTAAATAATCTTTCACCAATTTTTCCTGTTCTTCATTTCGAGAAATCGGAATAATAACTACTTGAATCGGGGCGATCTTCGGTGGAAGTCGCAGACCCTTTTCATCGCCGTGAGTTAAGATTACAGCGCCAACAAGTCGCGTACTTACGCCCCAACTGGTAGCCCAAACCAATTCTTCTTTATTATCCTTGGTTTGAAATGTAACGTCAAATGCTTTGGCAAAATTCTGGCCCAAATTATGGGATGTGCCAGCTTGAAGCGCCCGTTTGTCGCCCATCATAGCTTCGATGCAATAGGTCTTAACCGCTCCGGCGAATTTCTCTGATTCCGTCTTTAATCCTGTGAGTACGGGCATGGCCAAATAATCTTCTGCCAGTTGGCGGTACAATTCAAGAATATCTAATGTTTCTTTTTGGGCTTCTTCTTCCGTAGCATGAGCGGTATGCCCTTCCTGCCATAAAAATTCTGATGTACGGAGAAACAGCCGCGTCCGCATTTCCCAGCGAACCACATTGGCCCATTGATTTATCAACAAGGGTAAATCACGATAAGATTGAATCCATTTTTTGTACATGAACCAAATCACTGTTTCCGACGTGGGGCGCACGATAATTTCTTCTTCTAATTTCGAATCCGGATCAACAATGATACCATGCTCATCATCCGCTTTTAAGCGTGTGTGGGTGACCACTGCACATTCCTTGGCGAACCCTTCCACATGTTGCGCTTCTTTAGCCAAAAATGATTTTGGAATAAAAAGGGGGAAATAGGCATTCACATGACCCGTGGCTTTGATCATTTTATCAAATGTTTCTTTGATATTTTCCCAGAGTTGAAAGCCATAAGGTTTAATGACCATGGTTCCTTTTACGGGGCCATGATCTGCCAAATCAGCCCGTTTTACAACCTGGTTATACCATGCGGAAAAATCTGTATCTCTGTTGGGTAATCCTTTGCTCATAATAAAA
>JAPYRR010000050.1 GCA_029936885.1 Fidelibacterota bacterium | reverse complement strand
GTGTCATCCATTAAAATTCTGTCGTCACATTGTCTGCCTGCACTCCATTCTCTATCACTCATCCCTATTCACGATCTAACAATCCTCTTCAAAATACTCCATCCATCTATTAGTCTTAATTTTTTGCCTTCTGATCGATCTCGCCGGGAATAAGAAAGGATGATCTCTTTCACATGTTCATTCTTATTCACAAGAATTGCAGCCAATTCAACATCAATATCAAATCCAATTGATTTTAAGAGCTCTGTATCAATTTGGGATTTGTAAAATGCTTTTGCACAGCAGAGCGCATCCGTCAGGTTTTTCTGATGAATTAAATTAAATACTCCAGTAAAAAAGAAATTTCCCAAATTCATAAGAGAATGAAATGGGCCAATCTTGGAATACCGTGTACCAAAAACACAGGTTGTTTTCTCGTTATCAAGGATCATAAGTCGTTTGAGTTCAGCCGGTTCCAATTCTAGATCACCATCTGTTAAAATTATTTTATTATACTTTGCATGGGAGATACCTTTTCGTATTGCGGCTCCTTTGCCGGAATTTTGGTCAAGAATAACCAGAGTAATGAAGGAACAATCTTTCAAGAGTTCCAAGGATCCATCCGCACTACCGTCGTCAACTACCAAAATCTCATCTTGGGGACTATAAACTTCTAGTCTTGAGAGTAATTCAGGAATATGCTTTACTTCGTTATGAATAGGAAGAATGATTGAATAAGGCATAAAATAATTTAGGTAAAAAAAAAGCGGTCTTTCGACCGCTTTTTTTTTAATTCAAATAATAATCTAAAGTGATTTGGAAATTCCCAAACCAGCAGAAAGCCAACCTGTTAATTGCCCATCAGGCGTTTGGGATATGGTAGCATTTCCAACAATTCCAATACCAACAGGAAGATTTAAGGGAAGTGCTAAACCACCACCAGCATTAAATCCTGCACCATTTCCTGGAAGGAAGCCTACACCTAAATGAAGGGATGTTTCGGCAGGTATGAAACTTAATATCTCCGATGTATTTGTCCTGAATTGTGCAAATACGCCTAAGTTCCCAAATTCGTCCAATCCGGAATCATCATCTACGCCATAATCAACATATAATACATTCAAATCAGTTAAGAAAGCTAAAGAACCAACATTAAATCCATAGCTGGTATGGATGGTTAATCCGCCTGTAACACCTGCGGAATAACTATTGAGAAATGCAGCGGAATAAATGGGCAACCCACCGTTTAGAGTAAAGCCCAAAACAGTAAATCCACCACCGCTACTAGCCTCTTCTAATTCCGCATCATCATCAAAATCTGAAAAATCATCATCGAGCCCAAGTTCCATGGCAATCTTTCTCTTTGCTTCATCTGATGCAGTCTTGGCTATGGCATCATATTCTGCTTCTTCTGCAGCCTCGGCTTCAGCTAGTTTCCGTGCTTTCTCATCTTCCTTAGCTTGTACTGCATTTGAACGAGCTTCAGAAGCTGCTTTTTCTGCAGCGGCCTGGATAGCTGCATCTGTAGCAGCATCTGCTTCTGCTTGTGCTTTTTCAGCTGCGGAATTAGCAAGCCGTGCCGCTTCTAAAGGGTCTACCTGATCCTGCGCGTTCAAGTTTATGAACAGCAATGGCAATACTAGAATTAGATACCTTGTTATATAGTTTTTATTCATCATTTAAACCAACCTTTTTATTATGTATTGACATTGTATATAATTACGGGAAAAACTTAAAAACATTTCCAATATGATACAAGATTTATATCCATTTCATATATAACTTATTATGTACCTAAAACGAGAAAATATTTCTAATCTTCAACAATAAAATAAAATATTAAAATGTCCAAGCTTAAAGAAACAAAACATACGTCCAATGTTATTATAATAGGGTTGGTTAGAATTAATGGTCATTGAATTATAATTCAATATATAAAAGTAAGCTTTTTGAAAGATACTCAATTAGATATTATCATCGATTTCCAACACCAAGCCTAACAACATGACTACAATTTCCATCAATCACATTCCGTGTATCAATGATGAGTCTGCTTTCAATACGAATGAGTTGAAAATCAATAGAATCATGATCTGTAACTATAATGACAGCATCAGTCTGGTTCAAAAAATCACTGCTTAAGGATTTATTTCCCTTCATCACTGAGCCATTTAAACGGACTTCTGTAACATAGGGATCGAAAAAGGATACAATTGCCCCGTCATGTTGGAGCAATTTCATCACATCCAGTGCTGGAGATTCCCGCACATCATTCACATTCTTTTTATAGGCCACTCCAATAACCAAAATGTTACTACCTTTTATAGATTTCTGTTGGCTGTTTAATCCATCTCGTACCAGATTGACCACATGCCTTGGCATGGCTGTATTTATTTCACCCGCCAGTTGGATAAATCGAGCATCATAGTCTAATGCTTTTAATTTCCACGATAAATAATGTGGATCGATAGGTATACAATGGCCGCCTAATCCGGGGCCAGGTGTAAATTTCATATATCCGAATGGTTTTGTTGCGGCGGCATCAATCACTTCCCAAACATCTATTTTTAATTTTTCACACATAATAGCCACTTCGTTTGCCAATCCAATATTAATAGCTCGAAAAGTGTTTTCAAGAAGTTTTACCATTTCTGCAGCTTCTGGTGAAGATACGGATACCACTTGGCTCACAATAGTTTCATAGAGTGCAGATCCCATTTCACCACATTTTTTGGTGACGCCGCCCAGTACTTTGGGTGTATTAGCTGTGCCGAATTCCTTATTTCCCGGGTCAATTCGCTCTGGGGAAAAACAAAGGTAAAAATCTTCTCCTACAACGTAGCCCTTTTCTGTCAGTTTAGGTAAGATCAATTCACGGGTTGTACCGGGATAAGTGGTACTTTCCAAAACAATTAACATATCTGGATGTATATAATCTTTTAAGCTATTCATCACACTATTGATGAATGAAATATCCGGGTTTTTTTGTTTATTTAAAGGGGTAGGGACACAAATAGAAATAGCATCCAAGTCCTGAATCACCGAAAAGTCAGTACTTGCAGAAAATAAGTTCTTCTGAATGGCATGGTCTAAATCAGTATCTTTCACATCCTGAATATAATTTTCGCCTCGGGACAGTTTCTCAACTTTTTCAGTATCAATGTCAATTCCCGTTACATTGAACCCGGAACGAGTAAATTCCATGGCCAGGGGGAGCCCCACATATCCCAATCCGATTACACCAATTCGTGCATCTCTGCTGGTTATTTTATTTTTTAGAGTCATTTATAGTCTTACTTTGAATTTATAATAGATAAATGTAGATGGAATTTATACGAAAAGAATTGGGGTTGAATAATTATATTTCCACCCAATATTAACGAATTAATTGATGATTGATTTTCAAAATTTCTTTGCAACTAAACTTTTGTGTTTATTGGTAATGGTATCCATTCATAAAATATAATGAAAAATATAGACTGGAGAATACGAATAATAGGTGGAATAATCATGCTTGTAGGTGCAGGTGTTGCCGTCCAACATGCCCTGACACTCCGTGCCATGGCAGAAAATTATAATCACATGGGTGTGCTGGCCCTTATCGCCTTTTGGGGTGGATGTGACTCCATATTGAAAGGGATTCAAGCGAAACAGGATCATTAAATGCAAAATATGGTCCATCACTATTTATCTACGCCCAATCCATTTATTTTATTCGGAGTGGACCATATAGCCGGCACCATTATATCTATCGCCCTTTGGATTGGACTCCCCTGGTATGCAAAAAACAACCTAACTAAATCCATGCAGGATAGAGTCGGCGTTATTATTGGATTTATTGTTATGTCCAATTATCTGGTTTGGGTCGTTCTGGAATTGATTGCCGGATCATTCGATATAAAATTGCATCTCCCATTTCAACTTTGCCGATTCGCCAATCTTGCAATTCCTATCGTCATGATCTGGAAGCCGGAACGCATATTCCAAATTTTATACTTTTGGGGGATGTCGGGTATGCTTCAAGCCATGATTACACCGGATGTAACTCACGGGTTTCCCCATTTTCATTATTTCAGATTTCTCATTGGGCACAATGGGATGGTCCTCGCTTTGATTTATGCCATCGTAGTTTATAATCTAAAACCTACGCTTAAAGGGTTGTGGGAGTCCTTCCTTGCCTTAAATCTATTTCTTCTCTTGGCCGTAGGTGTAAATTTTATCCTGGATGCTAATTATTTCTGGATCTGTGGTAAACCACCCACTGCATCCTTATTGGATTATATGGGCCCATGGCCGTGGTATATTTTGGTGGGAGAATTTGTAGCTTTACTCCACTATATGGCTGCCTATGCGCCGTTCCACTTTATTAAAAAAGGGTCCACACTTGACTAAAACAGAAATAGGATTAACAACTCTCTTTTTGGGAATAATAATAATCGGACTGAAAATGACACCCCCCAAGCAAAAATTAATGCCCCCCGTGGCAAAAAGGATTCCCAAGGATGTGACAATCCATGGCGATAAACGAATTGACAATTATTTTTGGCTAAGAGAAAGAGATAGCCAACCAGTATTAGATTATTTGAATGCTGAAAATGATTATACCTTTTCAAAAATGAAGCCTACCGAAAAATTACAGAAAAAGCTGGTTCAGGAAATGCGGGGAAGAATCAAAGAAGACGATGCAACGGTCCCATACAAATTCGGAACTTTTATGTATTACACCCGAACTGAAGAGGGGAAACAATACGATATTTATTGCCGAAAACCCGGTTCCATGACAGGTGAAGAACAAGTGACCTTAAACCTAAATGTAATGGCTCAAAAACATGATTACCTTGTTTTAAATGCATATAAGATCAGCCCGGATGAACAGAAACTTGCTTTTACCATAGATACTTCCGGCGCTGAATTACATAAAATGATTATTACAGACTTGGAATCGGGAAGGATTCTGGATGATAATTTGTCAAACCTTGACGGTGCTGTAGAATGGGCAAATGATAACAAAACATTATTTTATACCAAATTGGACGAAGCCCAACGGCCATATCAACTTTGGCGCCACCAATTAGGCCAGGAACAATCTCAAGATATATTGATTCATGAGGAAAATGATGACCGATATAATGTAGGACTCCACAGAACAAAAAGCGGTGCCTTCTTGAAAATGTCATTGGGGAGTAACATGACCACAGAAGTCCACCTTCTCGATAGAAATGATCCTTTGGGTGATTGGGAAATGGTTCAACCCCGAGAACAAGGTGTGGAATATTATATTTATCATCATGGCAATTATCTCTACCGCCTGACAAATAAAGATGCTATAAATTTCAAATTGGTTCGTCAATCCATTACAGGGGGTGGGGATGAGGAGATTATTCCAAATCGTGAAACTTGCTACTTAAAGGATATCACTCTTTTTAAAGACCATATGGCTGTGTTGGAACGGGTTGAAGGGAATTTGACGATACGTATTTTCGATTTTCAGGAAGAATCTTGGCACGCTCTTGAAATGGATGAGGAAATTTATTCTGTTGAATTTGATGCGAATTATGATTGGAATTCAGATTTTCTCCGAATGAGTTATGGTTCATTTATTACGCCCTTTTCCATCTATGATGTAAATCTTAACACCCATGATAAAACATTAAAAAAACGGGAAGAAATCTTGGGCGGTTATGACCCGGACAATTATATCACAGAAAGAATCTGGGCTCCCACGCACGATGGAAAAAAAGTAGCCATTACTTTACTGTATAAAAAAGGACTCAATTTGAAGGGGAATAATCCCTGTTTTCTCTGGGGATATGGGAGTTATGGCGCCACCTACGACCCTTGGTTTTCATCCAATATTTTTAGCATGGTAGATCGAGGTGTTGTGTATGCCCGAGCCCATATTCGCGGTTCATCCTTTTTAGGTCGTCAATGGTATATAGATGGCAGACTCAAAAATAAAAAGAATACATTCCATGACTTTATTTCAGCTGGAAATTTCCTGGCAGAAGAAGGCATCACATCTCCGGAAAAATTGGCCATATATGGTGGCAGCGCTGGGGGACTCCTCATTGGAGCCGTTGTAAATATGGCACCCAATTTATGCAAGGTTGCCATTCCAAGTGTTCCATTTGTGGATGTGATTAATACAATGCTGGATGAATCCATTCCACTGACTGTAACAGAATTCGAAGAATGGGGAAATCCGAAAGAGAAAGATTATTATAATTATATGCTCAGTTACTCCCCCTACGAAAATGTAGAACAGATGGATTACCCGCATATGCTTGTATTGGCTGGCTATAACGATCCACGTGTTCAATATTGGGAACCTGCAAAATGGACGGCTCAACTTCGATCCATGAAAACAGATCAAAATGACTTGTTATTAAAAACCATTATGGGTGCAGGTCACTTTTCTTCTTCGGGACGCTTCGATTACCTGAAAGATGTGGCATTTTACTACGCATTTATTCTGGATAAACTTGGAATAAAATCATGAATTTAATTTCAATTGATCCTGCCACCGGGAATGAAATAAAAGCGTATCCGAAATACGCTCCAATTGAGGTAGCTTATATTCTTGACCAAGCATCTCAGGCACAAAAAAACTGGTGCAATTCAGATCTGGATCTTCGTATTTCTTGTTTGGAACAAATTGCCGGAACTCTTCGAGACAGGGCGAAAGAATATGCAAAACTCATGGCCAGAGAAATGGGAAAACCGTTATCCCAAGGATTAGGAGAAATTGAAAAATGTGCATGGCTTTGTGAATATTATGCCGAAAATACGGAATCATTCCTGGATGACAGGGTGGTGGATATTTCAGGTCAAAAAAGCCTTATCTCTATTCAACCCATTGGATTGGTTCTTGGGATCATGCCATGGAATTTTCCATTCTGGCAGGTATTTCGGTTTGCCATTCCAACCATTACAGCAGGAAATAGTGGTATTCTAAAACATGCATCCAATGTTCAGGGGTGCGCAGCGGCCATTGAAAAATGTTTTATTGATTCAGGATTCCCTGAAAATATTTTTAGAAATTTGGTCATTCCAGGAACAGAAGTAGCGGATGTTATCAAAAATCCACTCATCGCTGCCATTACCTTAACGGGAAGTACACCTGCAGGAAAATCAGTGGCAGAAACTGCCGGTTCTGTATTAAAAAAGACTGTTTTAGAACTTGGAGGTAGTGATCCCTATGTGGTCTTGGATGATGCAGACTTGACCGTTGCAACCGATGCATGTATAACGGGCAGAACCTTGAATGCAGGCCAAAGTTGTATTGGTGCAAAACGAATTATTGTCCATGAATCAATTTATGATTTATTCTTGACCCAGCTTGAAGAAAAGCTTTCCACCAAAATAATGGGAGATCCCTTAGATGAAGTTGATATGGGTCCCATGGTATCTGCTTCTGCCAGAGATGAAATACATGGCCAGGTGGAACGGACAATTGAATCTGGAGCTGATTTACGATTGGGTGGACAAATGCCTGACGGGCCCGGCTTTTACTATCCAATTACCTTACTCGCAAATGTAACGCCGGGAATGGCTGCATTTGATGAAGAAATCTTTGGACCCATATTTTCCGTCATAAAAGCAAAAGATCAAGCTGAGGCGCTCTTATTAGCCAACCAAACAGAATTTGGGTTGGGCGCTGCTGTATTTACGAAGGATAAGTCCAAAGGCGAAGAAATCGCTAAAAAACACTTAGATGCTGGATTATGTTTTGTGAATGATTTTGTAAAATCGGATCCAAGGTTACCCTTTGGTGGAATCAAGCAATCCGGCTACGGCAGGGAATTATCATCTTTTGGCATGATGGAATTTGTGAATATTAAAACTGTTGTCGTGAAAGATTGATAATTACAGTAAAATTACCCCAATGAAAATTCAATTAATTCTTATTTCACTTTTATTTTCTCTATGTGTGAGCCAACAAAACCGACTTTTTTGGGATGGTCGAGATTGGAATCGAATCACAAAAACGATGGATTATCACCCGGAAAATACCTATCGAATTAAAACAGCATATCTCAATGGTGTGTTAGATGGTCGGCTTTATGGTTACCTAAAAACATGGAAAGAAGATTCCTATTTAGCGGACCATGTTTTCGGTGAAACGGTTGATTATTTAACCACTCGGGAATTGGTCAAAAACCTGGATAATTTTTATCAAGATCCGTTGAATGCGTATATCCCAATCCCGTCCGGAATTGTTATTGCCAATATGTATGCAGAGAGGATTCCTGTTCCTTTGATTGAAACTTATATTGAAAAAACGAGAAATTGGATCAATGAATTATCGACAAATTTGAATGAATTAGACTATAGTAAATTGATGGAAGATAAATTCATCAAACACCATAATAAATCGTTCAATCGATCCGAATAAAACCCGATTTCGGGTGCCAGGCAAAAACCCTGTATTCACCTGCAAATTTTACTTTAGATATAGTGAATTCATAGGTGTTGGGTTTGTCCGGTATTAATTTAAACTTCATTGTTTTTGTGGTGGAATAACCGGTCTGTAAAGGTGGTTCATAACTATAAATCAATACCATTCTTTTTTCATTCAAAAATTCGCCATCACTGGAATATTCTGCTAAAAATCCTTCCAGATAATCGACTGGTTTCCCCACATGATTCAATACCTCTACATTAACAAGAACCTTTGCACCATCAATAACACGCGGACGAATATCTATGCTGAATGGATTCAGTTTTTGAGCCCAAATGCATGACAGGGTGATGAGGATAAAGACAAAGCGTTTCATGTGGGCTAAAATTGGGATGAATTTTGGAAAGACAAAAGAGAAAGGTTGGGAAACCTTTCAAGTGCTGATTTGTATAAGGTAGATTCCTTATCCGAATTTCATGAATATAACTAAAAGTCAAAAAACAACAGTGCGGCTGTTTAAAAAATTATTACCATTCATCGCTGTAACAGTTTGTTTTTCCCAAGTCCGGATCGGGGAATGGAAAGCACTCACATCTCCATTAAATGTTAGGGATATCCTAGCTTCAAATGGGGAATGGTTCGCTGCCACGGAAGGGGGTTTATTTAAGATTTCTCAAGAAGAAACTCGAACCTTTACCACAGTAGAAGGGTTAAAAAGTGTAGATCTATCCGCACTTGCCATTGATCAAAATAATCACATTTGGATGGGCGGTTCATCCCCCAATGGTTTTGTCCAAATATTTGATCCCAAAAAAATTCAATCGATTGCCAATTTTGATTTTGGACTCACCGAAATCTTTGATATACAAGTTATGGATTCTATGGCATGGATTTTTTATTTGGATGGACAAGACCCGGGAATCATGAAATTTCTTTATACCGATAAATGGGAATACCGAGACAGTTTCAGGAATTTTCCGCTGGAAGCAGGATCCATCAATTGTTTTACTGCCACCGATTCAACCTTAATTGTGGGAACGGACCATGGCATTTATGTAGGTGATATTTCGGAGAATCTTAAAGATCCAAATAACTGGATTCCGTTGAATTCAAACCTAACTCTTGAAATAACGGCCCTTTCCTTGAATGGATCTATCCTGGCATTCTCGTCAGCCACAACACTCTATGAATATAGTTTTGAAACGCAAGATTGGAATGAAATCCCGTTTGGATTTACCTTAAATAATGTAAGTGAGATTCACGCTGATGGAGATTTTTATTGGGTCATTGATCAAAAAAAAATGTATAAAATTTCCGACGATACGGGTGTTCTTTTAGATAATCGGTTCTGGCTTTCAGGATGGGCAAAATCAAATACTGAAACGGTTGTAGGGACGAGAAATGGAATATTATTTATTCAAAAACAAACCGATGGTAGTGAAAAAGTATCCAGGTATCTTGCCAATGCACCTGTTACCAGCGGATTTTCAGCCATCACAGTTTTAGATGACGGTAGGTTGGTGGGAGGTAGTTCAAAAGGTATCTCCATTTACAGTGATGAGGGGTGGCGAAACATTATTCAAATTATACAAACCAATACAGATACGATTCATGAATCCTATGATTATTCCACATTTATCGGTGATACAATATTTTATAATTTTGGTGGATATATTGCAGATCTTGAGCAAGGTCCCGATGGCCTTTTGTATTGTGCGATTCGGGGTGCATATCATCAAACCTTTAATGAACCCATTCGAAAAAGTGGCGGCGTTATTATTATAGATGTGGATGACCCTACGAATGTGACACTTATCGACACAACCCATTTAGGCTATTTCTCAACGACCCAAAACCCGAGACCCTATATGATTGTGATGGATATAGAATTTGACCCCAATGGAAACTTATGGATAGCCAACCCCTATTGTATCAATGGGAATATGCCCATCCATGTACGATCTCAACAGGATGAATGGAAGCATTATGGCTCTTATGAAACTCCCTTGAGAATAAGCCAAACACCTGGCTCTATTGCATTTGACGATTGGGGACGAACTTGGTACTCTGCATTCCACGCTTCAGAAGCAAATTTGGGTATTTATCCCGACGGAGGGATTTTTATGCTAGATTTTGAGGGAGACCCATTTAATCCAGGTTATTTTACTTGGACAAAAGTGCAGGACGATGGAACGGTTTGGTCCCTAGGCATGGGACTGAATAACCGGATCTATTATTTAACCCCCACAGGATTGAATTATTTTGACCTGAATGATTCACCCAGCCCTGTGTCCCGGGAAAATCCCTACGCCTTTTTCCCCAATATTTCATTTGGAAGCGGGGCAGAGATCAAGATGGATCCCCATGGGAATGTATGGACCCATTCACCCTCACAGGGGATTCATGTTTTACTGGAAAACACAACATACTGGCCGGATATTGATGGATTTCGTGCCGACAATAGTCCACTTTTATCTGATGAGATCACCGATATAGCTTTTGATGAAAAACGGAATTTGGCCTATATCGCCACCAGCAAAGGAGTCAATATCCTCCGCATCCCCTTTGGGACAGAAAAACTCACAACCTCTGACGTAAAGGTGTTCCCCAGTCCATTTTACATCCCCACCAACAAACCCATGAAAGTGGATGGATTACCCTACGAATCTGCCATGATGGTCATGACCTTAGATGGGAAAGTGGTTCGACATGTGCCTAGTCAAGGAACTAGCATTGATGGAGACCAACTCTCCTGGAACGGACGGGATAATGCCGGCGATTATGTGTCCAGCGGTGTGTATCTATTGGCGATTTATGGAATGGATGGGTCACAGAGTGTTGAGAAAGTGACTGTGATTAAGGAATGAAATCGAATATAAAAAATAAAATAGGGTTATTGATAGCGAT
>JAPYRR010000049.1 GCA_029936885.1 Fidelibacterota bacterium | reverse complement strand
GATAATACCCTTCTTCATCTGAATTGGTAGTCCAAGAGCTTCCCTCAACAAATGCCGTTACAAAGGCATCTGGGATTGAATTTCCATCAAAGTCTCTCACAATACCTTCAATAAAGGGAACGTCGTCAGGATCATCTTCCACAAGGTCTAATTTAAATGTCCAGAACACGCCTGCACCTGCTTCAATAACTAAAGTCATTGTACTACCGGAGAGAGTTGCATCATAGGTAATGGATTCCGGGGCTTCATCAGGAGAAGCAAGTTCACCTCCGTTCCATGCCTTTGGAAGTCCTAAATAAGCGCCTACGCCATTAAGGGTAACAGTACCCGTATCTGCGTTATAATCCCATGTTGCTGCATTTGAACCGTCATGAGGATAAACTGGCGCACCGCAGGCGTCACTGCCGCCTTGCCAGCCTTCTATCCAGGTCTCTTCATCAAGAACGTTCTGAAAGGAACCATCAGCATTAAAAATATACTCATCATCAAAATAACACCATCTTATATCTACATCATCGGCAGAATTTGACCACCAGCTTCCATCATTAGGAGCTGGGCCTACCATCAATGCACCTGCTTCCGGTGCCATTTTCCATGTTCCCGAAAGAGGTGGATCTGGTTCATCATCCTCTGGATACTCAAAATCTATTCTCATTCCAGAATAGATGTGGGTTGAGTCATCATAATAATAATCATCATCAGGACCAACTACAGTAATACCATCGTCCGCTTCTTCATTCTGAATACCTATCGTGACCCAGTTTCCTTGACCATTCTGGTCATCATCAACATTATTATACTGAAAGACAAAATCGCCGTCATCATATAAAATAACTTGGAAATCGTAGTATCCATCATCAGTAGTTTCACAACAATAACTCCAATTATGCCATGTAATAACGAAAGAATCATCTCGCTCACCAGTACTTATAAAACCTAGACCGCCTTCATAATAACCATAATAATAATATGATCCTCCTCCATTTGGATATCCATCAGTCGCATAGGGCGCCATAACAGGTGCAGGAACTTCAGAATAATTATAATAACTGGAGTCATCTGCATAGGTCGGTAAATATTCAGACCAAATATACCAAAGATTAAGATCATCAATGTCTTCACCGCCGTAACCGAAAGTGAGCCAATTATTAGATGAAATGCCAACAGTCGAATATGCTTGACCATAAAAGTTAAATTCGAAAGGAAGTTCCATTACAAAGCCATCGTCATCATTTACAAGTGCTGTATCATCAGTAGCTGGATCATACTCAATCCAATCAAAGTTTTCATCACTGTAATTCCATTCATAACCAAAAATGTCTCTCGTTTCATTGATGCTATTCCAATCATAGTCAGGGTTTTTCATCCTAACCTGGCGTTCACCTTTATTATTATTGAGAATATGAGTTTTGCCGGAATCGATATATTTAGGTACACGAGCATTGGCTCGATTTTTTTTGGATTTAGCAAGTAGTTCATCCAGTTTCTTTTTCGAAGTTTCTTTTCGTTCTAAATAGGTTTCTTTCAAGCCTTGCTTGTCCGCCTTGTCAACATTATTTACAGATTCCTTAAAAGATTTATTGGTGCCTTTGTTTTGGGAAAGTCTGGCAGATGTTTGTTTAATTATTTTTTTATCACCCTTTGTCCTTGCCTGAATAAATTGGGCTTTATCCGGTTTTGGAATCCCATTTGCCTTGCGGGCCTGTTTAAAAAGTTTATTCATCCCCGCCTTCATCTGGCGAACCTGTTGCACATTTTCAATATCCAGTGTTATCTCGGGAGAATTGAGTGTTTGGGGATTGGATTCAAGCTCTTTTGGTGTATCCACACCGAGTAACATTGAAAAAGACAGGGTTAAGATGATTGTTAATAGACGTGTCATGGTTGACTCCTTCTACTTGTTTTGTCAAATAAGGGTGTGAGCAGACCCTTTAAAATGCGAGATTAATGTAACTCACCTTATATACAAAGGTCAATCAAAATATTCCAAGGTGTGACTCAGCGCACATATTTATAGGTTTTAATCTCAAAAGGTGAGAATGATAAGTCCAAAGATTTCTCAACCTTGATTTGTGACCCAATTTCATTCCATTCCATCAAATCACATTCAACAATTGAACCATTCAATTCCAAGAATCCGCTAGAATATCGCCCGGCTGTTTCCACAATTCGGATAATCAAATAATTATCTTTTTCTCCCTTTTTCAATACTGTGAGGTCAAGACCATCTCCAGTTAATTTAATTGGAATCTTACTTTCTGATTTCACACCCTCAAACACAATGGGTTTTTGATTTAAGCAATTTGATTCCTGAATAACATTGGACCGAATCAAATCCAATTCATGTGGAAAAAAACTATACGTAAAATGGTGTTCACCTTGGTCCGCATCTGGGTCAGGATTATTAGGTGAGCGCAATAAATTCAGATCTAAAACATTATCATGAATCATATAGCCGTATTTACAATCGTTCATGAGCGCAACGCCATAATCATGGTTTGAAAGATCGGCATATTTATGTCCCACCACTTCAAATTTTGCTTTATCCCAACTGGTATTCCGATGGGTGTTTCGCTTTACATGTCCATATTGGATATCAAAAGTTGCTTGCTCCGTTTTCACATTTACAGGGAAATGAACCCGTAACATTTTATGTTTTTCTTGCCAATCTACCTTGGTCTCAAAATCCAATCGTTTTGACTGTTTTGATAATTTTATATGTTGCTGAATAACAGAATTCCCAATGGAGAACGTCAAGTTTAATTCTTGAACCACATCACCATGGGCGCCCGGCATTGTATCGGTTGCATTTGCAATTTCTAATAAAGCATCCCGATAAAAGAAATCCACATCCCATGCATCCCAATCATTGGGGCGATCTTCATAGAGTGATAAAATATTGCCGCTACTTTCCAAAACTTCTTTGTTCGCATTCTTATCAAATGCGGAAATTATTTGGCCATTTCGATCAAATTCGTATCGGATTAATTCATTTTCTAATGTGAGTCCATGACCTTGTTCAAAAATTGGTTGAGCTAATTCACCCTTGGAGAATGTTGTAAAAGACAGAGGAGCAAGTTCTACAAATGCCACCAAGGAATCTTTTGTCCTTTGGGTGGAGATGGGTTCGCCTTTTTCATTTAACACGGAATAATCGGCAAATGATTCGGGGATGGGGATACAGCCTATCCATGGATAAGACAAGGTATTCGCCACAACAAATGAATCTGCATCTTGCTCAAATAAAGATTGTCCCGCCAAAGCGATGAGCGAATCACAATCCCGGTGGATCTCTTCATATTCTTGGTGGGTGTTTTGGTAAACGAGATTAATACTGGAACCTGGAATAATGTCATGAAATTGGTTAATAAGCAGTTTTTTCCATAAGCCATCCAATTCTTCCGATGGGTAATTCTTTAGTGGCAAGCATGACCATAACATTTCCACGGCTCGGAGTTTCCATTCTAGTTTTCGATTTTGTTTTTTAACCAAGCCTTGGGTTGTGAGAGTCCCACGGTGAAGTTCCAAATAAAGTTCACCCACCCATGTTTCCACATCTTTTTCATATTTAGATAAACGGTTAAAGAAATTCTTCGCTGTATCAAAGCTCACTCTCGGTGAATTCTCTAAATCCGCCATACGTCGGCCGAGTTCAATATTTTCTGGTTTCGGACCGCCGCCGCCATCGCCAACGCCAAATAGAGAAATGAATTCATCAATGAACGCTTTCTCCTTGAAATGGGTTTGGGCAGGAACAAGAAATTCCGTATCTAATTCGCTATTGTAAGTATTCTCCGGAGGGAAATGAGTCAGAATTTCGGTACCATCAATTCCCCGCCAATTAAAAGTATGATGGGGAAATTCGTTGAATTGGCTCCAGGACATTTTTTGGCTTAAAAAATAATTAATCCCCGATTTTTTTAATAGCTGCGGTAAGGCAGCAGAATAACCAAACACATCTGGAAGCCAAAGATTATCCACATCAATCCCGAATTCATCCATAAAGAAATTTTTTCCATGCAGAACCTGCCGAACCATGGATTCACCGCTAATGAGATTACAGTCCGCTTCTACCCACATGCCGCCTTGCAATTCCCATTGCCCTTTTTTAACTGCATCTTTAATACGGGTATAAATTTCAGGATAATTGTCTTTCACGAATTGGTAATGCTGGGGTTGAGAAGCACCAAAAATATAATCGGGATATTTTTCAATAAGATCCAACTGATTGGAGAATGTGCGTGCGCATTTTCGAATGGTTTCTCTCACGGGCCAGAGCCAACCCGTATCAATATGAGCATGACCGATTGCCGATACATTTAGATCTGAAGCAGATGCCGGTTTTTCTAATTCTTTTTTAAGGCAATCTCGTGATTCGTTTGTCTTTTTCTGATCATCACCAAAAGCATTCACGGCGTTATTTAAAGCGCGGATTATCCGCGCGCGACGGACTGCTTTTTCATCCAATCGTTTTGCCAATCCAAGTAAAATGCGCACATCGAGATAGAGATGCCATAACTCTTCATCAAAAAGTCCAATCTGCATTTTTTCAACTTTGGCATCAAACCAACCATGGCGTTTTGGATTTTCTGATGAAGGATCAGAATCGGTATAAACACCAAATAATGAATTGGCCGCAGTTTCAACCCAAAGGTCAACGGATTCACACCCGTCACAAATTTCAATCAGTGGAACCCGAGTGCGGGCAAAATTGGGATCCCAAATAGAACCATTGGTAATTCCTTGGAGCACTTTTCCTTGGGTATCAAAAACCAACCCTTCCCCAGAAAAATCTAATAGGGCTACGACTGATTTCCCTGACCACTCTTCAGGCACGGATCCGGTTAAATAGAACCATGCACTTTCCCATTTTTGCCCCCAGGGTTCACCTTCCTTAATGGGTTTATACTCTAAATTAAGTCTATCAGAAAATGGCGTTGGCTCTTTGGACCAAGCGAATTCAGCGTTGAGATTTTGTTCATTTGAAATAAATAAAGTTTGCAATCGAGCAAACCATTTCTCAATCCGAGTTAAAATTATTTGTGTTTCTTTTTCATTCATTAGCTACATAAACCCCGAGGACACAAAGTTCCCCAAGGTCTTTTATTTTTTTTAACCCGGAGAAATCCAAGTTCTCCAGGGTGTGTAGTTCCTTGTAATCCCTGTTCACTTTGTGTTTAAAAAATTTAATTCGAAACCCAGCCATCATCGCTATGATCTCTCTCATCAGATTTTAATTTTTTCAACATGATGCTCAAATCTTGAAATCCTCCCCAAGTGAACCAAATAATAGAGATTAATGCCATTCCAATTTGAATAAAAATATAATATTTCCAAAAGGTCATCCATGCGTCATTAGTCACATCATTAGAAATATTGTAAACCGTTCCCACAATAAACACAATCGTCCAGCTAAAGGTCCAAATGTAATTCACGATATAAATAATTTTATCATTTCGAGTGAATTCTTTCCCCATTCCAAAAATCTTCCAACCACGATTTGGCTCTTTATTTACCACTTTTAATTCTTCATCGATAGCATATTGGCCTCGATTTAACAATTTATCCATATTAAAGGAGGATTGTTTACCCAGGAGAGAAACGCAAATATAGGAGAGCGCCGAAGCGCTCATTCCCATGCCCCAATACATTTGGCCATTAATATTTCGAAGATACAAAATAACTGATTTTATTCCGCCCAGGGATGAGGAATCCGCAAGCCAATCTGCCGAAATTTGTTTTGTAATAATTCCACCAACTGCAATGAGTGCACCGGTGCTCATGGCCGTCCAGGCAGCAGCAGTTGTTCCTCGTTTCCAATATAATCCGCCAATAATTACTGCGCCGGAACCCCCGGCAAAGATTGCGCCGGTAATCGCAAAAAAGAGAGCAATCTTTTGGTTCTGTTGAAAAAGTAAACTAAAAAGAAAAATGAAAATGGCCACACCAAAAATGGAAAACCGCAACACTTTCAAATGTGTTTCTTTATCAAACGGTTTATCCCGAAATGGCATAATTACATCTTGAATAAATATACTTCCCCATGAGTGAAGATACGTATCATGCGTACTGACAAAAGCCGCGAACATGACCGCCGCAAAACACCCCATCAACCCAACCGGCAAAACGTGAGATAAAACCATAGGACCCCGAAGTTGAGATTTTAAGGTATCCGATCCCAAGCCATCCAAGGTAGCATTCACAGCTCCTGCCACTGATTGATAATCAGAATGATTCATAAAAACGTAAATCACAACAGGAACAAATAAGAAAAATAAGCCCTGGGGTAATCCACGAAATCCAGCCAATACGCCGCCCATTTTTGCTTCGTGTGCACTTTTCGCCGATGCATTATATGCCTGGGTTCCCTGCCAACTCATGGTGCCATACATGACGCCAATAATTCCAATTAGAAAATACCAGAAATTGAAATCCTCCACATGACTTGTTTTAAACGGGTTGATTCGAGATGAATTTTCATAGCGTTTATTGATTTCCAGAATCGTTTCATCTTGTTCAATTTCGGATAGTGTAAGGAAAGCATTGTCCGACTGAAGTTTAACAATCTCTTCCTGTGCCAACTTTAAGGGAGTATTCTCAAGTGCTTCGGACACTTGGTCCCAGCCCACAGAAAAGAATAAAAAGAATATCATAATCACAAAAACTATATTGACAAAAACGCCCTGGAAAAAATCCGCAATAATGACAGCAATTTGTCCACCCGTATAAACAAAATAAAGGGAAATACTTAATAGAATAATCATTAATAATGGGAAAGTTGAGAAACCAAGGAGCGAATCCGGAAGTCCACAAAAGTAAATGAAAAATCGCGCACCCACAGCCGGGAAAATTCCAAAATTAATAATACCGGAAACGAAGGCTACAATCCCTGTAAATATTCTGAATTTCCGACTGTAACGCATTTCAAAAAATTGGGGCAGAGTTAAACATCGCGTGGAGCGGAATCGGTAAACCACCCATCCCGAAACGGTAATAAATAATAGGATGAGCGCAGAACTAAATCCCCACCATGACAAGGCAAAACCGGACACAAATCCCATTTCCAGATGATACACAATGGTGATGGCACCGAGTCCCGCGATTCCACCGGAAATGGACATAACATACCGTCCTGCAGTCCTACCCGCAGCCAAAAAATCGCTCACACTTTTCATGAGACCTTTTGTAATGGAAACAGAATAAAACATGCCACCCATTACCATAAAAACAATGGCCCAGTCAATAAAGGTTAAATTCATTTGTTTTTTCTAATTATGTAATTATGTAAAATGTAAACTCACCATTACATATTTACGCTTTACATAATTATTCATGTTGGCATATTTTCATGACTAATCATTCCAAGTTAATTTCCCACCCACACTTTTCCATCTTTACGGATGAATATCTTTTGACTACCATTTTCTAAATACGCTTCCCAACCTGAAGGTGTTATTTCCAAAACCGGCGGCCAGGGAATATCAGAAATGGGAGCGTCTAATAATTCCAATCTCTTGAGAGATGCTGTGAATCGATGGTGGGCATCGTAATACGATCGTTCACGATAATAAATTTGCCGCAGCGCCCATTTGATTCTATCCAAATTGTTCGAGATGAATTCAACCGAACTTTCTCCCACAACCTTTTCTGTAAACTGAACCAATCCCCACATTTCGGGATAGTGCATATTGATGAGTCCCTGGGGCGACCAAACCCAATTGAAAGCTGGCAAATCTGTTTTCGTATATCCATCATCCGTGATATCCACATCCCAGTGAACACGGGAGAAATTCACTTTCCACTGTTCACCTTCTTTGGGATGAAAATTGGGGGCACATTCTTCCAAAGCTTTCCAGGGAATAGCGATCTCAACGCTCCAGCTTTTATCCCTATCATTGGAATTATTTATTGAACCGTCCAAATGCACTTTTGTAATCAATCCAGGAATGTCCCAAGAATCCACAGCAACTTTCCTCTGATCCCGATACGGTTTTAAAAGTAGCAAATCCCATTCTGTTTCAAATGCATTCACTTCTAATTCATAATAATTATGTGTGTCACCATCAGGATCCAAAAAGATTTCAAAATCGTTATCCATGAAAATAACAGCATCTCGTGCTGTGAGTGTGGCCCAAATGTGGGGCTCTTCCATTTGAGCGCCGAAATAAAAATAAGTCTCATCCCAAAGCATTTTCACTTTTGTATCAAAAAATGGAACCGGTTTCAAATTGCCTTCGATATCTACAAACGAATCAGTCCATTCCGCTTTTTCCCAAACAGATTCATTCATTTTACCATCAAGCAAAATCATAGAATCTGTTTTGTAACATATATACGTTTTTGGATTATACTCAATTTTCGGATTGGGAAATCCGCTTGCTAATAAATAAGAAAGAAATAAAATGTATTTAAGCGTAACACGCATCGATCATTTTCCTGATTGTGGATGTGGCTAAACCAACATGTGTATCCGCTGCGCCATAATATAATTTAACTTCACACTCTAAATTAGCATTCCCATTTTCGTCTATATTTTCACAAATCATTGCTGTAGGAAAAACCACATTAGGGACTTGCCCCACCATTTCCCACATTTCGCGTGGTTCTAAAATATTATATCGTCCACGAGAAATTATTTTCCAAGGTTCATCCAAATCCAATAGAACAACTCCCACCTGGTAAATGGGCTGATAATGCATAGCAATACCATGGTAAACCAACAACCATCCTTTCTCTGTTTTAACCGGTGGCGGGCCTGCACCGATCATTTCATCCCAAAAATGCAACCGTCCTTCCATGACCATCTCCTTTGATTCCCAATGGATGAGATCTTCAGACTCAGAAAACCAGATTTGGCTCCCCGTAGTAACGCCACTTTCAACTTTCATTTTATTAGGCCGATCAAATCGAGCATATTTTCCATGAATTTTTTCAGGAAAAAGTACGCCATTGCGATTGTCTTCATCACCAGTAAAACCTAAAAATTCCAAGGATGTAAAATCCAATGTTTTAAAAATGCCCAATAAACATTTCCCCACCACATCCATAGCGGCAAAAACATAATAGGTATCACCCATTTTTGTGATCCTTGGGTCATAAATATGGAATACAGTCTCGTCTATCTTATCCAATCCATTAATTTGGATATACTCGTTTTCTATTCCAAATTGAACACCATCAGTACTTATCGCTTTTACAAGGAATGTCTCTCGTCCCCTATTTTGGACACGAAGTAACAATAATATTTTATCACCAAATTGTATACCACCCGGATTAAAAACAGATGACACATCCTTCAATTCCGGATTGGATGAAACTATATCCTTGGATGAAATGATCGGGTTTTTGGGATGCCTTTTAAACATGATAGGAGCAAGAATTTAAGGGTCGATTGATAAGGATCAATTGATGCGATTATACTTTTTCATTATTTGAATGAGTCTATCATGCGGCAACGCCCAAACTTTATTATCATTGATCCCTTCTAGATCTTCCGCAGCACAAAGGACATTTATAATGGATTCTTCTACAGCTTCAACCGTAGCTTCAAAAAGTGGAGAAATCATCCAGTTTGGCAACATTTCAACATTCACCTTTTTATCAGAAAAAGCCACATTTGGGTTTGCGGTTGAAAAAGCGACAAAAATATCCCCGGACCCATCATGGGCATAACCACCCACCTTTCCAATTCCCATGGGAATCCGTCTCGCGAGACGTTTCATTTGGTGCGCCAATAAAGGTGCATCTGTCGCCAAAATAACAATGATAGATCCATCCCCCTCATTCCCTGATTCATAACTGTCCCGTGGCATAAGATCCGTAATCTCCTTTCCAACGGGTACACCGGCAATAGTCAGGTTTTTGCGACCACCATAATTCGCCTGAACCAATACACCCAATGTATAATTTTGTCCCTTAATATTAACAATTCTGGAAGCTGTTCCAATTCCACCTTTGAAAGAATGGCAAACCATCCCAGTCCCGCCTCCTACATTGCCTTCTTGAACTGGGCCGCCTTTGGCATTTCGAATTGCATCGTGGGCATGGTTCTCTTTTACATGAAATCCATTAATATCATTGAGTAACCCGTCCCATGTTTCAGCCACAATGGGCAGTGACCACCAATATCCACTGGCATCTGCAGAACCTTGGTTGGCTCGCCAGGAAATAACTGCATCCCGGACAATGCCAACACTATGCGTATTGGTAATCATGATGGGACCTTCAGCAAAGCCTGATTCTTCAATCCAAGTGGTGCCTGTCATTTCGCCATTGCCATTCAAGGAGAACCAGCCGGCAAAACAAGGGTCATCCAAACTGCGATCTCCTCTTGGTAATATTGCCGTAACACCCGTGCGAATTGGACCTTTACCCTGAACGAGTTTTCCCGACCCTTCAATTATAGTAGTATGTCCAACTTGGACACCTGCCACATCGGTGATGGCATTTAAGGGGCCGGGTGTGCCATCAAATGGAATGCCCAAATCACGAGCTCGGGGTTTTGATCCTGCAATTAGAAATGATAGAATAAGGATGGATGGCAAGAGATTCTTCATCTTTTCTCCAATGTTAAATATGAAAATTTATTCAAATGAAATTCCCATGAAAATGGTATCTGAATTTCTCTTTAATTCTGTCAACCCATATTTTTTATAAAAGTTGTACGCACGTTGATTCTTTTTGCCCAACCCGAGATGTAAACCCTTTGATCCACGATCTTTTAGATTCTTTAGAAAATGGTCCATCATTATTTTTCCTAATCCTTGACCCCGTGCACGGGTTAAGAGATCAATATGTAAATGGGATGGATATTCAGGTAAATCCAGCGGTGTTTCAGGATGAAAAAGAAGGTGTATACATTTTTCATCTTTATTCCATGGTTTTGATTCTTCAGTTGGATCTTTATATTGATTCTGAAGATTTGGAAGCCAATTTGATTTGACTTTATTAAAAAAGGATTTTGTATCTATAGCACCGATGATATAACCACAAACACCTATGTCATCTTCAACAACAAAAGCCGATTCAGGCTCAAGAGTGATATAGGGTCCTGCATAAATATGCCCCAAAATCAACGGGTCATCGTGCAAATGTTCTGCCCCTTTCCCCGAATTTCCTGTTCTTAAACAGATTTCATAAACCATGTCATGGTCTGACTCTTTATAGGGTCGAATTTTAAATGCCATTAGCAAATCACCTTTAGTATGAAATTAATAATACGAATTTGGGGTAATTATGGATTTAAATAAAAGAAATAAAAAAACGGACATGAATTTTCCATGTCCTGTTATCATCGAGCTCCGGAGGAGGCCCTCCTACGCTAAAGCTACGGTGGGTAAAGACTCATCTTTACCCATAAAATAAAAATGCCTCTTCGCAAAAAGGCGAAAAGGCATTTTTGCTCCGGAGGAGGGACTCGAACCCCCGACCTGGTGGTTAACAGCCA
>JAPYRR010000048.1 GCA_029936885.1 Fidelibacterota bacterium | reverse complement strand
CACAATACTAGATAGTGAAATTAATACCACAGTAACAATCTCCATGGATGCAACGGATATTGAGAATCATTCAAGTTGGGCAGAAGATGCAGTTATTACTATCTCCGCAACAGTCACAGACCGTGCCGGGAACTTTACTGAAGGCGGAGTTTCAACTGCCAGTCTTACAATTGACGAAATCCTTCCCGCTGATCTTGGGATCAGTCAAGTAATCGGTGTAGATAGTATTATTGTTCCTGGATATATGAATAGTACAAATCAATTTATGTCAGTTTCTACTACTTTATCCTTGGCAGATAATACCATGTTGAACGGTAAGGTCCAGGTGCAGGCTCGATTTGAAAGTGTAGTTCCGTTTACCAATATTGGAGGCTCACAGAATGTCAGTTCCGGTGATATTGCAGATGGGTATATCAGGACAGATATCGATACTTCAATAATTTGGACTTTACCCAGTGCAGCAACAGGAGAAATACTTTATTACAGATCGTTATTGACTGATATTGCAGGAAATGCGACCTACCAGGGGGAAAGCTCAGTCACAACTATGATCGATAACGTTCCCCATGATAATGCAGTCATGACCTATTCGGTACTAACTGCAAACCAGAATGATACCGTAACTGTTACTGCAACCTTTTCAGAAAATGCGTATGGATTTTCTGAAACAGATACCATTCCCCATCTCCATGCTGAATTCCAAAGTGGAATGGGTGTGGTTGATACCTTTATGGCTGTTGGTGCTGACAGTACAGTTTGGACCTTTGATTTGCCAATGCCGGATAATGCTACAGATGATGGATTTGTCTTGGTATGGGTCACTGCAACTGACCGTGCTGGAAACCCAATTGATTCTGCCGATGTAACTGGAAAGAAGGGTTTGGTCATTGATAATGGTTCTCCGACAATAACTTTCACTTATGATAATACAACATCAAACAACGATCCGCCTTTATTAGGAAAGGACGCAGATGTAATTACTGTCACGGCAGACTGGGACGAGAATGCTGACCTTACAACCTTAGCCCCCACATTAACTGCGACTTATGCGGATGCGTCAACAGATGAGCAATCGTTCACATCCACGGATGATGATTCAACCTGGTATTATTCTTTTATTCTACCAGCCGGTTCTGCAAGTGATGGATTAATCACCTTCACGTCCTCCGGGTCTGATTTAGCCCAAAACAATGATTTTACTTATGTAACAAATAATGTATTCCTTGTTGATAATACGGCACCTGTCATTGCGGATACCTTAGTATCCCCGGGAGAAGATTCATTTGTGAAAGAAGGTGGAATGCAGCTTGGGTATTACATTGATGAAGCGACGGGTACTCTTGATTCCGCGAATGTTCTTTTTAAACAGATCAAGGGTCCGGGTACGGACTTTAATGTTGACCTGGTTGGTGCAGAATTGGATTCAGGAACTCATGCTGTTGCTGATATTATAAATCAACCTGCCATTGTTGCAGGATTAGATGATAGTACATCCTATCACTTGATTTTTGCTTCGGTAGATAGTGTAGGGAACATTGGCTCAGATACCGTTCGAAATGTAACCTATGATACATCCGCTCCTTGGGGCAATGTATCATTTGACAGGCAATATGCTAGTGATGGTACAAATGTTATTGCCACGGTAACCTTTTCAGAAAAAATGCTTGCCACTCCAGAGATCATTCTATATTTCGGTTCCGACTCTAATTCTATAAGTCAGGGAGAAATGACTGTTTCTGCTGAAGAAGATTCCATATGGACATACCCATTTACTGCGCCTGCCGATATAGCAAATGATGGGATGGTTCACGTATGGTTCAATACGGCTGCTACGATAGATTATGCCCAGAATAGTATAGCCGGTGGTTTTTACCTTGATACTCTTTTTATTGATAATGTGATCCCTGAAGCAACGTTCTCCTATAAGAACGATGCAGATTCAACCTTAACCAATATTGGAATTGCTGACCAGAATATATTAATAACCGTGAGTATAAATGAACCCATTTCACGTACAGTTCCTGTACCCGTATTGTCCTATTGGTATAATGAAGGAACTGCAGGCGGTGATACGGTTCAGAATGTTATTTCTGACTCAAGCAGTTTAGACAGTACCATCTGGTATTATAATATTACCTTAGCAGATGGCGAGAATAACGATGGGCCCTTTCATGCAACCCTTACTGCAAAGGACAGGGCAGGAAATGATGTAGAATTATTTGTTGGTTCGGATCTATTTTTGGTGGATAATATACACCCAGCCGCATTTACCACTGGATCTGTTAATGTTCATGGCCAAAATCCTGTCCAGGGATGGTTGAATGGAATTACAGACAGTATTGAGGTGAGATTACCGCTGGTAGCACCTAATGTTGATTCAACCTTGTACCTTGGTGGAAAAGTTGATATTCAGCTCTTCAATATTACCCGAGGTTTAACTTGGAAAACCATTGCGCCCCAGGACAGCATAACCACCAGTGGAGAATCTGTTAAATTTTTCAGGACGAATGATAGTATACTATCGCAAATGCCCGATGGCACAGACCTGCTACTGGGTGATTCTATTATGATCCGCGGTGTGATCACTGACAGGAATGGGAATATAACAAATGGGTCTGAGAGCTTCACAACATTTGTCTATGATGCAGGCAAACCTGTCATGGGGTCCGCTACGGGTGGGAATTTCACAACCTTGGATACCCTGATCTCTAGTGATCTTGTTTCAATTCAATGGTCGGTATTTTTAGATGCAGGCGACCAAGAATTCGCTTCGGGTACAGATCGTTATGAATTGGCAATCGAAAAAGTTGGTACAGATTCCATTAATGAATTCTATGGCTGGGATACAGTTCCATTTCCTGCTGTGCCTTACGAATTGACATTATTTCTTGAGCATAATAATACCTATATCGCCCATGTTCGAGCTTTTGACGTGGCTGGAAATATCTCTGACACATTGAGAGCAGATACGTTGGTTCGAAAAAATTCAAAACCGGATATTGCCACAATTTTAGAAAAAACCCTTTTTGAAGATGTTCCCTGGGATTCTATCGATACTGTGCTGGTTTCGGATCCTGATCTGGCTACCATGCAAGGTGATTCATTTTTATATGTGCTCACAACCACACGAACTATTGGGAATCCTGCCACAGCCAATGTGGCCACGATTGATTCTATTGGAATAATGAATTGGGTGCCCACACAGGATGATACAGGAACCTATGTGATGAAGGTGAAAGTGACGGACAAATATGAATTTGTGGATTCCCTGACCTTCGCCCTAACTGTGGTTGCTGTAAATGATACTCCAGTCGTAACCATATTACCACCGGATAATGCATTAGAATGGATCGAAGATAAAACAGATACGGTAAAGATCAATTTAACCAGCTATGTCTCTGATGTGGATAATCACGATACAACAGATATGACCTGGCAGGCGATCGTTCTTGATACAGCGCAACTCGACGAAGATTATCCACTAGGTCAGGTTATTATTGGTCCGGGAACACCTTGGAATATTCATGCAAGATTAACGAGGGAGTACCTTGGATTTAATCCGTCAAATGTAAACGGAAAAATACCAACATTATCTAGGAGAAGTGTAGATCGTATCAATCAAACTCGGTCCATTAATCCTTTGCTTTCGGTTGCGATTGATACTGTTTCAACAGGTGAGTATTATGCCTATTTCAATAGTGATTCAAATTATTTTGGATCAAACCATAGAGTTATTTTTATTGTTCAGGATATAGAAGGTGCAGAATCTAGAGATACTATTCTTGTAAATATTTTACCAAAGAATGACCCACCTGTTATTACGACTTTACCCTTGGTAGAAGTGTTGGAAAATGGTTCAATAAAACTCGATTTTTCTGCATTTACTACAGATATAGATGATTCATCATTAACATTTACGGTAATTGCAACAACGAATGAGGATAAGATCACTATTTCACCATCAACTTTTATCTCTCATAATCCCGGTGACTCAGTCTTGTTTACACCATCATTATTATGGTCTCAGGATGCTACGATTCAGGTGATTGTTTCGGATGAAGAAGCGTCGGATACAGCTTCATTTACTTTGGATGTGATTCGAGTGCCCCGACCGCATTTATCCATAGCCGTTGTTCAAAACAATGCTTTTAGTCAATTCATTCAAGTGATTGTTGTGGATACAGTATCTAAGACCACAAACTTATCATTAGAGGTTCAAAGCGAAGATGTAGACTTGGATACAATAGCTGCATATACATGGTCAGGTGATTTTAATTTCTCTATTTCGGGAACCTACTCATTTGACATCCATGCCGTTGGTGAAGTGGGTGACACACTTATCAGTGAAGCATTTACCTTGGCAGCTGCCAGAAAATCAGATCGATGGTTTGGGTCAAGTGACGATGGTCGCTTTACTGTGGCTGGTGATCCAGGAACCGTTCCGTATGATCAAACTTTTTTGATTGTAGATTCATCTTTATTTTCTCATGATTTTAGTGACCAGGCATCCTATGTCATGGGTAATGAAAATTATCGATTTAAGAAACCTATTGAGATCAGAATAAGTAGTCAGAGAAATGATCTTGCAATTTATCGTCGGGATAATGGAGTTACATGGAAGGAATTACCCTCACTAACACACAATGGTACAATTTTCACATATGGTGAAAAATCCGGTTATTTTAAACTGGGACCCAAAACTATTATTGTTCCTGAAGTAACCAGTATTCATCAGAATTATCCAAACCCATTTAATCCTGTCACAACCATTAAATATGATATTGGTCTGATGGATGGCCTTCAACAAAATGTTTCAATTAATATTTTTAACCTTCTGGGTCAACATGTGAAAACATTGGTCAAAGATCAAGATCAAATCGGCCAATATAAGATTCAGTGGAATGGTCAAGATAAAGTAGGAAAGCCTAGTACTTCCGGGATTTATTTCGTCCAATTGATTACTCAAACCGGAATTGTTAAAAATAAAAAAATGATGCTTCTAAAATAATGAAACAGTTTAAAAATATTCAATCTCTATTATGGATTATCTTTTGCACGACAATCTTTTTTAATTGTCGTGGAAATATTATTCCATCTGAAGAGGACCTTTCCGATTATGGGTGGACCTTGTATGAAGCCAATGATTTTGTAGGTGCTCGTTCATGGTTTACGGATGCAGTTAAAAAAGATGCAAATTATTACGATGGGTATAATGGAATGGGATGGACCATGGGAATACTTCGCCAACCGGACTCATCCATTCATTATTTTGGTAAATACCTGTCAATAGATTCTGTATTTGTCCGGGAAGTGACCATGGATTTTTATGCAGGATTAGCATTTGCGTATAACGCAGTTGGGAATGATACATCTGCACGGATCTATTGTAATTATTTCTTTAGTAATATTAACCTTTTAGAAGGGGAAGCGAACTTGTGGTCTTTTTCACATAATGTTAAGACCAATTACATTGATGTAAGGCTCATCCTTGCTATTTCAGAATTCCGGCTGGGATTATTTGAAAATTGTCAAGAGTCCATTAATCAAATATATAAAGACATCGGTTCAACTGTTGTTGTGGATGTGGATTATGATATGGTACAGGGAAGAGCTTCCTTGGCAGATCATCTCGTTACTCTCCAGAAATCAATCCAAGATTCATAAATGTCGGACTTGTCCGAATTATTCCCATCCAGGAAGGGCCATTCTGACTGGATGAAGGATGCTTTTCGCCTAGCAGAAAAGGCTTTTTCAATGGGTGAAGTCCCTGTCGGTGCGATTGTAGTCAAAGATGGAAAGATCATAGGTAGAGGACACAATCAACGAGAACGATTAAATGACCCCACAGCTCATGCAGAAATTCTAGCAATCACAGCAGCAGCAGGAACCCTAAAAGACTGGAGATTGAACGGGACAACATTATACGTGACAAAAGAACCTTGCCCTATGTGTGCAGGTGCAATAATTAATTCACGTGTATCTCACTTAATATTCGGGGCCTATGATGAAGAAAAAGGATGTTGCGGGTCATTGTACCAATTATGTGGGGATCGCCGTCTAGATAGTAGAACAACAGTTCAAGGTGGGATAGAAGAAAAGAATTGCACTGCAATCCTAAAGGATTTTTTTCAATTGAAAAGAAATAAAGGAACACAGTAATTCCTAAAGGGATATCCCAGTGAAATATTATATTGATCTGTTGAGATCCAACATACCTTTAATTGATTTAAGATCACCCATTGAATTTGCCAAAGGTGCATTTCCACAAAGTATTAATCTTCCAATTCTTACCGATGATGAACGGGCTCAAGTTGGAAAAACCTTTAAACATCAGGGAAGTGAAGCTGCGATCCAATTGGGATACACTTTAGTTTCGGGAACTCTTAAAGAGTCCAGAATTATTACTTGGAAAAACTTTATTGAAAATAACCCAAATTCATGGATCTATTGTTTTCGGGGCGGCCAACGGTCCAACATTGCAAAAGAGTGGTTAAAAGAAGTTAATATCGATATTTCTCTTGTGGAAGGTGGGTTCAAAATGTTGAGACAAACATGCATAGATATTCTTGATTCAGTTAAAAACGATTCGAAACGGTGGATCATTCTGGGGGGACGAACCGGAACAGGTAAAACGGTGATATTGAATAAATTAAAATCTTCAATTGATCTAGAAAAACATGCTGAACACCGGGGGTCTGCATTTGGTGGATTTTTCTCACCGCAACCCACCCCCATCAATTTTGAGAATCGATTGGCCCTGGATTATCTTCGTCATGAAAATCAAACCTTAGTTTTAGAAGATGAATCTCGGACCATTGGAAGGCTGGCAATACCCAACACATGGTTTACCCGAATGAAAGAATCTAAATTGGTTATTTTAGAAATATCTCTAGATGAACGGGTGCAAAATATTATTGAAGATTACGTACAGTCACCTTTACGGAATGGGATACCTAAAGAAGACTTATTAATCTCCCTTCGATCATCCCTTTCAAAGATTCAAAAACGGTTGGGAGGAGATATATTTAAAGAAATACGTACCAAAATGGATAAAGCCATTTTGGACTCAAATAATTATTATCACGAAGATTGGGTGATTCAATTACTTAGGAACTATTACGATCCGTTTTACGATTATCAGATTAAATCTAAAAATGACAAATGTATCTATCGTTCAGATACAAAGGGTGTCGTGGACTTTTTATCAGATCTTGAATCCGATAATTAAATTACTGTTTATTATGCCAGTGATTATGTTCCGTTGACCATACTTTCCCCTCTGGTGCAATGCCAGGTGGTTGGGATTTTGGCTCAATAAGTGATTGAACATTTGGAAGGGAAGGTGCGACGGATGGGTCATCATGCCAATGTCCATGCTCTTGAGACCATATTTTCCCCGGTGGTACTTCCTCCGATGGAGTAGGTGTTCCAGCTTGTGTTTGTGGAACAAAGGGACTGGGTGTAAAAGTAGCCACTGCTTCCTTGGATGGTGATTCAAAAAAGAAAAACCAAAATAGGAGTAATACTACAATAACACCCATGACCAGAATTTGGGAAGTTTTGTCTCCAGACTTTCCATGACAAGCCTTGAGTTTTTTACCACTACCGCAATGACAAGGATCATTCCGTCCTAGTTTAGAGTTCAAAATAGATTCCGGGTTTTAATGAAATTAGTTGTTTTGAAGTTCAAATTCATCTGCCACAAACACATTGTCTTTAATCATGCCAACCACATTTGCCACTCGAACTGCATTGCACATACCATCTTTTGCATGTGAATCACCATGGTCGGACATTTTTGTTCCCTCAACATCATAGGCATTTTCACCAATTTGAATAGCCAGACTACATGATTTTTGGTTTTTCATACCAAAGTTGCACATCCCACAAGATGTTCGAACCATTCCGCTGACGACTCCATTTTCACCGACAGCTACAACGAGATCCTGAGATGATGGTATTATAGTGGCAGTCTTTTTGGTGACTGAACAAGATCCACAACCGGCAAAGGACAGATTAAGTGCAACCAAGGTTACAATTATAATTTGTGTAATATTTTTCATTGTGTTAGTTCCTTTAATTCAATTATCGCAGTGGTAATGTAATATAGATTATCCATTTAAGGAATTGAGATAATCAAACTTGCGAATATAATTCCCAATCCGTTTGCCACAAGGTCTTTCCTGCTAAAAAAACCATTCTTACTTTTACTGTCTTGGATCTCTTTGGAAACGCCCGCCACAAAACTAAGTCCTAAAGAAACCGGCATAGCATAAGTCTCATCCATTTCCATTTTATTAACAAGAACATATTGAATGCCCAGTGCAACGAGACAACTGTAGGAGAAATGCTGTACTTTATCAATTGCAATCCATTTATCCTTTGGCTGCTCCTTTTCAAATTGATCAATGGATGCAATTGTTGAATTATATTCAACAGCCAAAACGGGTGTAAACAGGACAATTAATAATATCATTACAAATGGTGTAAAAAAGGTTGTCTTTTTCATTTTATTTAAAACATACTTTTTTTAAACCGCCATCAAAAGTATTTTTTTTATAAATCCTAAAAGAAAAAAGGCCACGATTGGAGAAAAGTCCATACCCAAACTTTGCATGGGTAATATTTCCCTGACAGGTTTCAAAATGGGTTCTGTAATTTGATATAGAAGTTTGATAAACTGATTGTATGGATCATGGGGAATCCAACTTAGAATAACACGGATCATGATCAGCATTTGTAGAAGGTTGAAAGCGTTGTTGATAATTGTGAAAAGGAGGTAATTCATTAAAATAAATTAATCAACTGATTGGATATGATGCGATTCATCATGTTTTAATTTCTGTGCAGCAATGATTTTAGTCTGTTTTTGAGAAAAAGAATAAAATCATTTCTTACAATTCGACGACTGCCACATTCTGGACAACTGCTTAAAAAAGATACGTACTCGATCCATTTAGTCCTTTTCCAATTATGAGAACAAGATAAACATTTCACATCAAAATCTACTGATCATACTTTCAATAAAAAACCCCACGGATGTGGGGTTTTTTATTGCAGGGGAAAATAGATATTTAAATTTGCGTTGGTTCTTTTGTATTTTGGTCTTCTTTGAATTCGGTCACTTTATAGGCTGTGCTACTGCTAAGACCTGCCACGATATCTTTTGGTTCCAATTTCTGGTCATCGAAAACAACGGTGGCTATCCCTTTGTCAAAGTCAACAACGCATTCCTTGACGCCGTCAATTTTTTGGACAATGGAGCTAACTTTGCCAGCGCAGGAGTAACTGCATTGCATGCCATCTACTTTGAGAAGAACTGTATTATCTTTCGCAATAAGAACGGATAATGCAAATGTGATTATCAATAATGTGTATTTCATAATGGATCCTGTCATAATTGTTACCCTAAAGTAATGAATAAAGTATATACGATTTAAAATTATTTTGATCGATTTATCCCTCATCCTACCCTCATTAATTCATCAGTTTATTGATAAAATCAACAAATGTAATTATTGTGTGTATTACAAAATATGAAGTTCAAAATTAAAATTATATAATCACTTCTGTTCATACCTTCATCAATAATAGTCTTTTATGATTTTTGTGCCTTTTGCCTGTATTGAGCGGAGTCGAAGTGTGGCGAATAATTCAGGCTTAAAGCAATAAGCAACTATTTTATAAGGAGATGCTTCTTATTTCTTTGAATGCCAATAGGCAAGTGCAATGAATACAAATTGGAAGGGAAGTCTGGCCCAGGCAATTATGGGGGTGGTATCCATTGCTTCACCCTGGGTTAAAGCAACATAGATATTTGCGGGGAATATTACCAGAAGTAGTACAATGAGTCCCCAACCGGCAATGAACCTTGTTTTTGGAAATATGAGCATCGTTCCTAATATGATCTCAAATAATCCACTTAGGTAAACTATTGCAGGTTTAAATGGTAAGATTGGCGGCACGATACGCACATACCAATCTGGATTGAAAAAATGATTCAACCCCCCTCCAATATAGAGCAGGCTCATGAGGACAATACTGATCGTTTTTATTTTTGATATCATTGGAACTAATCCCTAAAATAAAAAAACTTCCCTGAAATAAATGAAATGTTTGAAGATCATATAATCTATTTATTCAAAAAGTAACACCCATGATTTTTAACAACCTATGATTGTGACCCCCTTTGTTCCCCCCTTGTATAAGGGGGGAACAAAGGGGGTTGAAAATAATAGAATGAATTTATTTTTTACTTTCTCGTTGAGCCCTGATCTTTTTATTCAGTTCAATGATTTTTTCATTCCCTTCACACCAGGGCGGCAAATGATCCCAGTCCGGAATCCCATCATCGATAAGGGTACTACTTTTAGTCGATCTGGGAAATCCTTCCACCGGTAACCCGCCTACAATCAGGCAAACCAGTTCGCTTTCATCATCCGCTTTCAATGCACGATATACTTCCGGATTAACACGGACCACATCTCCCGGGTTTAGGTCTATTAATTCTCCATCTAAATAAATAATCCCTTTACCATCGAGTACAATATAAATCTCTTCTTGATTTTCATGTTTATGGATAAAAGTGTAGCCCTGACCTTTGGGTAAGCGTGCAAACCCCATTCCGAGAGAGGTTAATTTTACATCATCCCGCAGAAAGGTAAGCCAGTTGGGGAGATTCTCTAAATCGTATGACTTTTTATTGAAGTTCATTATTGTTGCCCTATAATGTTTTTAATTATTTAACGTTTATTAATTTAATCCCACCCGCGTTCGGATTCATCATTCACGTTTTTACTAAATAAAGGTTTAGCCTTACTTTTCTTAATAATGGTTTCCGTATCTTCAAGTTTTTTTGATTGCCCGTCATCGCTAACGAGTTTTACAATTTCGTTAGGATCTATATCTTTAGATTTATTTCTGATTTCTTTTTTCATTCAAAAATATTTCAGGATGGTTTATTTATAAAATCTCACTATCTATCAAAAAGGAATATTTATTTTTAGGTTCTGTAAATATCATTTATGGTTAATTTGCCCACTTAATTTCCATCCCAACCAACCCATCGGTAAATAAGCCAAGGAAAGGTCTGCTACAATAAACCAAACAGGTGCAGGCATAATAAAAACCATAGATATTCCACCTAAAAGAAAAAATACTCCTATAGAGTAAGCGAAAACCATTTGATACTTGCTTGCAAATTTAGCAACGAAGAATGCACCTGCTAATGTCCCAATGGCGCGTGCAAGAAATGGGAATATAAAATATTTAATTTCCCAGAGTGTGGCATTCATAGGATTCATGCCATCTGCAAAAGGAATTAACCGATATCCAGTTACGATTAATCCCATGTTTACCACCATCCCGAGTAAAGTACCAGCTAGAAATACGAATATAAGTTTTATGATTATTTTCATGTCAAATTTTAACCGAATCTACACATCATCCCACAAACAAAAAACCCCACGAATGTGGGGCTTGATGTAGTAATGTGATGCGGTTAATCATTTAATCAATTCGTAAGCAACCATTTTCATA
>JAPYRR010000047.1 GCA_029936885.1 Fidelibacterota bacterium | reverse complement strand
GATCCTGGGTCAGTTTTTCTCCCGCCAGTGAAACAAATGCTTCCCGTTCAATATCCAGGATATATTGTTCATCGACTGTTTTGGTGAGTCCCGCTTTATCTCCACCGGTCATGACAAAAGCCAATTTTTCCCCGATCATTAAATCGTGTTCAGAGATTTTGCCCTGCATCTTAAATCCTTTTAAAGCCATGGACATGGCGGTACGCCCACCGGCACCGGGGAGTTTCAGATCGTCTCGATAGCTTGGCGCTTCATAGCCATCAGCCAATTCCAGTGCTTTATCTTTTGCAGTTTGAATTAAGTGATCTCGATTAAGGACAATTGTATCATCCTTTTTTAAATAACCGAGATGTTTTGCCTCATCAGCGCTGGTCGCAACTTTTGCAAAGCCAACAACTTCAAATGTTTTTTGAATCTTTTGAAAAGCGCCCATGCGACCTGTACCACCGTCCATAGCATTCAAGATCATACGTAGATTTCCGCCACCACCGGGAATGAGTCCAACGCCAACTTCCACAAGTCCCATGTACGTTTCTGCCGCCACCACTCGATGTGCTGCTGGTTGAACAAGTTCTACACCACCACCCAGTGTTAACTGAAACGGCGCAGCCACAACGGGCCCTTTGGAGAATCGAATTCTCTGGGTTGTATCCTGAAGAACTTTTATGGCCATATTCAACTCATCCCACATTTGGTTTTTGCATAATTCCAAAATGAGATTCAAATTGGCGCCGGCACAGAAATTCGCGCCTTGATGTCCTAGCACCATCGCTTTATAATCACCCGCTTCAATCAAATCCAAGGCAAGATTAATCATTTCAATATAAGATCCGTCGATAGGATTCAGCGTCGGTTGCAAAATAGAATGGAATTCAACATTCAAGACACCGTCACCCAAATCATTAATACTGGCACTTAAATCACGTTTCAGTGTTTTACCACTTGTTTTATGAATGGGTAGATTCAACACTTTTGGATTGGATTCAATTGTGACGGGGTGCTTACCAATTGGGCACCAATACGTCCGTTTACCATTTTCAGTAGTATAGAAAGTATCACGACCAGCATCTAACATGTCCAAAACCCAGGACGGAACTTTCTTCCCTTCCGCTTTCATCCGATCCACAGATTTTTGAACGCCAATAGCATCCCAACTTTCGAAGGGGCCCATTTCCCAACCAAATCCCCATTTCAAGGCATTGTCAATATTGACAATATCATCAGAAATTTCTGGAATTCGATTCGCGCTATAGATCATTGTTTTTGCCGTAATCTCCCAGAAATATTTGCTACCACGATCGTCACCATAACAAAGAGCTTTCAATTTATCCGGAAGTTTTTGGCGGTCTTTTGCAATCCGAAAACAATCAAATCGGACTTTCTCCTGCGGGGAATATTTCCCGGTTTTAAAATCGACAGAATAAATGGTACGATCTTCATTCTTTTTATAAAAACCAGCTTTTGTTTTTTGTCCTAATCGACCGGAATCAACGAGCTGATTTAAAATGTCGGGAATTTTAAACATGTCTCGTTCTTCATCATCTAATGCTTTTTCATAGGTTGTTTTGGATACGTGACACATTGTATCTAATCCTACAACATCAGCGGTCCTGAAAGTGGCACTTTTGGGGCGTCCAGAAATGGGGCCTGTGAGTTTATCCACTTCTTCAATAGTAAGACCTTGCTCAATGGCAAGATTCATGGTCAGCATCATGCCATACACACCGATCCTATTTCCTATAAAGTTGGGTGTATCTTTGGCATGGACAATCCCTTTTCCCAAAACGGATTCACCAAATTCAACCATTGTATTATAGGTCTCATCGGATGTCTGTTCTCCCCGAACCAATTCCAACAGTTGCATATATCTGGGCGGATTGAAAAAGTGAGTTATCATGAATCGCTTTTTCAAATCATCAGGAAGGCTTGCAGTCAAATCAGCTAATGGAATTCCAGATGTATTGGATGTAAGAATTGCAGTATCCTTTAAATGAGGAAGTACATTTTGGTAAACTTGTTCCTTGATGTCTAAACGTTCTACAACGACTTCCAAAACCCAGTCCACTTCAGCGATTTTTTCAATATCATTTTCATAGGTACAGGGTTTCACCAATTCCGAATTTTTTGGTTTATAAAGTGGAGCCGGTTTCAAGGATGTAAGTGCATCAATTCCTTTTTTTGCAAATTTATCATTGATGTCAAATAAGTAAGATGGGATGCCTGCATTGGCAAGATGTCCTGCAATTTGTGCACCCATTACACCCGCGCCTAAAACAGCAACTTTTTCAATATTTTGAGACATAATTTTCCCTTATCGTTCTATTATGGTTGCAATGCCTTGTCCGGAACCGATACACATTGTGGCCAGCCCGGTTTTCGCATTTTGTTGTTCCATTACGTTAAGTAAGGTGGTAATAATTCGTGCTCCGGAACAGCCCAGTGGATGCCCCAAAGCGATTGCACCCCCATTCAAATTAACTTTCGATTTATCCCAACCGCCGGTCTCAATCACATAAAGAGATTGGGCAGAAAATGCTTCATTGAGTTCAATTACATCAATATCACTTAGGGATAATCCTGTTTTCTCAAGTACTTTATTTGTAGCAGGAAGTGGACCTATGCCCATTCTTTTCCAATCCACACCAGCAACTGATCTACCTTTTATTGTGGCGCGAATCTTAAGTCCGTTTGCTTCTGCAAATTCACGGCTGGTAATCAATACTGCTGCGGCACCAATAGAAATCGGACTGGAAGTAGCGGGAGTAATCGTGCCATTTTCAATAAAAGCAGGATTCAAACTTTTGATCTTTTCTAAATTGGGTTCCCTAGGACCCTCGTCTTTTTCTACCGTGACTTCTCCGTAAACATCAATGGGGATTATCTCATTGTCAAATCGTCCATTGGTTTGGGCATCCAATGCTTTGGTATGGGATTCCATAGCAAACTCTTCTTGAGCCTCTCGATCAATTTTGCCTTCTTCAGCTAACGTTTCTGCTGTTTCGCCCATGCCGATATAATATTCTTGCTCGGCTAATTCCGGGTGAAAATCGGGATTGAATCCGCCCATAGGGACAGAAAACATATCTTCTACGCCTGCAGCAATTCCTACTTCAATATCTCCCGATTCAATCTTGGTACTAATTTGATGAACCGCATCCATGGAAGAACCACAGAATCGATTTACCACAGCACCACCGGTAGTTTCCGGAATGCCCGCGAGAATGGCCACACCTTTTGCCATAAGCATTCCTTGGGGACCTTCAGGAAAGGCACAACCCAATATTAAATCTTCAATTTCATCGGATGAAACATTTTCATTCCGCGCCAACAATCCCTTTACCACTTGGGCAGCAAGATCGTCGGGGCGAATTCCAACCATGTTTCCGTTTTTTACACCAATGGGTGAACGGACAGCATCAATAATAACAGATTCAGACATACTTTCTCCTTATGAACGAGTTTCGCGATGATATAAAAATTCATTCAGATCGAAATCTTCTAAATGAATGAGTGACAATTTTCTGGTCAGTTTTTTAGAATTGTTTAAACAGGGAACAATATTTTTTAATGAATATATTTTCATGATTTTTTCCTTTTAAAATGGATAGTTATTTTTGCTGTACATAAAGTCAGCCAAAGATTGTTTAAGAGAAATCGTATCTGTATTGAGTGTCATCCGGGACTCTAATTGGATTACAGTATCTTTAAAATAATCAGGAATTGTTTCCTTGAAAATTTTATTCAAACAGATATTAGATAAGGATTTCACATCTAATAAAGATTCAGCCGTAAAGATTCTTGCGATAACGGAACTCATGTTGGAAATCCCATTTGAAGATTGACTTTGCCTTGCACGGGAGATGACTGAACCAGCCGTATAGATGTAAGTGAAAATATCTGCCAATGCTTCACTCAACTGTTGCTCGTGTTTCAGGTCTTGTCCGTATTCGCACAATGCTTCCTGAAAAACCATGGATGCCAAACGTTTTGCTGATTCAAGAGCGAATTTTTCTGACTGAAATAAATCTTCTTCAATATCGGGAGATTCTGTCGCCAGAAAATCGTCCACACCTTTCAAATAATCCCTGAGTGAAATTTCTTCCATGAGCACTTTTTTCATCATGTAGCCCGTCACAATCATTCGATTAATTTCGTTAGTCCCTTCCCAGATGCGATTGATCCGGTCATCACGATATGCTCGCGCTAGTGGATATTCTTCTGTAAATCCATTCCCACCATGAATTTGAAGCGCATGATCTACAATTAAATTTGATGACTCGCTTCCAAATACTTTTGCCATAGATGCTTCAATAGCGAAACGTTCTGTCGCTTCAGCCATTTTTTTATAATACTCCGGATCAGATTTGTCCAAGGCATCAATAGCACTTTGGATAAGTCCCACGGTTCTGTAAAGCATAGAATCGGCAGCATATACACGAACCGTCATATCAGCGATTTTTCCTTTTATGGCATCAAAATATGCAATGGGTTGCCCAAATTGACGACGTTCCAGTGCATATTTAACGGCGTGCTCAATCCCTATTTTTGATCCACCAATACAAGCGGCAGCTAATTTATATCGGCCAACATTCAATGCATTAAATGCGATGGCTGCACCTTTCCCGACTTTATAGAGTAGATTATCAACCGGAACTTTAGCATTGGTAAATTTTAAAGGTGTGGTGGACGAGCCTTTCATTCCCATTTTCTTTTCTTCAGCGCCAACCTCAAATCCTTCTGTATCACGATCCACAATAAACCCGGAAAATTTATTCCCATCAACTTGAACAAGAACTGTAAAAACATCAGCCCAACTGCCGTTACTGATAAATGATTTATCACCATTCATGATATAATATTTCCCATCTTCAGATAGCACTGCCGTTGTTTTTCCGGCCAAAGCATCGGAGCCGGCTGTTGGTTCTGTTAAGGCATAGGCACTTACCCATTCTCCTGTCATGAGTTTGGGGAGATATTTTTCTTTTTGTGCTGGGGTGCCAAAAAAGACGATTCCCATACTTCCAATTCCGGTTTGTACCGAAAAAGTACAAGAAAAAGATGGAGAACCACCTCGTGCCATACCTTCTGAAACTATACATGAAGTAATTTTATCTAAATCCGAGCCACCATATTCTTCCGGCGTATCCACGCCGATGAGTCCCAATTCTCCCATTTCCCGGAGTAATTTTAGACTTAAATCCTTGTCTAATTTGTCAATCGCTTCTACATTGGGAAGAATGCGATCCTTCGCAAATTCTTGAATCATTGCATCTATATCTTGATGATCTTCTGTAAAAGTTTCTCTACAAAATACTTTAGTATTTGCAACCGGGGATGTAAGCCATTGGCCACCTGAATTAAGTTTAATATTTTTTGTTTCTGTCATTATAGTGTCCTATTATTTTTTTACGCCAGCCAAAATGAAATCTGAAATGGTATGGATATATTCATGTGCTTCCACACCGGATTTGTCAAAAAGAGTAAACCAGTTAATCCCTTCAATATTGATCAAGATTGAAAGGGCCGTAATCCGCGGATTCACATTTTTGAATTCTCCGGAATCCACTCCATCCTGAATGATCTTTATAATGTATTCCAGAAATTCTGAATACACTTTCTGAAGTTTTTCATTAAAATCCGCATCCCGACCACTCAAAGACCAAAATTCTACTAATATCTTAAATGCTGATGGATCTTTTTCGTACTGATCTAAAAAATAATCAAATAATCCTTTTAGCTGTTCAGAAGCGGAGTGGTGGGCTTTCAGGTTATCAATAAACCCAGCGTTATATTGTTTAACCCAATGGTCTACAAGGGCCAGGTATATTTCCTTTTTGGATTTGTAATACCAATAGATTGCACCTTTGGAAAGTTTGGATGATTGAACGATATCATCCATCCGGCTACGTTCATAGCCACTGTCCACAATGACGGACAAAGCCGCTTCTAGGATTTGGTCTTTTCGCTGATCTTGTTTTTCTTGGTTCATAAATAGACTGACTGGTCGGTTTATTTTAATACTGAAAGTAATTATGATGCAAATGATTTATTGATTCCTTTGTAAACGAGGGAGATAATTGGGAAAGAATCAAAAAAAAGGTTACACATTCTTTATTTAACCTTTAACTTTTAATGAGATTAAGTCTCAATAACAATAAGATTCATCAATTATTACAATTATTAAAAGGAAAAAAATGAAACGTATTTTATTATTAACAGTTGTGGCCGGGAGTATGATTTTCGCACAAGATGATTTTTTCGAGCAGAACTATAGTATTGGTGGGTATGGTGAACTTCATTATAACAGAACTAATACAGGAGATGGTGATGTTTCCACAAAAATGGATTTTCATCGTTTCATTATTTATTACGGATATAATTGGACAGAAAACTGGTCTTTTAAATCTGAGTTAGAATTAGAACATAATTTTGTGGCCGATGGTGAAGGTGAACTGGAATTGGAACAAGCATTTGTGAATTATCATTCCGAAAAATTCGGTTTGCAAGTTGGTGTGATTCTTCCGTCAGTAGGCTTAATTAATGAATATCATGAACCCCCACTATTTGTGAGTGTTGAGCGTCCTGAATACAGTAAATATGTGATTCCTACCACTTGGTTTGGGAATGGTTTTGCTCTTTATGGTTCTATGGCTGGTGTTAATTGGAGATTGGCTTTGCTCGAAGATATGGACGGAGAGAGTATTGGTGCTGGGATTCGCAGCGGTCGTGGTAAAGGATACAAAACCACTGCTTACGATTTTGTGAAAAATTTCAGCTTAAACTATACAGGATTCCTAGGATTACGAGTGGGTGGATCTTATACTATGCATAATGCTCCCATCGATAATAATCCAGATTCAACTGTATCGTTTGGTTTAGGAGAATTCAACCTGAAGTATGATGCAAATAATTTTTATGCTATTTTAGAATATGGCTCAATATCCTACGAAAACAATCCCCTGGAATATACATCCAGTGGTGGATATTATTTGGATCTGGGCTACAATGTGGCAGGACTTGTTGGACTTGAAGGCAAATTGATGCCTTGGTCCCGCTATTCAGATTATAATCGTGGGAACGATGATGCTGGACGGCACTATACAATTCAGCGTTTTGGTTTAACTTATTGGCCCATTTCAAACATTGCATTTAAATTTGAATATGGCACACATAAGACTGAATCTGCCGAAGAAGCAATAACGCAAATTAATGTAGGTGTTGGGTACAATTTTTAATTGAAGACATTGAGACACTTATGTTGAATGGTTCCAAAACCCAAGACAAACCAATCCTATCCTTAGGTTCAAATAAGCGACTCAATATATTCTTGATGCTGGTTGTCATGGTTACAACCTTGACGGCCGGTTTGAGAGAAAAAACAGAATCTCTGATTTATAATCATTACGGGGATTCTGTTTCTATACACTATAAAAAGATTTCACTTTCCCCCGAGATCAAATCCAAATCTGAAAAAAATAGTAAACTTCGATTTAAGCGGAATCATGTTTACATTTGGGAAATATCCCAAAAGGATTCTTTAGTCGGATTGGCTTATTTAGACCATGTGAAAGGAAAATCCCAGCCCATTACATTCGCTGTATTTTATGATGCTTTAGGGACGGTCCAACAGACTCATATTATAAAATATCGTGAGCCGATAGGTGGGGAGGTAGGCAACATCCATTGGTTGAAACAATTTTCAGGAAGATCTACAATATCAGCATATAAAGTTGGGAAAGATATTGATGGAATTAGTGGTGCAACTATTTCGGTTAATGCTGTGACACGGGGGATTCACCGTAGTACATTCGTCGTTCAATATTTGTTAAATAGGAACCATGAATAATTCACTTCCCAGATTGTGTGATTTGCCCCAAAAGGTAAAATATTTCTTAGCAGCATTTTTGCTGGTGATGACGATTGGTGTCACCGTGGGATTTATTTATGTAAACCAAACAACCGGATTTTCTGGGCAAGGTACATCAGATCATTATGCGGGTTCAATATTGGAAGATGATATGGATATTCCGGAAAAATATCCAAAAGAATTTGAGAGTATGTTGCTAACAATCCATACCCATTTAATTTCTTTTTCTTTTATATTTTTACTTTTAGGCGCACTTTTTTATATGAATTCAACCATCACAGGTGGTTGTAAAACATTTCTCCTGGTTGAGCCATTTATATCTGTTTTAGGTACATTTGGTTCTATTTGGGGGATTCGATATTTTTCAGCATCATTTAGCGTGGCGACCATGATTTTTGGTGTGTTGACTTATTTATCATTCTATATCATGGTTTCAGTTTGCATTTATGACCTTCTTCTAAAGAAGGACTAGTTAACCATTCTATTTTTTGTCCAATTATCTTTGGACAGAATTAATTAAAATATTAAAAGAATTATTGGGTACGACCTTCTTCCGTTTTAATTTTCGACTCACCATTCGAATATTAAACTAACAATATATTTATGCCAGTATCAAAACGACAACTCGAAGAAAGACAAATGCGCCAAGATCGTATCCTTAATGGTGCTTTAGAAGTATTTAAAACAAAGGGGCTCGAGGGTGCCACAATGGATGAGATTGCCATAGAATCCGGATTTGGAAAGGCGACTCTCTACTATTATTTCCATTCTAAAGAAGAAGTTTTTGCAGCAATACTGGAAAATGGGTGGAAAGATTTATGGGCAAGTCTAGAACCTGTGATCGCTGGCGAAGAAGGACCGAGAAAAACCTTTGTGAATGTCCTTTTGAAAATCGCTGAGAATGCAAAAAATCGTCCGGGGCTTTATGAGTTTTTATTTAATGCACCAAAGGTAATCACTTTTGAAGAGCAGCCATGGAAACGATACCAAAATAGAATGTATGGCACCATCCAAGGATTGCTTGAAGATGGAATAAAAGCAGGTGAATTTCCGAATATTAATCCACAACTTTTGTTTAAAGCAATGGGGGGACTCTTCATGGGATTGGTTCTCATGGGCGATCGAAAACATCCTGTTTCAGAAAAAGATGTTGAAGATTTATTAAACAAATTAATTGCGGATCCGACTCAAAAATAATGTTATTCCGGTTTTTTATTATTTTTCTTATTCAGTCTATTACGTTTGGGGTTACTGTTTCCGGCTCAGTAAAAAACAAGGCCAACGGAAAATCCATTCCCAATGCGAATATTTATATTATTAATTCCAAAATTGGTACAATTACAAATCCATATGGTCATTTTGAATTGGATATACCAATCGGACAATACACGATTCAGGTCACGAATATTGGATTCAAAACCTATAGTGCAGATATTAATCTTGAAAATGACGCCATAGAATTAGATGTAGAATTGGAATCAACGATTCTTGAATTTGGCGAAATTTCCGTGGAAGGATTATTTACCACTCGTTTGGGGTATGAGTCCGTAGATGTGATCTCTGGAGATAAAATTAGATCTATGGAAAAAGAATCTGTTTCCGATGTTTTAAGAATGCTACCCGGTGTGGATGTCCAATTCGCCCACGCAAATGGTCGCAATGTAAATTTATCAATCCGGGGCTCTTCGGATTATAAACCTGGCGGCTACAATAATCGGGTACTTCTCCTCCTTGATGGTTTCCCTATCCAAATTCCCAATAGCGGTGCGCCAGACTGGAATTCACTTCCCTTAGAAAGTATTCAGAGAATTGAAGTGGACAACAGTCCATCTTCTGCTCAATATGGACATAATTCTATGGGAGGAGTTATTAACCTGATTACAGGGTATGATGGCAGTGATCAAGCAACAATTTTGAAATTGGGCGGGGGAAGATTTTCAACAGCGGAAACATCCATTGCCCATCATTTAAAAAAAGGGAATTGGGTTTTTGGACTCAATGGAAAAGCCCGTATTTCCGAAGGTCATCGTTTTAATGCAGACGATCAATTGGGCCGAATCCGGTCTTTTTTGAAATATGCAGATCGGAAAGGGAGAACATATCGCTTAAGTCATATTTTATCTCAATCGGATATCGGTCATCCCGGCTTTGCCAGTACGCCATCTTGGAGACGCTCTGAACGCACATCCCACTATTTACAAGGACATGGTTTTTACCCAATTAGTGAAGGGCTGTCCATGTCCCATTCTCTTTTTTTAAATAAATTTGATACGCGCTATTATGACAATGATAGTGCACCCGAGACCAAAAAAGAAGGTGAACGGATTTATGATGATGTGGCTTTAGGGCTTCGAACGGAAATGCTCATAACACGATGGGAACGTTGGATTGTTATGCTTGGGTCAGATGTGGATTGGAGTCAATCTGATGTTACTGTTTTTAATCCGATTTATGAATCACCTGCTCAACTTTCTTTTGGTTCATTTATTCAATCAAAATATTCGATCGGAAATGGATGGAGTCTTGGTTCGGGTCTTCGATATGATTATCGGGAAGCTGATCCGGGAAATGGCTATTCAGTCCGCGAGTATACCAATTGGTCACCCAAGGTTAACCTCATGTATAATATGAAGGGTCAGCGCGCAATTACCATTGCTTATAGCGAAGGATTTCGAGCGCCCTCTTTATCCGAACTCTATTTAATGCATACCAGTAGTTATGGACTTACTATGCAAGGCAATCCAAACATTTTACCCGAACGAGTTCGGGCTGTTGAATTTTCCTACGACCATCCCCATTCGGAATCGTGGCATTGGCGTATTGCGACATTTTATAACCAATATGAAAATATGATCGATTTCGTTTACGGTTTGCCCGTTAAAGCGGTGAATAGAGAAGGGATTACTGGAAAAGGATTGGAATATCAATTCAACTGGTTACCCACTGAATCAATCTCGTTTTCGGGACAATATGAATTTTTAGATATGGAAGATCGTAGCGGTGAACCCATTTTATATCGATCTAAACATAAAGGACAATTCTCAATTTCATTTAAATCTAATTTAGCAGACATTCGCTTTTCAACCCGTATCTGGAGTGACCAACAATATGACGATTTTTTGAGTCATAATTATACCGTGGTGGGTGACAAAATCATTTTTCCTATAGAGACGCTGCCCGCACAAGCCATCCCTGAAATAATTTTGAGTAAACAGATTAAATCTTATAAAGCATCCTTAAAAATTGCGAATCTTCTCGACTCTGAATACGCGTTGATTCAAGACTACCCCATGCCCGGACGAACTTGGCATGCGACCTTAACCAAATCCTTATAAATGAAAGGACAAAACAAATGAAACACATTAAAACCCTACTCGTTTTATCTCTCACTTCGTTCATGTTTATTGCTACAGCTTGTGAAGATAATGATGCTGAAACAGCTGAAAAACCAGAAAGTGCAACAATTTCTGGCACAATCACTTTTTCCGGAGATTGGGACACAACAGGTACTGTTTACCTGTCTTTGCAAACTGATTGGTACCCAACTCATGCGCCCTATTCGTCGTTTGTAGTTTCAGAATCTGATGTAACCGCTAATGCTTATGCTTATTCCTTCACTGAAGTCGCATTTGGTACCTACGCTGCTATTTCAGTTTCCTGGTTAGATCCAGATGATACGA
>JAPYRR010000046.1 GCA_029936885.1 Fidelibacterota bacterium | reverse complement strand
TTTCTTCATATTCTTATCCATAGTCTGGGCAATCGTGTTTATTGCATTGGGTATTTACCACAGATTTAAATTTAAAGACAAATTTGATGAATTGGATAAATAAGGCTTCGCTATTCATCCTAATTCATTCCTTGATTTTTTCAAAAGGAATTTCAACCCGAGAATCCTATCATGAATTATTTTTTGGAGAGGGGAAGGTTCATGCAACTCTCCATATTTCAAATTTGGTTCGACATGGGATTGACCAACTCACTCAGGAAGAAATATCTAAACTCAGTGAAATTGGTTTAATAAATGAGGGAACAAGCATTATTGCACAAACTCCTTCCACTCTCAATGAAACCTACGAAACAGATCATTTTAGATTTAATTATACATTAGATAGTGAATCCATAGACAAGGTTGATAGTTTGGGTTATGTCATCCTTATGGGTCAGGTATTTGAACAAGTTTGGAAATTTTTTGGAGATACGTTAGGCTATGACGCTCCACCTGGAAACCCAAATAATGATGATGATAAATACGATGTTTTTATTGTAAACCTACCTTCCAATTATTTTGGTGTAACTTATACAACAATTGATGATATTGGTTTTCCATCCTGTGTGAGTTATATCAAAATGCGGAACTCATACTCTGCACCCCAATTTAGTGAATACACAGAAATGGAGAATATCAAAGTCACAGCTGTCCATGAATTTTTTCACGCAATTCAATTTGGATATAATTGCTGGGAACAATACTGGTTTATGGAAGCCACCGCCGTATGGAGCGAAGATGAACTCTATAATGATATTAACGATTTGTATCGTTACATGCCATCTTGGTTCTCAAATCCAGATAAAGCAATTGATACAGAAAGTAGCCATATGTATGGGACATTTATATTTTTTCAATACATTGATGAGCATATCGGCGGCCCTGAAACCATTCGAGATTGTTGGGTGAACTCCAGAGAAATGGCCGAAGTTTTTATCGATAGAAGTTTTTCAGCCATTAATGAAGTTTTAGAATCTCAAGATTCAAATTTTGAAGAAGCGTATACTCGCATGAGAATTGCAAATCGGATCTTGAGTTCTCATGAGAATGCAGGCATTTACGCTTATAAAGAAGCTGAAGGTTATTTGACAGTTGTATCCGGCCCTGCCATAAAAAAATACTTAATGTTTGAAAAAGGAGATATTGAATCTGAATCAAGCCAATCCCTTGATCTATATGAATCTTTTTATTATTCATTATATACGGATAGCCCTGTCTTGGTCTCTCTTAACGCCAGTGCAGGAGATTTTTCCTTAACCTCCGTGGTCAAACAAGCTGGAATTGAAAAATGGGATGTTCGCTCCGGTGATGAATTGAATATTGATCCTGCAGTGGAAATTGAGTGGATATCTCTCATTATTTCCGCCTTAGGTGAAGATGAAAGCAATTGGGATTTTACCCTTAGACTTGAAGATGGATATTCTGACGATTTTACCGTTTATTCGCCCTATCCAAATCCATCATTTGGAAAGGAAATAAAATTTGATTTACAGGTAATTCAAGAACAAGATATCAATATTCAAATCATTGATTTGCTAGGGAAAGAGGTATGGCATTCATCTCTTTCATTTACGAAACCCGAAATAGCAACCGTTATTTGGAATGGGAAAAATATTCCAGGTCAAAAAGTAGCCAATGGTATCTATTTTATTGTGATTGAAGGTGATAAAGAGAAAAAAATAAAGAAAGTCACTTACCTTAAAAAATCAGATTGATTCAGTAATCATTCTAATTTCTTTTAGGATAAAAAAGTATCGCTCCATCCCCTTTTGGTACTTTTGTTCATATTCCATGGGCTCTTGATCAAAAGATCGCAAATAAACATGCCCACCTACTTCCTTTCGTCCAATTACATTTACCATTGATAAAAATTCTTCATAATTATTTAATTCCACTCTAAATCCTTCCAATATTCTGGAATAATCCTGAACTCTTTTTGAATACACCGACGCCGGATCCGTAAATAGGGATTGATTCAAAATTTTATTAAAATATTCAATATGGGGTTCGAGATGTGTTCGTTTAATCTTTAGAGTATAAACTTTATGCTTCCAAGGTGATGTTTGATCTTCAACAAATATGATATTTTTTCTTACTTTTTTAAATCCTTTTTCTATACCAATCTTTCCTATCTCGTAGTTTCTTTGCGCTTTTTGAATTCCAACACTTTTTGCTCGAAATAAATTTCGGTATGAAATTTCTGAATTTGTGGAAATAGAATCCAACTCTACATTTCTTTTTCTTTTCATTTTCCGAACAGACTTGATCAAGTTTTTAGTTAAACTATCTACATCTTTTAAAGACGAGTTCATTAATGAATAATTTGGATTCAACCTTTCATAAATTCTCAGATCCATGTTTAAATAATGCTTGAGTTCTTTTTTCATAATGGGACTCAAGTCCTTCATATCCCTTGCTGCAGCTTTTGACCATTGCCGGGTATTCAGGATCTGGGCATCGATGGAGTATACATCCATGAATTTCCACGGTTGTATAATCCCTGCACATCCTGAAAACAAAAACAGGGCTCCCGCCAAAGCGAAAACCCTGTTGAATTTGGAAAAGGTTTGGATCAAGTGGTTAATTCTCCGGCTCTGTCCAGATTAAGGAGTTCATCGTAGCCCCCAATAGGCTTTTCATCAATCACAATTTGGGGAACAGATCGCCCTCCGGTCAATTCAAAAAGAGACTCTCGACTCATGCTGTTTTGTTCGATATCAATTTCTTCGTAAGAAAGTCCACGTTCATCTAAAAGACGCTTTGCATTTCTGCATGGACTACACCAACTGGTTGAATATATTTTAATCATTATTCAATCCTTTTTTCCGTTAAGAATTTTATTATTTTAAGAAAAGTAGTTTTTGGACTTTCGTATTTTCACCATATCTCATGACAGCGAAATAGGTTCCTGAAGCCACCGTTTTCCCAAAACGATTCGTCCCATTCCAGGAAATCTTATACTGACCCGGGACCATCATCCCATTCTGGAGTATGGCAACTTCCCGACCCAATATATCCACCACGGTCACTCTCACACGCTCTGCCGTTGGGATTATTAAATCCAAATGCGTTACAGGATTAAAGGGGTTGGGATAGGCCGGACTCAAGGAAAATTCGTATGGAGTTAATTCATCATCCACAGCCAAGGGTGCCACATAATTATCCGGCGCTTCAGTTGTAAAACGAATTGCCCTTTCATTCGCTAATGGAGCAGCCCCCGGTACATACACATTGTTAAAAACGTATTGGAGTCCATAATTTTTTTCCGGTGATTCAATGCCCACTGTTGAATAATTTTTTGTCACATCCACATCTTCTATTTCCAAATACTGAAAATCAATGACACCATCACCACTTTCTGTGGGCATGGCATTTTGGTCGTATAAAATGATCTCAAATGTTTCTTCTGTTACTTCATCATAGCCGTTCATGGCACGGGACCATTCAATAATAAATCTTCCGTTGGTTTCATCATGCCATGTAAAAATTTTGATCCATACATCGATTTCACCATCATCATTTGTATCGATTGTTTCAAGATCATCAGAAAAGGGCGCTAGCATGGCTTTGGGTCCCATATACATGGGAATTGACATATTCCAGAAATAATCGATATAACAAGGAACAAAGGAGGTCCAGCCATTGGAACTGACCGTGATCTGATTGTAATCAATGCCGTGATATTTGAAGGTAAACGGCAATTCAATATCTTCATGGTCATCATCATCCATTTGGTAAAAAGTGGCATTATTGCCGCCATGAGCAGGATCTAATTCAACCCAATTAAAAGTAGGCGTTTCATCGAAACCTGCGTCTGTGTCATCATAAGCCCAATAGCCATAATTATTGGGCGCCACCGGAATATTATCTGAGGGCGGTTCAATATGGAGCGGGACTTCTTGACTAAATAATGGGTGATCATCTTTTAGAAATTCAACCAATAATGTAATGTCGCTTCCGTAAGCCACATCACCAATTCCTAAATCAGCATAATAGGTGAACAATTGTTCATCAAAGGCTGCAATCGAAGTTACAGGAACAGAATTATCGTCATTCGGCCCAATGATACAATTAGTGGAATCATTCATACAAGAAATATTGACCCAAATATCATTATACGCAACATTCGAATAGCTTTTAATGGATAAAACAGGCTCAATGGTTGAATTTGGTGTAACAGAAGTATTTTCAAATGAAATATCAAAAGCCGGCATTTCAATATCCACAACAAATTCGCAGACTTGATTTCCGTTTTCATCGTTCAAAATTCCCAATATACCTTGCCCAGCATCTACGTTATAAATAACAAATTCTATGCTGGATAATGTTGTGGTTGAACCTGAAGCGATTTGGGGAATGCTTATTGAAAATGTATTGGGCGAAACGTTATCTGAAAAAATGAATTCTCCCGTAAAAGCACCTATAGAACTCGATGAGCTATTTTTTAAGTCCAATGTGAAATTAATGAGTTCACCAAGTGATGGTTTTTCTCCGCCATTTTCCGATAAAATTGTCATACTCGAAATTGCCAAGTCACTTGTTCCAGCCATTAAAGTTGCAATTTCTTGTCCTTGAACGAATCCGCCCTTATTCGAATAAATGTTTAATTGATTTTCATTTTCGACATCAACAGAAACTATAAATCGACCGGATTCATCTGTCAAACCTCTCTCTAATAATATCGTTCCGTCTACATTCATGATACTAATAACAGCATTTTTTACCGGATGTCCTGAATTTCCTGTAACCGTAATGTCCACCACACCATCATTAAAATAAACATCTTCAATTGAGATATTAAATTGATCAGGCGTATCCATGTAAACCGGAAGAGATGGATCTCCTAAAATATTGTAAACATTTGCATAGAATTCCTGTGCTTCACCGGGACCATTCTGTGCCGGGAATTCGGTCAATAATCCGGATTGTCCTGCTTGCATGGCGGGACCCAATTCCACCACGCCATGGTTCAACATTGCATCATAGGTGTAGGCATTGATCACATTGTTATATTTTGTACTGGTATGAAGATCCGAAGGCCCGATAAATGCAACTCCGCCTTTGGGCACTGTGGGTGTTCCGCCCCGAAGAATTGCTTCTGATAAACAGGGATCAACATTGTTGGCGAAATCGTTGGAGTTGCATACCCAACTCATAAAAACAGGTGTGAGCCAGCCGTTATTCAGGTCATTCACATCATCCACGTGAAATTCCGGATAATGCCAACCATTGGCGTCGCCCCAACCGCGATAATTCACAATCCCAACGCCATTATTAATGGATGGAATAATGTAGGGTGCGCCCTGTTGAACCGGTGGATAAAAAACCGTATCTATCTGGCTATAACCATAATCCAATAATTCATCCCGTAACCAATAGGATGTCCATTTGGGTGTAATGGGAATGGGATAAGAATTGGAATAGTTGCCAGCTACGATAAGTCCCCGACTTAACCAATCAGAATCGTAAAATAATGGATCCTTGACATATTGCATGGTTTTGGCCATAATCACTGCCAGATCAGACAAGGAATCAATTGACCATCGTCCAATGAAAACATCGGGAATATTATCATTCCCCAAAATATGCGTGAATTTCTGATCGGATACATCATTATCGGGACCATAATAAAATGACGGAAATGCGGCAAAGCCATCTACATCACCGATCAGCAAAACATATTCCAACATGGGATCTTCAGCCAATTTATTACTTATAGTTGTCTTGATGGCCACTGCCGTTTCTCCCGCATCAGATAAGGCAACCACATCCACATCAAATCCCTGGGAATTCTTGAAAGCCACAAAATCGCCAAGATATTGAACAATTCCATCCGGTGCAATTATCATAAAGGTTCCCCGTTTCGGATTGATTTGTGAGGGTAGAATATTGTAATTATTCGTTACCATATTGGCAAATGCCAAGGGAATAGGCTGCCCCATGAGTTGATCTTTGGTTTTTCCCCGGAAAGAAGAACCTTCGCCCAATAAGATTGAGATTAAAAATAGAATTAGAATAAATGATTTTTTGTTATGATTCACAAGATTTACCTATTGTTTTATTTCGCAACTTTAATTTTAATATGACCCACCTTCCTGCCAGCCATCTCGCTGGTTGGGAGCAGGCAGGCAATTCTCCCCTATTAACAGGGGAGAAGATTAAAGGATCCATTAAAGAGTCTTTTAGTTTCAGCGATTAATTTTTGAGTATGATACATTTTTTTACAAGCTGTTGAGTTGCTGTTTCAATCCGGACAAATAACATCCCAGAACTCATGGGACGACCATTCAAATTATTAAGATTCAGGTCTATAAATTGTCTGCCAGGAGACAATTTTTTCAGATCAAATGATTGAATCTCCTGCCCCAAAAGATTAAAAATACGAATGGTGGCCTTTCCACCAGGAAAATTAGTTAGATCCATCTGAAAACGCCCATTGGAAGGATTGGGATAGAGTCCGTTTATTTTCATGGGAATTTTCGGTGAAAACCCACCGGCGGATTCTGTGATTCCTAAATATTCATCATTAATGGAGAATAAAGTTAGATCCTGCAATTCCCAGCCACGATAATTCACCGTTTGATCCGGTGAAAATTCCAATCGGACCTTCACTTGAGAAAATTCTGTTTCAGTGGTGGCCGTCACTAGATCATTTCGATAATCTCCCCAAAAATCACCGGTCCAAGATTTTTCACCCAAGATAATGCCATTGGCATCTAATATTAAGATTGATATGGGGTCATGGTCCCATTCTGTTTCAAATTTATGGGTTACCGCAACGACGGCACGATTCGTGCCTGAAATATCTACGAGTTCGGATTCCATCCACTGTGTTGATAATGTAGAGTCGCCATTATCATAATACATGCTTTCTTGCGAACGAAGTATCACATTTCCCACTTGCCATGGACCTGCGGCATTTTCCCAAGGCCAAGATTCACTTAAATTTTGTGGTGTACCAAAAAAATATGGGATTTGCAGCGTTACATCTGAATTAAGAATTACAATTTTATCCCACGGAATAAATTCATCCTGCATAGGAAATGAAATAGTATAGATACCAGACGGTAGGTTAAAATAATTATCACCAGATGTTATTTGAATCAAAGTTTCACCAAATTCATTTTTCAATACACCATCAACCGTATTTATATCGTCGGTATCATGATATAAAATCATATTCATATTATGATTAGCTGCGAGTTCTAAATGAATATTTTCACTCGTTACACCACTATTATTGGCTACTGCTGTGAATTCCTGGGAAAAGTATCCTTTTGCCCTGACGGACAGTGTATAAGTGCCCACATCTAAAATACGACGATACCTGCCAAATTCGTTGGTGAGTCGTGGTTTAAGAACCGAGCCAGTGTGTTCAAGCACTTCAACAATAGCGCCTTCAATGGGTTCATTTGTGTTTGCATCATAAACAAGACCGGTAATCTGGGCTGCGTCTGCATAATAGCCAATCGTTCTATCCATGAGGTAAACCATGGCTGGCTTGGTTCGATCAATCGTATCTTCTAATAATGAACTATCAGGTTGAAGATTCGCGGTCCCGCATTCCACCAAATATTGTATACAGCCTGTTTCACGATAGAACCAGTCGTGGAGTTTCCCATTCCGGGAGCCGCTGTAAACGGATAAATAAGTTCCGGTGCCATCTTCAGTTTCAATAAGACCGGCAAAATGATCGGAAATGGATTTCATAATATCCAGGTCCGGTGAATCTTTTGTTTCTTCCCAGCGCCAGGAGGTAAATACTTTCTCAGATAAATTACCTGACCTTGAGCTGTGCCATACGACGGAGAAGACAAAATCATTTTCTAATGCCAAGTCTCGGAGCGCAATAGCTTCACCTTCTGAAAAAGGTTCTTCCCCTTTGTAATAATCGTAATGGGATGCATAATCGGAATTATCCGGTTCCAAAAAAGTATCCCCGAATGCCCAATTAAAATCGAAATTACGGTTCAGGTCCACCCCATCTACATCATTCCCGATAGATGGATCATAGTCAAAAACACCATTGGGATAAGGACCCGTGGGGGAAAAATCACGTTTATTCTTGCGGTAACTCATGTCCAATCCTTCGTGAACGACGTTGAGGCCTTCCGGATTGGCTGTGGGAATGATCCAAATATCCAAATAATTTTTTAGGATATTCATATGTGTATAATCACTGGCATCGGGGAATAAAAGATCATGCATGAGATCCAACACCGTTTCAACACCCAGAACCTCTTCAGCATGGACTTGACCTACAAAGAGTACCCGGGGTTCGTCTTCCTTTACATCTACATTATCAGAGATCCGTACCAACAGGATGGGAATATTTTCCTGGGAAGAATAGCCGATCGTATCCAAATGAAACCAGCCATCCAATTCTTCTAATTGATCCAGAGAATCTAATAAAGAATAAATTTCATCCACAGAATGGTAGCGGTCATCCAAAACCTGTGGATAAATTAGGAATTGGAAAAAGATCAGGATTAGGAGATTTTTTTTCATCTAATTATTGTCAATCGCTGGGCCTATGATATAGAGCCATTTATTTTTTGATAACTTTGGACATCCTTCTTCAAGCCCAGGACGATATTCATCTTTTACTTTAGGTAAGTGATCTTACCTTTCTGTATTACGCTATTTGTCTTGAATTCATAAAAATAGATTCCCGCAGGCGCCAGTTGGCCATTCATATTTTTCCCATTCCAACTCACGCGGTAGTTTCCGCCAAATCCCGGCAAAATTAATCTGTCGGATACGACTCTTCCGGTTAGGTCAAAAATACGGAATTCCACCGCTTCTTTCGCCGGCATGGCAAATTCAAAATTCACTATTCCATTAAAAGGATTGGGATAAGCAGGCTTCAGAGAAAATTCTGTTGGGACCGGACAGTCACATTTTGGGTCATTCGTGAGCAATTCAGCTTTTTCAATAATGCGACCATAATAATTTGCCAGGTCTTCCTTTCCAGAACTCCTGTAATCTATCCAATCTAAAAAGAATTCAGAACCTGAATGATGAGTGATATTCACATTTTGCTGTTTATGATAAGCGATGCAGACTGGAATACCATTTACTTCTGTTGTCATCCCAGACCCAAAATTATACCCTGAGCCATAAAGATCAACGCCATTTATCAAGAGCGGGTCTTCGTTAATATATCCCCGACTGTCTTCCCAAATAACCATAAACTCGTTTTCCATGACGTGGGAAATGATCGGATTATAGTTATGGAGAGAATCATTGACAACAGACGTGAATTGGATAGGGTCTCCAACAAGATCACCATTCTCCAAATTGAGAATTTGACCAAAAATTTCAAAATTTTGTCCATTCCTAAAATCTTCCCAAACCAGCATAGCTCTATTTAAGTTCTCGTTAAAATCAAAAGAAAAGTTCACTTGGTCATTGTCTGCATCTGTAACAATAACGCCGCCATCAGCATAAAGCGTATTCCCATCCCAATCAATAACCTGTGCATAAATGTCAGTCGGTAAAACTGAAGTCCCTTCTAAGGCACTGTGGGTCCAAACAGCTAAAATACCACTGTTGTCATCTATAACCTTCACCTGAAGATTACGAGCATCAAAGTATGAATTACTTAAACTATTTCCATTTGGATTCCATCCAATTTCAATATTTCCATCATGATCAATTTTGGTGTATTTCAGCACCGCATTCGGCCAAGCCTCTTCCATCCAGAAAATCAACAACTTATTATCCAATGTCGGAATGACCCCTAATAAATAATCATCTCCGTTGGAATCTACCAGTTCAATCCCGTTTTCCCCTAAAAGAGGATTTCCATCTCCGTCAAATCTTTGGAAATAGATGTCATTTGTCAATAGTCTTGGTTCCGACCAAAAACAACCTACACCATCATCAATACCGACCAAACTTCCATTTCTCATATCTTCTGCAGGTGAAATTTCGACACCAGACGAATCCCACAAATTTTCAAACTGGTCATTTAATTTATTAATTCGCATCAGCCTAGGTGAGGATGAGGCATCGAAAGTCGCCACATAAAACCCTGACTCATTTTTTATTATGACGGGCAGCGTAATATTATCAGATGAAATGGTACTGAAAGAAAGTTGTTTTCCGTTTTCAATTTGTGTTTCGCTATTCGTTATCCTTGTACCGTAGATCTTTTTGGATGCTCGGTTATCTTCCCAAATAAGGAAAAAGTCGTCATCATCATTTCTGAAATTCAGAGTGTATTTGATATCACCATCGAGCCCTGCCATTGCAGTTAATCCGCCATTATCCCAAGCCGGAGCATATCCTGATTCTAATTTTTGAATTTTCAGGTCAATACTACCTGTTCTTTGGTCCGCATAGATCAAATACAGACCTGTTTCTACATTTCCAAGAATATTGGGTGAAAACTGGTACCCATCTGATTCAGAAATATTTACCGAGTTGGAAAAAGTAATACTACCATCCGAACCAATATTCTGGAACATGATCTCTACATCAGGAAATACGCCTAATTCATAAACTACATTTAAATCTCCATTATTCCCTGCAGAAAACCGCGTACTAAAATCATATCCATCTGCTAAATCAAGTTGTACACCATCGCCCCATTGAGTGTCACCATTTATATCAACCTTTTGAAAAAACTGATCCCCGTTTAAGGTATCGGCTCTTAAATCAGTCCAATTGATAAAAACTTCCCCAATGGCGCTCCTTTTTACGCGTGGAGCTGTTTGAATAGCATCAAATTCAGAAACAGGTTTTGCCTCCGAAAATAGTGTACCCTCGGTATTTAAAAATTGGTAAAAGATCCTAGAATTTTCGTCACCACGCTTCCAGGTAACAAATGATTGATCATCATTGATATAAGTCACTCTCGGTTTCAATTCCTGATCTGATGTATTTGCGATGGGAATCCCATTTTCTGCAAATGTCATATACATATTCATATTCATCCGTTGACCATAAATATCTGCATTGGCGCCTTCCCGAAAATCTGCCCATGCGATAAATGCTTCATTGTTTCCGGCATATTCAATGGATTTTGCATTTTGGTTTCCGCCCTCAACCACAATAGGAACACCTGTTCCCGGCGAAAGTATATTATTCTCGTAGGAAACGTGGGTACCATAAATGTCATAATCAACGCCGCCTCTTTTATCCTGCCACGTGACAAAAACACCCCCGAGACTATCTGTGCACATATTGATGGTGATCTGTTTCCCTTCCACTTGCGCAAGGGCAACACCATTTTCATCCATAAGAAGGTTTCCATTACTATCCAAGTGTTGGATAAAAATATCACCCTCTGCATCAAACCGGTAATCTACCCAGGCAATGAAAACACCGCCATTTCCGTCTATGATGGACACAGGATCTTCCTGTCGACCCGGCAAGTCTGTGACAATTGCCCCTGTTTCTCCCCATAACATTTCACCATTCGGGTTGATCTTATGGGCAAAAATATTTCGCATGCCAAAGCGTGTATCCGACCAGACAAAAATGGCTTCTCCTGAATTGCCGGGTGAAACTGTACGGTACCATTCTATATGCACGCCCTGGCGAATGGGAGCACCGTCATCAGAATCGAAGCCAGATGCAAATAAACTTGCAATGAATAAAGCAGGTATAATGACCTTTTTCATGTTATGAATTCCTAATAATTTGAAATCACCTTTCGATAAACTCAGGATGACTTTCTATTGTTCAATGGTTATGATCTGCAGCCCTTCCCGGGTACA
>JAPYRR010000002.1 GCA_029936885.1 Fidelibacterota bacterium | reverse complement strand
GATTTGAACATGATTGATCCTTGGCATGGAGAATGTAATTCGGCTGCAAGTCAATGGATTAACCAATATCCTTTTCTTGATGAACATCCTACCCAGGTAAAGAATTTCCTTTCGTCATCTTACCCCATCACATCGTTGGCGGAATTGAGAACTGCAATATCAGAAAATGCACCCTTTAGGAAACATATTAATCCCGGTGAAACTTGGTGGTCCTACCTGCTGGTGATGAGCCTCCATAAAACGGATACTCTGAAATGGATGTTTTATAAAAATGGAGTTTATGATTATCAAATTTCTTTCGTTCCGGGAGATAACGCCAACCTCTGGCCGGAATGGTTAGAAATATACCCCAGGAGCGACTGGTATCAGGAGGCGACTTTTCCATGGGGAGATGACTGTTATGGCGATTGGACAGAAAAATTCTACATCAATAGTGAGCTCATTGATTCACTGGCGTATGTCTGCGATAGTATTCCCAACGAATCACCTAATGTTCATCCTGCTATTATTGAAGTGATGGCCGATGGAACCATCACTGCTGCGATTAATAGTGACGATGAGGATGGAACTATTATCTGGAATAATGCTACCATTCCACCCCAGAATGGTACTTTTACAACGTTTGGTGGTTATCAGAATAATTTTATTTATACACCTGCTCCAGGGTTTAGTGGACTAGATTCCGTTCAATTAATGTCAATGGATGACAAAGGAGCCACCGAAATAGGCGTCCATTATTTTGATATTCAAAATTTAAGTTTGATAAATATATCATTGCCGAATCAGGTTGAACTCTATCAAAATTATCCAAATCCTTTCAATCCTGTGACAACATTGAGATATGACCTGGCGCAAAGGGCAAATGTCCTCCTCACAGTTTATGATATCATGGGAAAACAGGTCAGGACTTTTGACCGTGGTGAAGAAAACCCTGGAATCAAGTCAATCGTTTGGGATGGGGCCGATGACTTTGGTAATCCAGTTAGTGCAGGAATTTACCTGTTCCAAATTCAAACCGGAGATTTCACCCAAACCAGTAAAATGATTTTGTTAAAGTAATTTTAAAAAGACGAAAAATAAAAATAAAAACCATAGATTTAGTTCACAAAAACAAAGGAAATAAAAATGAAAGTAAAAATGTTTTCTAAAGGCGGGAAATACTTTGGTAAATCCAACACGGCTGATCTCCTAGAAGACGAGATAAATTCATGGATGGAAAATCATCCCGGATTAAAGGTTATTGAAATAAAACAATCTTCTTGTGGAGGGAGTATGGAGCCGGGACAACATCTAATTTCGGTTTGGTATGAAGAAGATGCCTAAGTAGTTTTTCAAGAAATAATAATTTTAAATTAAGAGGATAATATGATCATTACAAATACAGATTCAGTCCCGGAGAGGGAAGTGGCCGAAATATTGGGCGTTGTGCGGGGCAATAGTGTACGGGCAAAACATATTGGACGCGACATTATGGCAGGACTCAAGGGCATTGTGGGTGGCGAAATTTCTGGTTACACAGAATTGTTAGCGGATTCCCGAGAAGAGTCTTATAGGCGAATGATTTCAGATGCTGAAGAATTGGGTGCGGATGCAATTCTCAATGTACGATTTGTTACAAGCATGATTGCACAAACCATGTCCGAAATGCTGGCTTACGGGACAGCAGTCAAATTAAAGTAATAATTAGATTTATAAAATGATACGAATTCATTCATCTTTGAATACTGTGGAACTTTCCATGCTGAAAGATACATTGGAGCGAGAGGGGATTGATTCCATAATAAAACAGGAAAACCTATCCGCGCTTGCGGGCATCATGTCTCCGGGACATTGTATGGCGGAACTATGGATATTAAATGATAAATATTTTGATAAAGCACAAGAAATGGTGGATGAATATTTAAAAGGGATAAAAGGATGAATTCACCAATCATCTATTACGATTCCAACTGTGCCCTTTGTCACAGCGCTGTTCGATTCATTTTAAGAACGGATCAAAAAGGTGTATTCCACTTTTCACCCTTGTCCCAATTACCACCAGAGACTTTAATAAATCTTCCAGACAGTTTGGTGTTAAAAATGAATAATGAGTATTTTGTTGAAGGAAAAGCTGTTCTTGAGATTCTGAAAAAGTTGAGTTGGGGATGGAGATTCCTGGGCACATGTTTAAACCTGATCCCTTTGGTGGTATTAGATCAAGCTTATAGATTTATTGCCAACAACCGAAAACGCTGGGAATTGGATGTTGAAAAAAGCTGCCCCTTAATTCCAGTTGAATTAAGAGAAAGATTGGGAATCTCGTAAATATGGTATGTAGTAATTATTTCAAAACCAAATCTCAGATTGAAAGAATTACGTTTTACATAATTACGTACTACGAAACTCCCTTCGCTCTTTCCCAAATTTCATCCATTTCTTCTAAGGTCGATTCTTCAAGTTTTTTCCCTTTTGCAGCCAATTCTTCTTCAATTTTTTGAAAACGAAAAATAAATTTCTTATTAGTGGCCCGTAGCATATCTTCGGCCGGAATTTCAAAAAAACGAGAAAGATTTACCACTGAAAAAAGGACATCCCCAATTTCTTCCTTAATATTTTCTAGGTCTCCCTTTTCATGGGCAGATTTCAATTCATTAATTTCTTCATGGAGCTTTGCCCATACGTCATCCACTTTATCCCAATCAAATCCTGCATAGGCAGCTTTTTGTTGGAGCCTTTGGGCTCGGATAAGTGCAGGCAATGCTAAAGGAACACCATCTAATCTTGATTTACGATTTTTCTCTTCATGTTTTGTAGCTTCCCAATTCTGTTTTGCTTCAAAAGCAGCATCTGCTTTTTTATCGCCAAAAACATGAGGGTGGCGCCGAACTAATTTTTCATTCACTGTATCTAAAGAATCAGCAATGGTAAATTTTGAATCTTCTGATGCAATTTGTGTTTGTAGCGCCACATGGAGCATAATGTCACCCAATTCTTCTTGAAATGTCTCAAAATCGCCTTCATCAACACTTTCCATCACTTCATATGCTTCCTCAATAAAATAGGGCAGTAGGGAAGTGTGTGTTTGTTCTTTATCCCAAGGACACCCATCAGGTCCACGGAGTTTTTCAACAATATCTAAAAGTTTTACAAATTTTTCTGCAGCGAGTTGTTTATTCATTTAAGTCTCAAAAAGGTTTTGCCAGTTAGTCTGGTTTAAAAATTCATTTTCTAATTTTGTCATTTCTTTTTTTTCTTCATCTGATTCATCATCAAATCCTAACAAATGAAGGAATCCATGAATGATTAACCGTGTCACTTCTTTTTCGTAAGGTTCATTAAATGACGTGGCATTTTCCTTCGCTCTCGGCAAGCTAATATAGATTTCTCCGTCCAATTCTTTTTCGTCATAATCATTTAAACGAAATGCAATAACATCTGTCCATTGATCTTTATGAAAGAATTCTTTTTTGAGTGATGACAATAATTGGTCAGATCCAAATATGATTGAAACTTCTCCCGAAGCGATCTTATTTAGCTCTATCACTCTATGAGCTATTTCTTCAACAAGGGATACATTTGGTGATGTTAATTGGGGATCGCAATCAACAGAAATAATCATCATGCAGAAGCAGGACTTTTAGGATCATCAGGGTATTCAATCCGAATATGATATATGCCACGTAAGACGGGAAGCATTCCGGTTGTGCCATCTACGGTGCCTTTAATTCTATTCAATTCATCTAGAGTTAGCGGACACTCATTCAATTGACCATCATCAATCCTACCTTTAATTATTTTATCAATCATGGCTTCAATTTTAAAAATATCGGGTTGTTTAATGGATCGAACGGCCGCTTCTACCGCTTCACAAATCATGAGGATACCCGTTTCTTTTGTATTGGGTTTTGGGCCAGGATATCGAAAAGAACTTTCATCCACTTTATCGCCAGACTCTTCTGCATCTTTGAGTGCCATACGATAAAAATATTCTACGCGAGTTGTTCCATGGTGCATTGGAATAAAATCTGAAACAACTTTTGGAAGTGCATATTCCCGGGCAAGGTTTAATCCTTCCTTCACATGTGCACGAATAATACGCGCACTCATAGTATGGGTAAGATTGTCGTGTTTGTTTTCACCACTGAATTGATTTTCAATAAAATATTCAGACTTTGCCATTTTTCCAATATCATGATAATAAGCACCCACGCGACAGAGTAATGAATGGGCACCAATTGCATTGGCGCAGGATTCTGCAAGATTTCCAACTACAATACTGTGATTAAAAGTCCCATTGGTTTCTTGTTGTGCGCGTTTCAGTAAAGGATGATCATAATCCAATAATTCAATTAAGGTTAAATCGGTGGTTACTTCAAACAAAATCTCGAATAGACCAATCAATCCATAAGTTATAATTGGTGCTAAAATACTATTAATAGTTAATAATTGAATATCATCTAACATGGTACTCCAATTATGCTCTTTAAATAGTCCCAGTCCTACAATCACGAAAATACTGGCAGCAATGAGGGCAAACATCGTGACGAATAATTGAGATCTTTTTCTTAATTCCCGGATATTATAAACTGCAATTGTTGCTGTAAATAGGGAAACAATCACAAGATCGATATTCTGACCCATCATAAGTCCCATTAAGATTGCCATGGATGTAGTTGCCATAAACCCGATTCGCGCATCAAATAAAATAGTAAGGGTCATGGCACCGACAGTTACAGGAATCAAGTATTCTGACCATTCTAACCGAATCACAAATGTATGAGCTAAACCCAATTGAAGTAAGAAGACAATGGAGATTAATAAAACTAATTTCCAATCTCTGAAAATAGCGACTCGGTACACCACCAAAAAAGCGAAAAACAGTGAAACCACAACGGAAAGCATCATTATTCTCCCCAGAAAGCTCAATGCAATTTTCGTCCAACCAGAATTGGTTTCTTGTTTTGTGACTGCCACTGAAAGTGAGTTTAATTTTTGGAGAACATCATCCGTAATTCTTATATTCGCATCTACAATCAATTCATTTTTTAAAACTACACCTTGACTACGGGGGACTTTATTTAAACTTTCAATTTGTCGACGTTCAGTAATCTCCCGATCAAATAGCAAATTGGGTTTCATAAATTCAACGATGAGATCATAACCCAGGTCACGGAATAAATCTCCATCCGAAAAGACCGAAAGCAATTCTTTGCGCGCTTTTGTCCAGGCGGATTGAAGATCATTAAAACTTGTAGGTGAGGCAAGATCTGGAACATCGCTTTGATTCACCATCACCTGATGACTGGTTATATCACCAATTGTAATATCATAAATTCCCTCCGTCCATCTATTTTTGCAGATTTGAATCACATGGTCGGAGTTCCGATCTAAGTCCTTCATAAATATTGGATCTTGCAAAGGTGTTATATAGGATAGCCAGTCTGATTTATCCACTGTAAACGAATAAATTTTGTGAAATTCATTTGTGAGAATGGAAAGATTTGCACTATCAGAAACAAATTCGGAGCGAGCTTTTTCGTATTGTTTGTGGTACCGTCTTTCATAAACCAATCGTTTTGATTCTTCAAGTCGCCAAATGGCATGCCGCAATTCGTTTGTCATAGCAAAGAATTCACTTAACGCATCTTTTTGATTTGAAACAATTTCATCACTTCGGTTAAACATAAATGGAACGGATTTATTCTTTTCATCCAGATCATTCTGGAGTTTTGGTTCAGTTTTTAGAATTGAGTAGGTAAAGGGTGCAATGATTGGTTCTTGAGTTATATCATTAACTTGATAGGAATATTTTAAAGCCTTTCCACTAGGGAAAAGGAAAGAAATCGCCAAAATTAAACTAAAAATAATCAGATACTGTTTCCAATATCTATCCAGTAAAAAATACTGGACAAGAGGATTGGGTTTTTGGTCGTCCGCCATTAGATCTGAATATCTTTAAGGATTTCTCTCGATATAATGAGTCGTTGGATTTCGCTGGTTCCTTCGCCAATCTCAAGGATTTTTGCATCCCGGAAAAAGCGTTCAACATCATATTCCCTCACATAGCCATACCCACCATGAACTTGAATCGCTTCGGTGGTGACTTCCATAGCCGTTTCACTGGCAAATAATTTTGCCATGGCTGCTTCTTTTGTAATATCTAAACCTTGGTCCTTCATCCATGCAGCATGGAAAACCAATAATTTTGATGCTTCAATTTTGGTAGCCATGTCGGCCAATTTAAATCCCACAGATTGGAATTTATTAATGGGCTTTCCAAACGCAACCCGTTCAGCTGAATAAGCTAATGCACGTTCATAAGCCCCCACGGCTGTCCCCACAGATAATGCACCGATTGAGACTCGACCGGAAGTCAGCGTTTTCATAAATGTTTTAAACCCGTCTCCTGGTGTCCCCAAAATAGAGGATGTTGGAATGCACATATCCTTGAAAAATAATTGTCGCGTATCGCTGGCTCTCCATCCCATTTTTTTCTCTTTTGGGCCAATTTCAAGTCCCGGAGTATCTGTGGGAATCGTAAATGCAGCGATACCAAGATTTTTACCATTCTCCACCACGAGGGATGTGAAAGATAAGACGCCCGCTTCGCCCACATTTGTAATAAAGATTTTTCCACCATTCACAATATACTCATCTCCATCACGAACCGCTTTTGTTTTTGTTGCTCCAGCGTCACTCCCAGCATCCGGTTCTGTAAGGCCAAATGCCCCCAACATTTCACCAGTTGCCAATTTGGGGAGATAAGTATTTTTTTGCTCGTCTGACCCAAACATTAGAATAGGAAGCGACCCCAAAGATGAATGAGCAGCCATGGTAATTGCCACCGATGCATCCGCTCTTCCCAATTCCATAATTGCCGTTGCAAAGGCAACCATATCCAAGCCAGCACCACCATATTCTTCCGGTATCATAATACCCATAAGTCCCAATTCGCCCATTTTATCTACGAGCTTTCTTGGAAATTTTCCAAGTTCATCTAATTCTTGAGCTACGGGTGTAATCTCAGAATCTGCAAATTCGCGAACCATGTCACGAATCATAATATGTTCATCACTAAAAAATAAATTATCCATCAAAAAGTCGTTCTACTTTAAAGGGTTTAAGTTTGAATTTACAACAAGAGTTATGTAGTTGAAGACAATCGAATATCTCGTGCATTTAGTTGAATTGATTCCCTGCCTCTCCAAACATTGGTTTCTACAACGCAGGCAATATCTACGGGGCTTCCTAAAATAAGATCTTGATAATGATTTGCTAAACCGAACCCAACTACATCAATGGCGGTGTGTTTTTGTTTTATTTGAAACCGAATATGATCACCGTTTCCAATCACCTTTGGGTTACCAATTACTGCAGCATTCGTTACCGCAAATTTAGGTCGCATATTCCCCGGTCCGAATGGACTCAATTTATTTAGAAAATCCATAAATCTGTGGTTTAAATCAGATAACTTTATTTCTGAATCTAAATATAATTTGGGTTCAAGGTGATTTTCATTTAACACAGAATCGGAATAGGATAAAAAAGCTTTCCTGAAATCATTAAATTTTGATTCATGTATTGCCAACCCTGCCGCCATAGCATGGCCGCCATAATTTTCAAGATGCTGGCTAGTTGCTGCTAACGCACTGTAAAGATCCAATCCTTTTATACTTCGGGCAGATCCTTTCCCATTCCCTTCTTCATCAAATGAAATGATAATTGATGGTCGATTAAATTCTTCTTTAATCTTTGATGCAACAATTCCAACTACTCCCTGGTGCCATCCTCTTGACCCCAACACAATAGCTTTATCATTTTCTAAATCAACTTCAGAATTCACGAGAAATAATGCATCATCCACCACGCCTTGCTGAATTGCTCGTCTAGATAAATTTTCCTGATCTAATTCTTGAGCTAATTTATAGGCTATATTTGAATCTGTCGTTGTTAATAATTCTACAGACCGATTTGCATCACCCAATCGCCCAGCGGCATTAATTCTTGGCGCAACATGAAATACCACTTGAGTTACAGAAAGGTCTCGTTCAATATCGACTTTCGCAACTTTCAGTAATTCTCGAAGCCCTAGACGGCGCGTAGTCCTTAGTGTTTTTAATCCATAGTGTACAAACACTCGGTTTTCATTTTTCATGGGCACCAAATCTGCTGATGTTCCTAAGGCAACCAAATCCATTAGATCAGTAATTATATCAAATGAATACCCCATCTTATTTACAAGACCTGTGATGAGTTTTAATGCAACTCCTCCTCCACACAATTCCTTAAATGGATAATCACAATCAACTTGTTTTGGGTTTAGGATAGAAAATGCATTCGGGAGGATTTTCCCGGGAATATGATGATCCGTAATGATCACGTCAATCCCTTTTTCATTTGCATAATTGATGCGATTTAAGGCATTTATACCACAATCACAGGTAATGAATAAGTTCGCTCCAAATTTCCCAGCTTTGTCAATTCCCATTTCAGAGACGCCATACCCTTCTTTTTCCCTATTTGGAATATAGGTTTTTGCTTTTGCACCCAAATTAGTGAGTCCTACAAAAAGCAAGGATGCGGCTGTTGTACCGTCCACATCATAATCTCCAAAAATAAATATTGGAGTTTTAGACTCGATATTTTGTATAATTCGATTTACGGCCTTTTCCATTCCCTTCATTAAAAAAGGGTCATGAAGATGAGCGATGTTTGGTGAGAAAAATTCTTTGGTTTGATGAATATCAGTTAATTTGCGAGCAACCATCACTTTCGCAATTGATTCTGGTACCTGATTTTGGTCCATTGTTTTTCTGACTTGATCAGACTGAATATTTGGGAGTATCCAACGCATAATATATTATAAAATTGAGTCGATCTATAAGCCGAGTTCTGTCCTTTAGTTTAATAATTCAAAACTAAAGGGATGGTCATTCATCTAGCTACAATGTTACCATTGTAGTCAAGCAATCTACCCGCTCCTTCAACGATGCGAACAACATCTCGGAGACTATTCGATCTTGCACCGGATGGGGTTTACAAGCATTCTGAATTTATTCAGAATCTGGTAGTCTCTTACACTACCTTTTCACCCTTACTCTTCGACAAACTCTGGGCAAGCCCATAACTCATCTAGAGCGGTTTACTTTCTGTTGCACTTTCCATGATTCGCTAATGCGAATCTCCCCTCATTATGGGGCATCCCGTTCTGCGGTGCCCGGACTTTCCTCCCCTAGACTGCTTACGCAGGCCAGGAGTAACCATCCGACCAACTCAATGTTAATTTCACAATTTAATTTACAGAATTATTTTCACTATATAGAAACCTTCCGCATACATCACATCGATGAATAGCAGAAAGAGAACGAATTTCCGTCACTTTTTGCATGGGCACATGAGCGCCACACCCCCCGCACCCATTTCCAGAAAGATTCACAACTGCTAATCCATCTCGTGCATCAAATACTCTGTTATAAATTGAAATAATATTTAAATCTATTCCATCTAATTCTATAGCACGGTTTTTTTCTAAAGATGATTTTTCATTAGCTGAATTTGATATTACTTTTTCAAGTTTTTCTCTTCTACCCGATAAATCGTTCGATAGGGATCCCAAATCAGATTCCATTGTTTCAACAGATTCTGCTAAAGTTTCTTTTTCTTCCATATATGAAAGAGTTTGCAATTCAATTGTAGACCGTTCGTCTTTCATATGATCCATTTCATTCATCAATGCATCGTATTGCTTATTGTTTGTTACCAAAAAAAGCTGATCTTTCAATTTATTTATCTTTCCATTGATTTCAGCAATTCGAACTTCTCCTTTGTGTGATTCTACTTCAAGGACCTTCAAACGTTCCTTGTCCTCAATGATAGAATTTTTTATTGATTCTTCTTGTTGATTTAATTCATTTACCCTTGATGGTAAATCACCTAAAAGATCATTTAAATCTTTCAGTTTTGTATCAATTCCCTGCAAGTTGATTAGTTTTTCCATAGACATAGTTACCTCAGTGTAAAAAAAATGCACCGCTAACGGTGCATATTATATAAATTTATTTTGGGTTCCTGTTTGATATATTGGAGCCCCACAGTTTACCATGGGAATTGGTCCCATGGCTCTTTTTGGAATTAATCTATTCATTTCAAGCCAATAAATTTACCGATATAATTTCAAAAACCGAATATTTAAAAGACTATTTTATCTCAATATTCTCTTAGTTCCATAATAATGTTTTCTACTTCTTCTAGCGATTTATGGATTGTATGACTATTTCCTCCAACACCTTCACGATAAAGAGTTGAAGTTGCATTATTTATTTCAGCCACTCTCCATTCAATATCATTTATCAGAACTCGGTCTCTGATTTTAACTAAGCTTTTCTCATTAGAAGGGTGTTTAATTGTATCTCTCATGGGTTACAATGTGGCTTAAATAAATTCAAAAAACAAGAGACTCTATTTAAATTCAGAATAGGCTAAAAGGTTGAATTTCTTTAATCTCGTATAGTCATTTCGAACTATTTTTCTTCTTTTTGAACTATGCCTGATTCTTTTGTCAAACGTCACCTTGGCCCCCGGGAAATCCATATTCGGGAAATGCTTTCCGAACTGGGGCTCACATCTTTAGATGAACTTTCTTCTATTGTGGTCCCAGATAATATTATTACCAAATCATATCCAGATCTTCCACCTAAAAAATCTGAACCTGAAACTATCAAACGCCTTCAGGAATTGGCTGGAAAGAATTTTGTTTTTCGTTCTTATATTGGTATGGGATATTATGGTACTGTCGTACCCGGCGTTATAAAACGGAATATTTTAGAGAATCCCGGTTGGTATACACAATACACACCCTACCAAGCAGAGATTAGCCAAGGACGGCTGGAAGCTTTACTTAATTTTCAAACGATGGTGTCAGACTTGACAGGATTGCCTTTAGCAAATTCATCCTTATTGGATGAGGGGACGGCTGCAGCTGAAGCAATGTTGATGTTTTTCAATTCAACCAGAGATCCAAATAAGAATACATTTCTCATTTCAAATAAATGTCATCCTCAAACGATTGATGTTTTAAAAACAAGGTCTGAACCACTGGGCATTATTCTTAAAATTCAAGATTATGACCAATTCTATTTTGATGAATCCGTCTTCGGTGCATTGGTACAATATCCGGATACGGAAGGGTATATCTATGATTTTTCTGATCTGTGCGATTCCGCACATGAAAATAAATCATACATATGCATGGCTACAGATCTTTTAGCATTAACCCTACTTAAAACACCGGGAGAAATGGGTGCAGATGCAGCCATTGGCAATGCTCAGCGATTTGGCGTCCCTATGGGATATGGTGGACCTCATGCAGGTTTTTTTGCGGCTTCAGACGGGTTTAAACGAAAAATCCCAGGAAGAATTATTGGCGTTTCCAAAGACATACATGGTAATTCAGCACTTCGAATGGCGCTCCAAACTCGCGAACAACATATTCGGCGGGAAAAAGCCACATCCAATATTTGTACGGCTCAAGTTCTGTTAGCAATCATGTCAGGGATGTACGCCGTTTATCATGGACCAAAAGGGTTAAAAGAGATTGCAGAACGCGTTAATTCTTTAACAGCAAAATTGGCCTACTCATTGGAGGGTTCGAGGATTAAACTTATCCATAATTCTTTCTTTGATACGGTTCGGTTTAAAGCCAGTAATTGGCATGAGAAAGCGAAAAAATTAGAATTGAATGTACGGGATTTTGGCGATGGAACCGTTGGTGTTTCCATTGATGAAACAACGACTGCAGTCCACATTGAAGAATTACTTTCTATTTTCAATGTTCCCAAAACCGATAAAACTATAACCACCATTCCATCGGATTTAATCAGAACTTCTTCCTATTTGGATCATCCAGTTTTTCATTCGCACCGGTCAGAAACAGAAATGCTTCGCTACCTCCACCGATTGGAAACAAAAGATTTATCCCTGAATACAAGCATGATTCCCTTAGGATCTTGTACCATGAAACTGAATGCCACCACAGAAATGGAAGCAGTTACTTGGCCGGAATTTTCAAATATCCATCCATTTGCTCCTGATGACCAAACCACAGGATATCGTGAACTCATTGGCGAACTGGGCGACTGGCTGGTGGAAGCCACAGGTTTCGATGACATTTCTATGCAACCCAACTCTGGTGCTCAAGGAGAGTATGCAGGGCTAATGGTTATTCGCGCTTTTCATAATTCCAATGGGAATAACCACCGAAATATTTGTTTAATTCCAGCATCCGCACACGGAACCAATCCTGCTTCGGCAGTGATGGCTGGAATGAAAGTGGTGGTGGTGCAATGTGATAAACACGGTAATATCTCCAAAGATGATTTAGTAGAAAAAGCTAAACTCCATTCTGAAAACCTATCTGCGATCATGGTTACTTACCCTTCTACTCACGGTGTATTTGAACACACCATTAAAGAAATTTGCGATATTGTTCATTCCCATGGCGGCCAAGTTTATTTAGATGGCGCCAATTTGAATGCAATGGTGGGGCTTTGTAAGCCCGGAGAATTCGGTGGAGATGTGATGCATATTAATCTTCATAAAACTTTTTGTATTCCCCATGGTGGCGGTGGCCCCGGTATGGGACCCATCGTTTGCAAAGATCACTTGGCTCCTTTTTTGCCCGGACATTCCCAAATTAAAACAGGGGGAGAAAAAGCCATTCATGCTGTCTCAGCAGCGCCTTTTGGAAGCAGTAGCATTTTACCAATCTCATGGGCTTATATAGCCATGATGGGCGGAGATGGACTAAAAAGGGCAACTCAAGTTGCCATTCTGAATGCAAATTATATGGCAAAAAAACTGGTAGAACATTTTCCTATTCTTTACCGAGGTATCAGTGGTTATAACGCCCACGAATTCATTATTGATTTACGGGATTTGAAAAAAGAATCCGGCATTTCTGATGAAGATGTGGCTAAACGACTCATGGATTATGGATTCCATGCACCCACCATGTCCTTTCCTGTTCCTGGAACGCTTATGATTGAACCCACAGAAAGTGAATCTAAAACAGAGATGGATCGCTTCTGCCATGCCATGATTTCTATTCGACAAGAAATTCAGGATGTCGTGGATGGAATATTAGATGCGAATGATAATCCTTTAAAAAATGCACCCCATACGACCGGAGTTGTAACGGCAGATGAATGGCCTTACACTTACTCTAGGCAAACCGCTGCCTATCCTGCCCCATGGTTAAAAGAGCATAAATACTGGCCAACTGTTGGACGGGTCGATAATGCATTCGGTGATAGAAACCTGATTTGCACCTGCCCTCCCATTCAAGAGTATGAGGAGTAAATCTTAGCCAAGCAATTCCCACCTTTTAGTTCAGCCCTAAAATGATTGTATTACTTTCACCTTCTAAATCACAAGATTTTTCACCTATAAACGGGGTTCCGTCATCCATCCCCAATGCAATAAAACAATCACATCTACTAATTAATTTATTAAAAAATAAATCGGTAGAAGACCTTGGCAAGTTAATGTCAATTAGTCAAAAATTATCCGAATCCACCTTTGCGGATATTCAAAATTTTGATTTGATGTCTTCTCCTAGAATTTCTAAACAAGCATTATTTACCTATTCCGGTGAAGTCTTTAAATGCTTAAAACCAAAATCATTTAATCCTAAACAACTTGAGTTTTCACATGCTCATTTACGAATACTTTCTGGCTTATATGGTGTATTACATCCTCTTGATTTAATCCAGCCTTATCGTTTGCCCATGGCAACTAATCTTTCGACTGAATCCGGAAACAATCTGAATATCTTTTGGAAAAATGAGATAACGAATCTCTTGAACCAGGCTGAAAATAAAATCATAATCAATTTGGCATCGAATGAATATTTTAAAACAATCAATCAAAAAAAACTAAAATCAAAAATCATAACTATCCAATTTAAAGAAAAGAAAAATAATGCATTTAAAGTGATTGGGTTTTTTGCGAAACAGGCTCGGGGAGCCATGGTTCACTATTTAATCACTCATGGAATAAATCAACCTGAATTATTAAAGAATTTCAATCAAGATGGATACAAATTCAATCCATTACTCTCACAGGAGTTCAACTGGGTTTTTACACGTGGTTAGTTAGCTCTTCCTGCTCTTCCATCAATACTAAATATTCGTTTTCCAAGGTAGACATTAATTCCATGGATTTTTGGAGCAATTCATAATCGTCACCATTGGCTGGATCTTGGGTAATGAATCGCTGATTTTTTAATTCTGTTTCGATGGACTTGAATCGCTTTTCGATCCACGCTAAACGATTTCGAACCTTTTTCCGTTTTTTATAATCGGACTTTCCTTTTGACTCACTTTTTATTTTTGACTTTGGAGATTCAGCAGATTTTTCTTCCTGTTTTTTCCACTCGTAATATTCGTAATTCCCTTCAAACAATCGGATGCCACCACCGCCCACTTCACAGGTGAGATTGGTGACACTATTTAAAAAGTGTCGATCATGAGAAATACAAACAATAGAACCTGAAAATTGAATGAGCGCTCGTTCCACCACATTTCGGGTAACCATATCCAAATGATTTGTTGGCTCATCCAATAGCAGTAAATGAGATGGTTTTACCAGCATTCTTGCCAAGGCTACCCGCGCTTTTTCACCACCGGAAAGCACCTTTACAAATTTTTCAATCTCATCGCCTGAAAACATGAAACTGCCTAGATAGGTTCTCATTTCATTTTCACTCCAACCGGGACTCACCTTTTGAATCGATTCAAACACCGTTTCACCCGGATTTAAAATTTCTAATTGATGTTGAGCATAGTAGGCGCTTTCCACGCTTGAGCCAATACGCACTGCGCCGGATGTAACCGATTCCACACCTGCCAACATTTTCAAAAGAGTTGATTTCCCTGCGCCATTATGTCCGACCAGTCCAATTTTTTGTCCCCGTTCCACCATCATGTCCATAGCATTGAATACTTCGATTTCCCCATAGTGTTTGGTCACATTCCGACAGGCTGCCACATTCAAAGGCGATCGGTTCGGCTGAGGCAATCTCAAATTCATGGCATGATTTTGTTCCGTAGGCGCTTCGATTTTCTCTAATTTATCCAACATTTTTACACGACTTTGTACCTGGGTCGCTTTTGTATTCTTTGATCGAAATCGTTCTATAAAGCGCTCTGTATCTTTAATTTGTTTTTGCTGGTTCCTGAAGGCGTTCCTATGCTGCTCCAAACGCAACGCCTTTTCTTCTGTGTATTGTGTATAATTCCCACGATACAGTGTGATCTTTTTCAGATCAATTTCAAGGATGTTATTTATGGAACGATCTAAAAAGGCTCTATCATGACTAATCATAAGCATGCCACCCTTCCAACTAGACAAAAATGATTCTAGCCAAATGGTTGCTTCCAGATCTAAATGGTTTGTGGGTTCATCCAAAAATAGAATATCCGGTTCTTGCAGCAGAATAGATGCCAAGGCAACACGCATTCGCCAACCACCTGAGAATACATCCATGGGTTCAATGAATTTTTCATCAGCAAACCCAAGTCCGCTCAAAATCTTTTTTGCCTTATCTTCAAGATTCCAACCGCCCAAAGCTTCAAATCGATGTTGAGCATCGCCCAATTTATTCACTAAATCCATATTTTCATGATCTTTGGAAATAGCTTCAGATAGGGCAAGAATTTTTCCTTCCAATTCACGTACTTCCGGGTAGGCAACCAGCACTTCTTCTAAAATGGATCGTCCTGTGCCGGCAACTATATCTTGTGCTAAATATCCAATGGTAGTGGATTTATCAATCTGTACATTCCCTGAATCAGCTGAATCTTTCCCCAACATAATTCGGAGTAATGTGGTTTTCCCGGAACCGTTAGGACCAACGAGCCCGATACGCATCCCACGTTTAATAGATATATTTACATTATTAAATAGGTCGCCGTCCGGGAAGGATTTGGACAGGTTTTCAAGACGGATCATAAGAAGAGTAAAACGTAATTATTTAAAGTGTAATAAAAAAAACGCTGCATTACATAATTACGTTGTAAATAATTACAGTTGGGCATCAACAACAGCACCATGATTCAAGGTAAGTTTCACAGGGTGGATTGTATTGACCATCTCCGGCTCCCCATCCATTTGGATTTGGATATAATTATCAGTATGCCCGAACAATTTCCCATTTCTCATATTTTCAAATAAGACATGACGCCTTTGATCCATGAATTGTTCATGGAAAAAACGACGCTTTTTATCCGACAGAATATGCAGCATTTTACTTCGTTCTGCTCGAACATCTTTGGGAACCACCTCACCCATTTCAACAGCATCTGTGTTGGAACGCTCTGAATAGGTAAATACGTGGAGATACGAAATATCCAACTCATTTAGAAAATTGTACGTATCCAGAAATTCGTCATTTGTTTCACCTGGGAAGCCCACAATCACATCTACGCCAATACAGCAATCCGGCATTAATGATTTAATTTTATCAACACGATCTTCATACAAATCACGTTTATATCTTCGGCGCATTGCGCTTAATATTTTATCTGAACCGGATTGCAAAGGAATGTGAAAATGGGGCATAAATTTTTTAGAAGATGCACAAAATTCAATAATCTCATTGGTGAGAAGATTCGGTTCAATGGATGAAATCCGAATACGGTCAATCCCATCCAAACAATCTAATTGCTGTATAAGATCAAAGAATGATTCCGATGTCCCTTTCCCGAAATCTCCAATATTCACACCTGTAAGAACAATCTCTTTTGCGTCGGTTGCAGCCACGTCTTTGGCGGTTTTTAAGGTATTCTCTATTGTGTCACTTCGGCTTTCTCCCCGCGCCAATGGAATTGTACAAAATGAACACGTGTAATCGCAACCGTCTTGGATTTTCAAGAAAGATCGCGTTCTTTCACCGGTAGAATATGAAGACGTAAATCCATGTACATGGTCAATTTCGGAGTGAAATACTTTCGTCCCACTATTGAGATCAATGCCATCCAAATGATTTAATAAATTGAATTTTTCTTCTGCGCCCAAAACAATATCCACACCATCAATGGCGGCAATATCGTTAGGCTTAAGTTGGGCATAGCACCCAATTACTACCACGGATGAATTAGGATTTCGGCGCTTGGCTTGACGTATAAGTTTTCGCGCTTCCCGATCCGCATTTTCAGTCACAGAACAGGTATTCAGGACATAAATATCCGCTTCATCTCGGTAATCAACTTTTTCATATCCATGGCGAATAAAATCGCGGGAGATTGTTGCCGTCTCTGAGAAATTTAGTTTGCATCCCAAAGTATGGAATGCCACGCGTTTAGTTTGTGTACTCATGTTTTTAAGTGCCCAAATATTAAAGTGCGTAAGTGATCTTGTAACGTTTACAAACGAACACATTTTAACTTTAAGACCTAGGAAATTCGGAGCGGAAATTAAGACTTAAAATTGAATTTGTTTTATCTAACTCAACGGTCCCAAACCCTTAAAACACAAAAATTTATTCCTGATAATTATCTAATTCTCGTGCTGATGGATCAATTACATCTGTCCAATTTGGCATCCAAAAATGGGGAATTAATTCTTCATGTCCACCAAAATGAGACTCAAACACTTTTCGGTAATAATAGCTCTCTTTTAAGATTGGCATACAATGATTAATCTTTTTTTGCTCTTGTTCAAATTCATCATCCGATATTTTTGCATCAACAAATGTTTGTATAATATGGTGCCAAGATTTCTTTTTGGCACTGACACCATCAGAGAAGGCACATTTCCTACGCCATAATACTTCGTCTGGCAAAAGATTTTGACTCTCGAATGCTTTTCTTAAAAGATGTTTTTCTAATCGGTTAATGCCATTAAATGATTTTAATTCAGCAGGAATTGAAAGATAATATTTCACAAATGCTTTATCTAAAAAAGGCGTTCGCGCTTCCAATCCATTTGAACTAATACTCCGATCCGATCGAAGGACATCAAAGTAATGAATTTCTTTCACCAGTTTTTCACTTTCTTTTTGGAGCGCATCCGCTGTGGGTGCATTCTTTAAATAAACGTACCCGCAACACGCTTCATCGGCGCCATCGCCATTAAAGATTACCTTGCAATCCGAATTTTCTGAAATGTATTTGGAGACGAGATAATTGCCCACACTGGCTCTAACAGTGGTTGTATCATAAGATTCAATATTGTAAATCACTGTTTCAATGGCATTCAGGAAATCCGACTCTGACACTTCGATTTGGTGATGGTTCGTCTCCAAATGATCCGCAACAGTTTGTGCATATTCAAGATCAGTACTCCCTGGAAGTCCAATGGTAAACGTATTGAGTTTTGGTCCCTCATAATATTTATTCACCAAAGCAGAGATCAAACTTGAATCCAATCCGCCGGATAGGAGACATCCAATTTCCCGTTCTGCCATGAGCCGCTTTTTAACAGACTCTATTAATAAAGATCTAATTTTAACACAAATGTCTTCTTCAGTTTTCTCTTGAATCTGAATTCCATTATATAGAAAAAATGAATTAAAGTGATTTGGTTTTTCGGAATGCCACCAAGTCCCAGGAGGGAAAGGAGAAATTTCCTTGCAATATTTTATGAGTGGTTTTGCTTCTGAAGCTATCATGATTTCTTCTCCATCACGACCCATAAATCCGGGTCGAACGCCCATGGGATCCCGGCCCGCGAAAAGTTGGCCTGTACCATCATCAAGAATCACAAACATAAAAACACCGTCCAATTCTTGGACTGTTTTTTCAATACCAAATTTTTTAAATAAAAGTAAAATAATTTCACAGTCAGAACCGGTTACCAAATTAAAATTGTATTTTTTAGCCAGATCTTTATAATTATAAATTTCTCCATTACAGATCAGAGTAAGTGAATCATCATTAGGATGCTTCATGGGTTGGTCACCCCTTTCTGTCGTCCCCATAATTGCCAAGCGGTGAAAGGAAAATAGCACATCATTCCCAATCATTTCATGGTGTGTATTATCAGGACCTCGGTAGCGTATCAGATTGATATCACCTTCCAACGACTCCCAATTTAGTTTTTGTCCTTTGTATAAAAATATACCGCACATAATTCTTTTCCTTATTAATGTAAAAAAAAACCCCCAAGAATTAAAATCCTTGGGGGTTTTTACTAAAGCTTCTCCTTCCGGTTACAAAGCTTCGCCCCCACTTAAATTATTATTATTTACGAAAGTGTTTAACTGATTCATGTTATAGGACTGCTTCCACCGAAAGATATTTTGTAATTCCATGACCAATCTTATGCATAAATATTATGGATGCCAATACCGAGAATTGCATTTTTTAAGATTCCTTAATAAGCGTATCAATTTTATTGGCTGATCAAACAATCGCCCGAATCATTGCTGAACTAAATCCCTGATGCTCCATTTCATTCAAACCGGAAATGGTAATGCCTTTCGGCGTGGTCACTTTATCAATTTCTGATTCCGGGTGCATTTCAGATTGAAGGGTCAAAGATGCAGCACCCCGAGCTGTTTGGGCTGCAAGCAAGATTGCTTCTTCTGCATGGAAACCAATTTCTGTCCCTCCTTGAGACGCTGCCCGAACTGCGCGAAGAAAGAAAGCTAATCCGGAACCACAAAGAGCCGTAGCAGGCGCAATCAAATTCTCTTTAACAATTAATGTTTTGCCCAATTTATCAAATACATTCTTTACAATTTCCAGTGAATCGGAATGTTCGTCATTTGCAGCAATGCACGTCATAGACTCGCAAATAGAGACAGTGTGTTAGGCATAATCCGAACAATTGGAATGTGCTGACCAACAACTTTTTGAATCGACGTTATGGAAACACCAGTCATAGTAGAAATAAGAATTTGTTTTTCCGGTTTCAGATTTTTCTTAATAGAATTCAAAACGGGTGTTGCGTCCTGTGGTCCAACTGCAATAATAATTAAATCACTATCATCCACGGCTTTTGAATTATGATTGGTAACTCTAAAATTATTTTCTTCGAAAGATGATAATTCTGAAGTCGTCCGCCGACTTAATGTAATATTTTCGGCAGAAAAGACGCCTGATTTAACCAGACCATTTGCAAGTGCCTGCCCAAGATTTCCCGCACCAACAATGGCAATATTTTTATGACTGTTTGATTCCACTTTTTAATCCATTTATTTAATCTAATTGATTTTAATTCACCAATTAAACGTATAAAATTTACGGTAGATTGACATTCTATTTAAGTCATAATTGGGAATTAATCAATCGAATCCAATCAAAAAAGACTCGTAATTTTCCTACCAATCAAATGCACTATTTATTGCTTTTTTAATTCAACATGAAAATTAAAATACTAAAATTTGGCGGATCATCTATTGCCAATGTTACGCGAATCAACACGATCACAGATATTATTCTGAATCAAAATAATGATACAAAAATCGCTGTGGTTCTCTCTGCTTTTGGTGGAGTAACAAACAAATTATTAGATCTATCCAAGTCTGCTGCGAAAGGTGATTCTATCCAAACTGGATTTCAAGATTTCTCGAATCATCATTTTGAAATCATCGATGAACTTTTTCCAGCAGGAGTCTCAGAAATCAAGAATCAGGTTGAAAATTATCTAAATGAACTAAAAACTGATCTCCGTTCTGTAAGCAATAAAAAACAAATTACAAGTCAAACACAAGATAAAATCCTATCTTATGGTGAGCGCCTTTCTTCTGCAATACTATCTCATTTATTAACCCAGAATAATATTCCAGCAGAGCAATTGGATGCACGAAATGTTATTTTAACTGATAACCATTTCGGGAATGCCTACGTCTATTACCAACGGTCTTACGACCAGATTCGAGCTTATTGTAAGAATCGGGATAAAATGCAAATCATTACAGGATTTATAGGCGCAACGGATGAAGGACAAACCACCACTTTAGGTCGAAGTGGTTCAGATTATACCGCATCTATTTTTGGTGCAGCACTCAATGCTTCTTCCATCGAGATTTGGACCGATGTAAATGGAATTCTTTCCGCCGACCCAAATATTGTTCCGGAAGCAAAAACAATTTTTCATATTACGTATGAAGAAGCCATGGAATTAGCCCATGCCGGCGCAAAAGTCATTTTCCCTCCCACCATGATTCCTGCGCTTTACAAATCGATTCCGATTCAGATTAAGAATACATTTGAGCCGAATAACCCCGGAACCATCATAACACAAAATAGAGAATTAGATGAGCATTTTGCCGTAGGAATTTCATCTCTATACGATATCACCTTAATTCGGTTTCAAGGAGCTGGAATGATTGGGCGCTATGGTGTAATAGGTCGTGTTTTTGATGCATTGGCAACGGAAAAAATAAATATTATTCTAGTATCACAAGTCTTCAGTGAACATTCAATCTGTTTTGCCATTCAACCAGAAGCAGTGGAAGTTGCAGAATCCCTTTTGAAAAATGAATTTGCCTTCGAATTGAAAAAACATTTTATCGATTCCATAAAAATAGAAGAAAATTTATCCCTCATCGCAGCTGTTGGAGAAGGCATGCGACACACACCGGGAATCTCGGGTCAACTATTTAGTGTTTTGGGAAACAAAAATGTAAATATCATTGCTATTGCTCAAGGATCATCGGAAAGAAATATTTCATTTATCATCAATAACGAGGATGTTAAACCCGCAATTCGTTCTTTACATTCTTACTTATTTTCAGCGCAAAATACAGGAAATATTTTCATAATTGGTACAGGATTAGTCGGGACGGAACTCATAAAACTATTACATGAGAAAAAAGATTTATGTGTGTGCGGTATTTCCAATAGCCGAAAAATGATTCTTAATCAAAACGGGGTTAATCTTGACACGGTTATGGATGATTTGGATGGGGGTGAAATTGCAAATCTTGACCAATTTATTTCAAAGGCAATAGACGCGCCAAATTCTATTTTTGTAGATGTAACATCTTCACCGGTTGTTGCGGAACAAACAGCATTCTTAATTGAAAAAGGAGTATCGGTTGTTTCCGCCAGTAAACTCGCCAATTCTATGAATCAGAATTATTATGATTCAATTCGAGAGAATTCAAAAACGAGTGGCGCACAATTTAAATATGAGACAAATGTGGGCGCCGGACTTCCCATCATCGAAACTTTACAAACACTGATAGATACTGGCGATACGATTGAAAAAATTGAAGGTGTTATGTCGGGAACTTTGAGTTACTTATTTAGTCAATTTGATGGGTCGATTCCTTTTAGTCAATTGGTGAAAAAATCCCGGAAAAATGGATTCACAGAGCCGGATCCAAGAGACGATTTAAATGGAATGGATGTTGCCCGGAAAATTCTCATATTGGCCAGAGAAACCGGTGTACAACTCGAATTATCTGATGTAAGCGTGGAAAATCTAATTCCATCTGAAATGGACCCAAATTTATCCGTGGATGAATTTTTAGATCAAATAGCCAAATTTGATTCTTATTTTCTAGATCGATATGAATCAGTGAAAAAAGAAAAAAAAGTTTTAAGATATATCGCAACTTGGGAAGGAGAAAAAGCAATTGTAGGATTAAATACTGTGGGAGAAAACAATCCATTTTTTCACCAAAATGGACGAGAAAATTTTCTTGTGTTTACAACCCGAAGATATCACGATACACCCATGGTTATTAAAGGACATGGCGCAGGTGCAGAAGTCACAGCTGCTGGGGTTTTGGGAGATATATTAAAATGCAAAATGTAAAAGAAAAAATTGCTGTTAGTGTATTAGGCGCCACTGGAATGGTGGGCCAAAATTACCTACGCATCCTGGAAAATCATCCTTGGTTTCAAGTGGTAGATGTAGCTGCATCCCCCCGTTCAGCTGGAAAAAAATATGTGGATGCAGTGGATGGGAACTGGCTCATGTCCACAAATATTCCAAATTCAATTAAAAATAGGATTGTTCGAGATGTCCGAAATTTTGACGCTATTCCCGAAAACGTAGCTTGTGTTTTTTCCGCCATGGATCTTCCTGAAAAAGCAGCCACCCGTGATATAGAATTTGAATATGCCAAAGCTGGCTATCCCCTAATCAGCAATAGTTCTGCCAATCGTTGGACGGATGATGTTCCCATGATTATACCTGAAATTAATCCGGATCATTCAGACATTATTCCCATGCAACAATCCAATCGGAATTTGCCATCAAGCGGATTTGTGGCAGTGAAACCCAATTGTTCAATCCAATCTTATTTAGTCACTCTAACCGCTCTGGAAGAAGCAGGATTCCCCGTGGCCAAAGTTCAAGTAACCACATTGCAGGCACTTTCCGGTGGTGGACAGGCAACCATCTCATCTCTAGAGATGCAGGATAATGTGATACCCTTTATTGACGGTGAAGAAGAAAAAACAGAAAAAGAGCCTTTGAAAATTTTGGGAAGGATAACAGAATCCGGAATTCAAAATATAGATAGAATTGAGATTTCAGTCATTTGTACGCGAGTTCCAGTTATTGACGGGCACACTGCCGTGGTTCATGTAACATTTAAAGAAAATATCCCAACTCTTGACCAAATAAAATCAATTTGGACTGATTTTAAGGGAATCCCCCAGGATCAAAACTTTCCCATGGCACCAAAACAACCCATCATTTATTTTGAAGAAGAAAATCGTCCCCAACCAAAACTAGATCGAAATTTAGAAAAAGGGATGGCGGTGAGTGTGGGGCGTTTAGCAGAAGATAAATTTTTTGATATTCGATATGTCGCCCTTTCTCATAATACGGTTCGTGGTGCTGCCGGCGGTGCAATTCTTATGGCGGAACTTCTGGTTAAAAAAGGATATATTAAACGGATATAGGGCAGTATAATGATTATCAACATTTATTACATTTTCTCTGACCCCACCCTTCGGCTTCGCTCTGGACAGGCTTTAATTCTCCCCTATTATAGGGGAGACAAAATAGGATTAATAAATTTTATTGACCCTTATTGGTGGAATATCCATGGTAAATAATTCAATTCGAATCCGGGCAACAGCTTCGGTGGCCAATGTTTCCTGCGGGTTTGATTGTATCGGATATGCTATTTCCGATCCCGGCGATATTGTAAAGATTGAAATACAAGAATCACCGGGGATAAAAATTGCTATGTCCGGAATAAAACATGAATCGATCCCTCTTGATCCTGAAAAGAATACGGCAGGAAAAGCAATCTTATCGCTCTTGGATGCTGTGGGAAGCAAACAAGGATTTAAGGTTCATATTGAAAAAGGGATTCCTCCGGGAAGTGGAATTGGCTCCAGTTCTGCCAGTGCAGCGGCGGCTGTATTTGGGGCAAATGAATTATTAGGCAATTCAGTATCTTTGAATGATTTATTGATTCATGGTTTGGCGGGCGAAGCAGTAGCATCCGGCGGATTCCATGCGGACAATATTGCACCTACACTTTTTGGTGGTATCATCCTAATCCGCAGTTATGACCCTTTGGATATCCTGAATTTGCCAGTACCAAAAAACTTATTCAGTACCGCTGTTTTACCCGAAATGACGATTAATACAAAAGAAGCGCGAGAAATTCTTCCGAAAAATATTCCCTTGAATACAGCAGTGCAACAAGCGGGAAACCTGGCTGGTTTTACTCTGGGGCTTCATGAATCAGACTTTGAATTATTGGGAAGATCCATGGTAGATCATTTTGCAGAACCCCATCGCGCCAAGCTCATTCCCGGATATAATAAAGTACGGCAATCCGCTCTGGATTCGGGTGCAATTGGTTGTGGAATTTCCGGATCTGGCCCTGCTGTTTTTTCCTTATCGGACTCTTTAGAAAAAGCCGAAGAAATTGGAAGAGCCATGGTGAATGCTTTTCAAAATTCAGGATTAGAAAGCAAAGCATATTGCTCACCTATTCACACGAAACCACCAGAAATACTGGACTGATTCTTGCGCTTTTTTAGCACAAAAAATAACGCTGTATCTGTTGGATTTAAGGATGCATTATTCCAAGGATTAGCTGAAGATGGTGGTCTTTATATGCCTGAAACTATTCCACATTTAGGGACTGACTTTTTCCAATCAAATTTATCCTATTCCGAATGTGCTGTTGGCATGATTCACCCATTTACAAAAGATGATTTAACGCTGGCTCAATTATCTGATATTTGTGAATTAGCCTTTGATTTCCCAATCCCAATAAAAAAATTAAATGAGACCGATTCTGTATTGGAATTATTCCATGGACCCACATTAGCTTTCAAAGATTTTGCCGCTCGCTTCATGGCCCGTACTATGTTGCATTTTCTTGAAAATGAAAATAAGGAAATCACCATTTTGGTGGCCACTTCCGGTGATACGGGCAGCGCAGTCGCTAACGGTTTTTTCAATATTGAAGGCATTAAGGTTATTATTCTTTATCCATCCAATCGCGTTAGTGCAATTCAGGAAAAACAACTTACCACCTTGGGTGGAAATATTACTGCTTTAGAAATTAACGGCACTTTTGATGATTGTCAGCGCATGGTTAAATCTGCTTTTCAAGATGCTGAATTACGGAGCCGATTCACCTTGAGTTCAGCTAATTCTATCAATGTGGCCCGGCTTCTCCCCCAATCTGTTTATTATGCCTGGGCTTGGAAACAATGTGGTGAAAACAATCCTATTATTTTTAGTGTTCCCTGTGGGAATTTCGGGAATTTGACCGCTGGATTGTTTGCAAATCGCATGGGAATTCCTGTGGAAATATTTATTGCTGCAACAAATGCCAATGATACTTTTCCATACTTTTTAAACAGTGGCACCCTTCAAGATCAGGACGCTATCCAAACAATATCCAATGCTATGGATGTGGGTGTCCCCAGTAATTTAGATCGAATTCAAACCTTGTTTGATGATGATATAAACCTGATAAAGAAGGATATTTCCAGTTGGAGTTTTTCAGATGACGAGACGAAAGACTGCATCCAAAATATCCATAATAACTTTGACTATCTAATCGACCCGCACACAGCAATCGGTGTTTTGGGATTAAATGAATATAGAGAAAAAACAAATTCTCGAACAAAGGGGATTGTACTTTCCACGGCACATCCGGGGAAATTCGCAGATGTGATTGAACCTATTATCGGGGAGAATATACCCTTAACAGATTCATTACAAATTGCCATGAAAAAGGAAAAAATTTCCATCAAAATGTCTAAGAAATTTTCTGACTTAAAGGATTATTTGCTTCCAAAATGATGTTTACAATAAATTCTTTCTCACCTTCTTTTTTCTCCACAAGAATGAATAATAAAATCCTTTTTACTCATAGATAGCCTTCCGTACTTTTTTTCATGGAACCAAAAGACAAAATTAAAGAATTGCGCCAAAAAATTGATTATTATGATGACCAAATGTTGGATCTGCTTGTAAAGCGATTCGCTGTGTCCAAAGAAATTGGGGAGATCAAGGCGTCCGGTAGTATCAATGTTGGGGACCCAAACCGCGAACAGGAAATCATTGATCGTCTGGCTAATAAACTTAAAGGGAAATTGGATAAAGACGACATCGCAGCCATTTTTGGACCCATTTACCATATTTCAAAAAAATTGCAGATAAAGTAAAATAAGGTTGGTTCCCGTTCATTCCTGTCCTTAATATTCCCGCTCATGATTGACATAAACACAAATAATTATTACAGCTGGTATTGGTTTTTTAGCCACGAAGGGGTTTCATAGTCCCAGGAATACCTGTACATGCTGACTATGCTTAAACCCTGATAATTTCGGGGTTTTTTTTTGCTCAAAATGGATAAAACACAACTCACATTCGACGAATTTAAGCACTTGGTTTCCCACGGATCCAAGACTGTACCCGTCTATAAGCGGATATTAGCTGATTTGCTTACACCGGTAGCGGCGTGGGTTCATCTTTCCAAGAAAGCGGAATATGCCTTTTTGCTGGAGTCGGTAGAAAAAGGGAATCAATATGCGCGGTACTCTTATGTGGGAATCAATCCGCAAAAGATATTATCTCATAAAGACGGACAAACATGTATCACCGAAAATGGGAAATCCATTGAAATAGATAAGCCCTTTCTGGATTTACTTCGGGAAACACAATCCCAATATAATATGGTGAAACTCCCGGAAATTCCTTCTTTCACTGGTGGGTTGGTGGGCTATCTCGGTTACGAAACCATTGCTTGGATAGAAGATATTCCTACACACACAGATTCTGCCATGGATGTCCCCGAAGCAGTTTTTATGCTTTTTGAAGATATGATTGCCTTTGACCATCTGAAAGGTTCGGCGTTGGTAATCTCCAATGTAAAGGTGGATTCAAACCTAGATTTGAAAGTACAATTTGATGCAGCCCATTCCAGGATTGATATCATTGGCGAATCTCTACATTCTGATGTGGATTACCAAACGCCGGTCCGAGTGGAAAAAAGTGAAGTGTCTTCCAATTTTAATCAGGATACATTCGAATCAGCTGTACTAAAAGCAAAAGAACATATTGTGGATGGCGACGTTTTTCAATTGGTCTTGAGCCAGCGATTTGAACGACAAACTTCTGTAGAGCCAACAACACTTTATCGAGCATTACGAACCATCAACCCATCACCCTACATGTTCCATTTAAAAATTAAAGATTTTGATATTATTGGCGCGTCCCCAGAATTATTGGTAAAAGTGGAAGATGGGATCGTGGAAATTCGCCCAATCGCCGGCACACGGCAACGGGGACTTACTGACGAAGAAGACAGAGCCCTGGCTGATGATCTCATCAATGATGAAAAGGAATGTGCCGAACATTTGATGCTTTTGGATTTGGGGCGAAATGATGTGGGACGAGTTGCCGAATTTGGTTCGGTCACTATTCCTGAAAATATGGTGATTGAAAATTATTCCCACGTGATGCATATCGTTTCTGATGTGAAGGGAATATTGGCAAAGGATAAAGATCCCTTCGATGCGCTTATGAGCGGGTTTCCTGCAGGGACTGTTACAGGTGCACCAAAAATTAGAGCCATGGAAATCATCCATGACCTTGAACCTGATCGCCGAGATATTTATTCCGGCGCCGTGGGATTTTTTGATTTTACCGGGAATGTAAATACGTGCATTGCGATCCGAACCATGATTATGAAAAATGGCACGGTCCATTTTCAATCTGGCGCCGGCATTGTTCATGATTCAGACCCCACAAAAGAATTTGAAGAAACAGTAAATAAGGCAAAAGCCATTATGGCAGCGATTGATTTTGCTGAGAATGGGTTAGTGGCATGAGTTTATTTATTTTTACTGGGAATATTTTGAGTTCATCCTTTCGAAGGTTTGAAACCGTCGCAAGGTTTTTCTGGGGTCATAAATAATGATTTTGGTTATCGACAACTACGATTCGTTTACCTACAACCTGGTGCAATATATTGGGACAATCAATCCAAATGTAAAAGTGGTGCGGAACGACCAATTTAACTTGGAAGAAATTGATAATTGGAATCCATCGCACATTGTTATTTCCCCCGGACCGGGACGCCCGGAAGATGCGGGGAATTCTGTAATGGTCATACAAAAATATGGTGCATCAATTCCAATCCTTGGGGTTTGTCTTGGTCATCAAGCAATCACCGTGGCTTACGGTGGAACAGTCGTCCATTCATCAGAAATTGTTCATGGTAAAACAGCAATGATTCAACACAATGGATCCACGTTATTTAATAAGTTAGATAGCTCCTTTACAGCAACGCGATATCATTCCTTAGTAGCAGAACGGGATAGTTTACCGAAAGAATTAATAATTACAGCCGAACTAGAAAATGAGCTCATCATGGGGATTGAACACGAAACTAATCCGGTTTTTGGGGTGCAGTTTCATCCAGAATCTATTGCAACAGAAAATGGAATACAGATTATTCAAAACTTTTTAAATATTGAGACCACAAAACACACGGAAAACACGAAATGAAAAAAGGGCTCTAAAATGACTGAACTAATCTACAAAGAAGAAAGCTATAAAATTATCGGGGCCTGTTTTGAAGTCTATAAAGAAATGGGTTGTAGATTTTTAGAACCAGTTTATCAAGAATGTTTAGAGAAAGAATTAACTCTTCAAGGGATTCCTTTTGATGCACAAAAAATCGTTGAACTTAATTACAAGGGTCAAAAATTAGATAAAATTTACAAACCTGACTTTTTGTGTTTTGAAAAAATCATTATAGAAATTAAAGCTGTATCAAAATTAAATAATGAATTTCGCGACCAAATCATTAATTATCTTAATGCAACAAACATGAGATTAGGCTTATTAATCAATTTTGGGTATTTCCCAAAGATAGAACACGAAAGGTATGTGTTATGAAAATTTATTCCGTGTTTTTTGTGTATTCCGTGGTAGAAAACAAATGAAACAAATATTAGAACAATTACTCAATAAACAAAATCTCACGCGAGAAGAATCCTTCAATGTGATGCTTTCTATCATGTCGGGAAAATATGACGATGCACAAATCGCCGGATTCTTAATGGCGCTCCGGGCAAAAGGTGAAACGGTGGATGAAATCACCGGATTCGCCCAAGCCATGCGGGAAAAAATGGTTACAGTTCCACTAGGTTCTCCAGCAATTGATATGTGCGGAACCGGTGGCGATGCGCTTGGCACATTCAATATTACTACAGCTGCTACATTTGTGGTGGCCGGCGCAGGCGTTCATGTAGCAAAACACGGAAATCGCTCCATGACATCAAAATCGGGTTCGGCCGATGTGCTCCAAGCATTGGGAATTTCTATTGATAAATTGGTGGAAGAATCAACTAAAGAGATAGAAGAGATTGGACTGGGATTCATGTTCGCCCCCGCTTACCACCCCGCCATGAAACACGCCATTGGCGCCCGGAAAGCATTGGCCACGCGAACCGTATTTAATATTTTAGGACCCTTATGCAACCCTGCTGATGTGAAGGCTCAAGTCATGGGTATCTTTCATCCGGATTTGACAGAAGTTCAAGCAAATGTTTTGAGAGCATTAGGCTCCACGGATGTAATGATTTTTCACGGCAGAGATGGATTGGACGAGATTTCCACCACCACTACTACTAAGATCAGCCAAATTCAAGGGGGTAGTGATGTAAATACATTTGAATTTGATGCCACTGAATTGGAAATAGAACGGGTTTCTCTAAATGACTTAAAGGGTGGCAAGCCAAACGAAAACGCAGAAATTATTCGAGAAATTTTGAATGGCGCAAAGGGGCCAAAGCGGGACATAGTTTTACTCAATGCTGCGGCAGGAATTGTAGTGGGCGGTAAAGCGGAAAACTTAAAAGAAGGATTAGCGAAAGCTACAGAAGCGGTGGATTCAGGCGCGGCACTTAACGTATTAAACCAATTGGCAAAATGAATATTCTCAAACAAATATTAGAAGTGAAGCACAAAGAAATGGAACGAATGATTCCATGTTTAAGCGATATTGACCATTTTGAAACGCATAGTTTAAAAGATGCTTTATCAGTACCGGGAATTTCCATTATCGCCGAAATCAAAATGAAGTCCCCAAGTGAAGGCGAAATCCTACCCAATGCTGATCCGGTTCAAATTGCAAAAGATTACGAATCGGCCGGAGCCGCAGCAATATCTGTTTTGACGGATGAACAATTCTTCGGTGGACATGTCGATATTTTGAAAGCGGTTAAAAAGGCTGTTTCCATCCCCGTCCTGCGGAAAGATTTTATCATTAGCGACCATCAAATTGTGGAAGCCGGGGCTATTGGGGCAGACGCATTTTTATTGATTGCTGAAGCATTGAATGCTAACGAATTAAAATCCTTAATTGAATATGGAAACAAGATTGGATTAGAATCGCTGGTAGAATTCCACGGCGAAGAACATGCAGAAATTGTCGCACAACTTGTGCCGGACATTGTGGGAGTGAATTGTCGTAATTTAAAAACAATGACTACCGATATTTCTTATTTTGAAAAAATGATTTCGTCGCTTCCATCCGATTCTGTGAAAGTGGCCGAAAGCGGCATTTCTACATCCGATGATTTAAAATATATTTCTGACCTTGGCTATGATGCAGCACTCATTGGCACATCGCTCATGAAGACCGGAAATCCGGGAAAAGCATTGGAGACATTGCTTGGGAGACTCTTATGATTCCAACCAAGATTTGCGGTATCACAAACTTGGCAGATGCAAAAGTTGCTGTAAAAAATGGCGCTTCAGCGCTTGGGTTTATTTTTTATGATAAAAGTCCAAGAGCCATATCTATCAAAAATGCAAAATCCATTTCAGACCAATTATCGAAATCTGTTTCTCGGGTGGGCGTTTTTGTGAATCATAAAAAAGAATTTATCGACGATGCCATTTCTGAAATTCCATTAGATATGATTCAACTTCATGGTGATGAAACACCTGAATTCTGCGATCAGTTTAATGTCCCTATTCTTAAAGCAATCCGAATCAAAAATGAAAAAAGTCTATCAATCATGATTGATTATGATGTGGATGGATTCCTTCTGGACACCTATTCAAATGATGAATATGGCGGCACGGGTGTGACATTTGACTGGACCTTATTAAAAGATAAAACGGACATGCCAATCATTTTGTCTGGTGGACTCAATCCCGATAATATTTTAGCTGCGATCGCAGCAGTGAATCCATCAGCGGTGGACGTAAACAGCGGTGTGGAATCATCGCCGGGAATAAAAGATCATTCAAAAATTGAACAACTTTTCAACCAAGTTAAAAACACAGGAAATAATTTAGGAAGTGTTAATGTGTTTAAGTGCTCGGGTGTTCACGAACACATTAATACAGGAACACACTAACACGTATTTACTATGAAAAATAAATTTAAAGACTACAACCTACCAGACGCCCGGGGTCATTTTGAGAAATTCGGTGGCAAGTTCGTTCCTGAGACACTCATCCCAGCGCTGGAAGAATTGGAACGTTATTACGATGAAGCAAAAACTGATAACGCATTTCAACAGGAATTAAATCATCTTTTAAAACATTATTCCGGACGAAAAACAGCCTTGTATTTTGCCGATCGCATCTCGAAAGAATTGGGATTTAATGTGTGGCTCAAGCGAGAAGATCTAAACCACACCGGTGCCCATAAAATCAACAATGCATTGGGACAGATTCTGCTCGCAAATCGCATGGGTAAAAAACGGATTATTGCTGAAACCGGCGCCGGTCAGCATGGTGTAGCAACCGCAACTGTGGCGGCGCGTTTCGGGTTAGAATGTATTGTATACATAGGCAAAGAAGATATTCGCCGACAAAAATTAAATGTATTCCGCATGAATTTGCTAGGCGCAGAAGTTCGGCCCGTTTCTTCCGGGAGCATGACCCTGAAAGATGCCACCAACGAAGCAATTCGTGATTGGGTCACCAATGTGGAATCCACTTATTATTTAATCGGCTCTACCGTTGGACCCCATCCATATCCAATGTTGGTTCGAGATTTTCAATCCGTTATTGGCATAGAGACCAAACAGCAATTTGCAAATCAGTCCAATAGAGAATTGCCGGATAGATTGGTGGCATGCATCGGCGGTGGGTCAAATGCCATGGGCCTTTTTTATCCCTTTTTGAAAGATGATGTAAAAATTGTTGGCGTTGAAGCCGCTGGCAAAGGATTAGAGTCAGGTGAACATGCCGCAACTTTAACCAAGGGTGACTTCGGGGTTTTGCACGGCGCTGCAAGTACATTACTCCAAAATGAAGACGGGCAAGTGACGCTCCCCCATTCTATTTCCGCAGGTTTAGATTATCCCGGAATTGGTCCGGAGCATAGCTATTTGAATGAATCTGGACGAGTAAAATATTTTTCAGCTACAGACGAAGAAGCGTTAGATGCCTTCCAATGGTTATCCGAAAAAGAAGGTATTTTACCGGCATTAGAATCGGCACATGCTTTGGCATATTTACGTCAGGAAAATAACGGAATTGAACCTGATGAACATGTAGTCGTTTGCCTTTCAGGACGCGGTGATAAAGACGTTCATACTGTTGCAGACGCATTAGGGATCAACTTATGAATCGCATCCAAAAATTATTTAGGGAACCGAAAGAAAAATTGATTCCATTTCTTACTGCCGGTTATCCGAAATTAGAGAGTACAGTTGAATTAGTTTGCGCCGCGGCAGAAAGTGGCGCTGATATGGTTGAAATTGGAATCCCATTTTCTGATCCACAAGCGGATGGTCCCGTCATCCAGAAATCCAGTCAACAAGCGTTGGACAATGGGATGACGCTAAACAAAATATTTGAACAAGTGATACAGATTCGGAAAAGAACGGACGTCCCCATATCACTCATGGGGTATTACAACCCAATCTTGAAAATGGGACATGAAACTTTTTTAAATCGCTGTGTTTCCGTCGGTGTCAATGGAGTGATTCTCCCCGATTTGCCCTTAGAAGAAGCAACGCCATTTTGTGAATTGGCCAAAGCCAAAGGTGTCTCTCCTATTTTATTGGTGGCGCCTAATTCGCCCAATGAACGCATTAAAAAAATATCAGGATTGGCGGGCGATCTCATTTATGCTGTGAGCATTTTGGGTATTACCGGAAATAATTTAGCATCCAAGGATGCCTTGGCCGATTATTTGAATCGTGTTCGCGCAAATAGTGTAACCCCATTTGTAGTGGGGTTTGGAATTAGCTCTAGAGACGATGTGGTTTGGTTCAATAAACATTCAGATGGTGCCGTGGTCGGATCATCAATTATTAAAAATATGGTAGGTAAATCCGACCCTGTAAATGCGACTGAATTATTAATAAAAATTTTGAAAGGAAATATATAATGACAATTGGAATCCAAGGCGGGAAAGGTAGTTTTTCGGAACAAGCTGCTCACGAATTTTCTAATAATCACGGGCTAGAAGGGGCCGAAATTGTTTACCAAATTTCATCGGAGCATGTATTGGCCGGTGTTGAAAATGGCGAAACAAATTACGGTATATTTGCCATGGAAAATGCACAAGGGGGCGTGGTAATCGAAAGTGTGGAAGCGCTGGCAAAATACCGTTGCGACATTATTGAAATGTTTCATATTCCTATTATCCAAAACCTACTTGGCCTTGCAGGAATGCATGTGGGGGATATAACCGAAATCCATTCTCACCCGCAAGCATTACGACAATGTAAAGATTATTTAAGTGAACATTTTTGGACGCGACCCTTGATTGAAGACGATGACACAGCTGAAGCCGCTCGGAGATTATCTGAAGGAAAGCTGCCCAAAACTTCAGGGGTGATTGCCAATAAAGCGTGTGCTGATTTGTATGGATTAGAAATTCTCCAAGAAAGTATTCATGACCTGAAACACAATTTAACTCTATTCCTTGGCATCAAAAAATTGGGAGATTCATGAACAGTATCGGTATTATCGGATTTGGTCGATTTGGAAAGGTATTGGCCAATATATTGCAAAAAGGATTCGCTATCAAAGCGTACGATCCAAAACCCATTGGTGCTTTCCCCGGAGTTGAATTCGCGAATCTGGAATCTGTATTGAAAGAAAAAGTTATTTTTATTGCTGTGCCGATTCGGCACTTTGAATCTATAGTCAAAGAAATTTCTCCATATCTTTCGAAAGAGACAACTATCATTGATGTATGCTCTGTAAAAACGCATCCTGCAGAAATAATGGAAAATAATCTTCCTGAAAATATAGGCATTATTGCAACACACCCTATGTTTGGACCTGATTCATTCATATCCAATAATCGGCTGAAAATGATGATGAACAATACTAGAGACACGCATGATCAATTTAATTTTTGGCGGCAATTTTTCACGGATCAAGGCATCCACGTGATGGAAATGTCACCGGATCAACACGATCGCATGGCGTCCCAAACCCAAGGCGTCACTCACTTTTTGGGACGAATGTTGAAGGAATATGGTATCCGCAAAACAACCATAGACACACAGGGATTTAGAGATTTATTGGATTTGGTCGATCAAACATGTAACGACACATGGGAACTCTATACAGATTTGCAACTTTACAATCCGTACACGGACGAAATGATTAATAAACTTAAAATGGCGACAGCATCTTTAGATAATCGCCTAAAGGAATTACAAAATGTGGAAGGCTGATAGCTGGCGAAATTTTAATGCCAAACATATTCCCGATTACCCGGATCAGGACCATTTATCAGAAGTTGAAAAGACGCTGGGGAATTTTCCACCACTCGTATTTGCCGGAGAAGTTCGTTCCTTAAAACGGTCATTGTCGGATGTGGCGGAAGGAAATGGATTTTTGCTTCAAGGCGGAGATTGTGCCGAAAGTTTTTCTGAATTTCACGCAGATAATATCCGGGACACATTTCGGGTAATCCTTCAAATGGCAGTAATCCTGACATCCGGAGCGAATCTGCCCGTGGTCAAACTGGGACGTATGGCAGGCCAGTTCGCCAAACCCCGATCCAGCAAAACAGAAACCATTGACGGCGTTGAACTTCCCAGTTATACCGGTGATATTATTAATGATATTCGTTTCGATCCGGAGAAGCGCCAGCCCAATCCGGAACGGATGCTGAAAGCGTATTCCCAAGCAGCTTCTACACTGAATTTGCTCCGCGCTTTTGCCGATGGTGGTTACGCCGATCTGCGACATGTGAATTCCTGGAATATGGGTTTTGTAAAAAGCGGTCCCCAGGGTGAACGGTATCGACATCTAGCACACCAGATTCAGGAAAGTCTAAATTTCATGGAAGCGCTGGGGATCAATTCCACCAACACGCCCCAACTTCGGCGAGTCCATTATTACACAAGTCACGAAGCACTTTTGCTCCCTTATGAAGAAGCGCTCACCCGCGTGGATTCTACATCTGGAGACATTTATAATACATCGGCTCATTTTGTCTGGATCGGGGATCGTACCCGCTTCAAAGGTAGTGCACATGTGGAGTTTTGTCGTGGGATTAAAAACCCAATTGGTATTAAGTGCGGTCCATCTTTGGATCCGGATGAACTTATTGAATTGTTGGATATTTTGAATCCCAATGATGAAGGTGGACGAATTACGCTCATTGCCAGATTTGGCCATGATAAAGTGGAATCCTACCTGCCTAAATTGATTCGGAAGATTCAGACGGAAGGTCGAACTGTTGTTTGGTCTTGCGACCCCATGCACGGAAATACAATCAAAAGTAGCAACGGAATTAAGACGAGACCCTTCGATAGAATTATTGATGAAGTGAAACAGAATATCCAAATCCATAAATCGGAAGGCTCTCGAATTGGGGGAATCCATTTGGAAATGACGGGACAAAATGTAACCGAATGTACTGGTGGACTCGATGAAATTTCTGAAGCAGATTTGACTGATAGATACCGAACCCATTGTGATCCAAGACTGAATGCAAATCAAGCCATTGAAATGGCTTTTTTAATCGCAGATGAATTGAAGGCGAATGGGCATTAAAAATAAAATAAAAGTGGAAAATCATATGATATTAAACATAGTTCTAATATTAATAGACCCCACTTTTATTCTCTCCTATTACAGGGGAGAAAGTAATAGAATACCACTAGAATGAACGTGTCCAAATTTTATAATTATTTACACATGTAATGAAAATAGATTTTATTTATGATTAAAGGCAAAATAACATTTCCGGGCGATAAATCCATCTCCCATCGTTCGCTCATGTTTGCAGCATTGGCAGAGGGTGAATCACGGATATCCAACCTTTCCACTGGTACCGATGTGCAATCCACCCGAGAATGTCTGGAAGCGTGCGGAATAGATATTCGAGATGACGGTGATGATGTGGTCGTTACGGGTGGCAAATTCGCCGATCCGAAACAGCCCTTGGACTGCGGCAACTCCGGCACCAGCACAAGATTACTCTTGGGACTTTTAGCCGGACAAGGTGTCAATGCTACTTTCATCGGAGACGAATCACTTTCTTCCCGTCCCATGAATCGTATTTTAGATCCACTTTCTCAAATGGGACTGAAGTCCAAAAGTAATAATGGAAAACTTCCCATCACAATTTATAAAAGTGATTTAACCGGAATTGAATATGATTCCCCAGTTGCTAGCGCTCAAGTAAAATCGGCTGTACTCTTGGCTGGATTTGGGGCAAGTGGCGAAACGTCAGTTACTGAACCAATTTTATCTCGTGACCATACAGAAAAAATGCTAAAAGGACTTGGGGGAAACATTTCAACTCATGGACTTACAACGACTATTTCGCCATTAACATCCCCCCTTTTATCCTTTGATTTGACGGTCCCCGGTGATCCATCTACGGCAGCATTTTTTGCCGCAGCCTCAAGCATTGTTCCTAATTCCGAAATTATATTAAACCGCGTTTTAAGAAATCCCACAAGAATTGGATTTTATGGCGCTCTTCAAAAAATGGGCGCTGGAATGGACTGCCAAGAACAATGGGAAGATGCTGGCGAAACCATTGGTAACCTGAAAGTTTTTCAGCAACCACTCAATGCAATTACAATTACAAAAGATGATGTTCCCGGTCTTGTAGATGAATTGCCTATTATTGCTATTTTGGCGACACAAGCGAAAGGTAAAACGGAAGTCCGGGGTGCCGAAGAATTACGGGTGAAGGAATGCGACCGAATCCATGCGATTTGTAAAAATCTAAAAATAATAGGTGCGAACATTGAAGAACTTGAAGATGGATTTATTATTCATGGTCCAACACAATTGAAAGGTGGAGAGATTGAAACATTTCATGACCATCGCATCGCCATGGCTTTTACCATTGCGGGACTCGTTTCAGATGGAGATATTATTTTGGATTATCCCGAATGTGCATCCATTTCTTATCCTGAATTCTATGATGAATTGGAGCGATTGAATCAATGAAACGATTCGCTGTTATCGGTGATCCCATCGCCCACAGTATGAGTCCAGTTCTTCATGAAGAGATATATGGACAACTTGGAATTGATGGATCCTTTGAAAAAGTACATGTAATGCCACATTCTCTTCGTTCTTTTGTGGAATCAAATAAATTGGATGGATACAATGTGACAATTCCCCATAAACAATCGGTCATTCCATTTTTAGATGAGTTGGATGATTCGGCACAATCCATTGGTGCTGTAAATTGCGTCCATAATGGAAAAGGATATAATACGGATTGGATTGGATTCACCATGGCAATGGAAGGAAACAATATCAATCTAAAGGAAAAGGATTGTTTGATATTGGGAGCTGGCGGCGCTGCACGAGCTATCGCTTATGCCTTAATTCAATCAAATGTTAATTCCATTTCGATTGTAAATCGCACAAAGAAAAAAGCCGACGATTTAGCTCAATGGATAAAATCAATTTCAGGTATTCCAGTTAATACGCAAACACATAAACGCTCGAACACTCAAACACTTATTATAAATTGCACACCATTAGGAATGTGGCCAGATACTGAATCCATGCCAAATGTGGAAATCCAAAATGGACAAATTTTAGCAGATACTATTTACAATCCATTAGAAACCGCATGGCTCAAAACTGGAAAAGAAAAAGGTGCAAAAACTATTGGCGGATTGGATATGTTCATCGCCCAGGGATTGGCATCAGCGGACATTTGGTTCGATGAAAAAATATCAGAAAAAATTAATATTTCTCTTATTTCTAATCGACTAATTGGAGAATTAAAAAATTAAAATGAATTGGTTCACATATCAAAATAGTATATACTTTCAGTATATACTTTGGAGAAAATAATGTCAAAAGCTCTCTCATTAAAAATACGCGATGAAATCTTTGATGAAGTTGAAGAAATTATTCATAAACTAAATACCCCCCGCAATGCATACATTAATAAAGCATTGGAATATTTTAATCTTATGAATCGTCAAAAGTTTCTAAAAGAGACCTACAGAAAAGAATCAAAAATGGTGAGTAAAAATTCACTTGAGATTCTAGAAGAATTTGAACAATTCGAAGAATCATTTACTGAATGAATATCCAAAAATTCAATGTTTATACGGCAGATTTAAATCCGAAGAAAGGTACGGAGCCAGGAAAAGTCCGTCCGGTGGTAGTGGTTCAAACCAACTTTTTGAATAATATTCATCCAAGTACTGTTGTTTGTCCGATTACAAGCAATGTAATTCAAAATTCAAAGTTATTACGGGTTCATTTGAAAAAAGGTGAAGCTGGGTTGAAACAAAATTCTGATATTCTTATCGATCAAGTTCGAACCATTGATAATCGAAGATTTATTAATAAACTCGGTGAAATCCAACACAATCATAAACTCCAAATTTTAAGCAATCTTACCCATCTTATTTTAGAATAATACAGGTTTAATTATGTTAACACGACTCAAATTTCTCACAGCAGGTGAATCCCACGGTCAGGGCCTTCTCGGTATTTTAGATGGCATGCCAGCAGGATTAAAAATATCCGAAGAATATATTGGCGTTCATCTCGCCCGCAGGCAATTGGGCCACGGCCGCGGTGGACGAATGAAAATTGAAAAAGACTATGCAGAAATCTGGTGCGGTGTTCGCCACGGACAAACGCAAGGTGCGCCTGTTGGACTCATTGTCCGTAATAAAGATTGGGAAAACTGGACAAAGAAAATGTCCGTATCACCGGTGGAAGATGAGATCCGAAAAGTGACTCTCCCCAGGCCCGGGCATGCAGATTTAGCCGGTGTCCAAAAATATGGATTTGATGATATCCGCAATGTATTGGAGCGCTCTAGCGCAAGAGAAACGACTATGCGCGTGGCCTTGGGTTCCGTCTGCCGAAAACTACTGGGAGATGTTGGAATTGAAGTGGGCAGCCGCGTCGTTGAAATTCATGATGTAAAGGATAATAGCCCTTTCCCCAATAATGTTTCACCAAACGAATTAAGTAAAATTGCTGACGATTCTCCTGTACGCTGTCTAGACAAAAATGCGGCAGCGGCTATGATGCAAACTATTGACGATGCCAAAAATTCCGGTGATTCAGTGGGCGGTATTTTTGAAGTAATCGCCACGGGGCTCCCCTACGGTCTTGGTGCTCACACCCAATGGGATCGGAAACTTCATGCCCGAATTACTGCTTTAATGATGAGCGTTAATGCATTCAAAGGTATCGAAATTGGTGGTGGATTTAATGGTGCTGAAAAGTTTGGGAGTGAAGTCCATGATGAAATTGGCCATGATGGAGAAAAATATTTCCGCTATACAAATAATGCAGGGGGAATTGAAGGAGGCATGAGTAATGCCCAGCCCATCGTTTTACGGATGGCAATGAAACCGATTCCAACATTAATCAAACCGCTTCGGTCTGTGGATATTCATTCCAAAGAAGCAAAAGATGCCCACAAAGAACGAACCGATTCATGTGCAGTTCCAGCCGCATCTATCATTGCCGAAAGTATGTTGTGCTTTGTACTCGCCGATGCGCTTCTCGAAAAATTTGGGGGCGATTCGATGGAGCAACTCAATGCACACATGAAAGCAACTGCGAAATATTAAAAAATGTGTGAGTTGAAGTATGAGGGCGTTCATGTTAGTTTGGAAAAAATCATGACTGCAACATTTTAACACATGAATAATATTTATTTAATCGGAATGATGGGGACAGGAAAATCGACTGTGGGGAAAATATTGTCTGAAAAAATGAATAAAAATTTTGTGGACTTAGATTTAGAAATTGAAAAAAGTACAGGAAAAACAATTACTGAAATATTTGAAAATGATGGAGAAGAAAAATTTAGAGATGAAGAATCAAAACAATTAAAACACTTTAATGAATCTATCATTGCTTGTGGTGGAGGTATCATTTTAAAAAATGAAAACTGTGAATTCATTTCAAACAATGGCACTGCCATTTTATTGACAGCTTCAATTTCTGAGTTATCCAAACGTTTATCTAAATCAAAAAAACGCCCCCTTTTAGCGAAAGATACAACAGAAGAAACTCTAACTAAAATTTGGTTAGAGAGACAATTGTATTACTTAAGTACGGCAGATTTAACCATCGAAACTGATGGTAAAAATCCCGAACAAATAACAAATAATATTTTGACAAACTTAACATTATGAAAACAATAGAATTAAAATTGGGAGAACGATCCTACGACATCCATGTAGAATCCGGCTTATTGAAAAAAATCCCTTCAATATTAGCGGATCAAAATCATGGGCAAAAATGGATTATTATTTCCCAATACAACTTGATGGAGTTGTTTGGGTTTGATTTAATGTCAAAACTAAAAAAGGAAGGATTTGAGTGCGATTATATCACACTTCCTATTGGCGAAGCGGCAAAAAGCATGAATGAATTCAGTCGTGCCATAAGTCAAATGATTGAAATGAAATGTGATCGTTCAACAACTATTTTAGCATTGGGTGGTGGCGTTGTTGGCGATGTGGCTGGGTTTGTTGCTTCCTCTTTTATGCGCGGCATCGAATATTATCAAATTCCCACAACTCTGCTAGCGATGGTAGATTCTTCCATTGGCGGTAAAACTGGTATTAATATTGCTGAGGGGAAAAACCTGGTTGGCTCAATTTATCAGCCACAAGGTGTTTTAATTGATCCCGCTATTTTAGAATCATTACCCCGAGAAGAAGTGATTTCAGGATTAGGTGAAGTCATAAAATATGGTGCCATTCGTGATGTTGAATTTTTAAATAATATTTCCGAATGGTTAGACGATATTGATTCCTTCCCTTTCGAAAAAGCTGTGCAGCGCGCATGTGAAATTAAAGCAGAAATAGTATCATTAGATGAACGTGAAGATGGGCTTCGCAAACTTTTGAATTTCGGCCATACAGTGGGTCATGCTTTAGAAGCTCACTTAGGGTTTGGCCGAATTCGTCATGGAGAGGCCGTTTTACTTGGTATGAAATGTGCAGGATGGATTTCTGAACAATTGGGTTTCTTAAGCCCTCTTGAAAATAAATCGCTTAATAAAATTATTGATAAGCTCACATTGCCAAACGTATCAAAAGTAGATCCAAACACAATTCTTTCTTTTGTAAAAAAGGATAAGAAGGTAAGAAATGGGATTCTTCACTTTGTTGTTTTGGATGCATTGGGAAAAGGGAATACGAGTGAACTAGTTTCTGAAACATTGATTATGAATTCACTCAAGGTGATCCGATGAAAATCCTTGTTATTAATGGACCAAATTTGAATTTATTGGGAATACGGGAGCCGGATGTTTACGGGACAGATACCCTAGAAGATATTGAAAACTGGTTAGACAATCAGTCTGAAGCATCGAGCCATGAAATTAATTGGATCCAATCAAACCATGAGGGTGAGCTAATCGACCAGTTACATAATTCAATTGGAAAATTTGATGGTATAATTTTTAACCCAGGAGCATATACTCATTATTCCTACGCGCTAAGAGATGCTGTTGCATCAATCCCCATTCCAACGATTGAAATTCATCTTTCCGATATAAATCAAAGAGAAGGGTTTAGAAAAATATCCGTTATTAAGGATAAATGTATAGGTCAAATTTGTGGATTAGGAAAATTAGGGTATCTCGAAGCCCTTAAAGCATTAACTAATTATATATAAAAGAAAAGCTATTTCTTTAGTTAGACTCTTCTGTCTTTATTGAATCGGCGGTTTGATTCACGACGGTCTTCATTATTTCTACTATTTGAACGCCTAAGATCAATTTTGACTAAAAGTTTATGTCTTCGTCGATCCTTTTTTCTTCTACCGACTTCGCGACGATCATTTCCTCGCTGTTCATCACCTCTTTGCTGACTAGTCAAAATAATATTCTAAATAATTAAACTCTAGCATTGGCAAGAGCTAAAAATAAATGGGTAGTTCAAATTAACCTTTAAAATCCACAAAAAGTGTGGATTCTGTTTTGACAAGATTAACTTTATCTGTCATATCTAATGCACTTACAGCTTGTTCAATCATTGCCATTTCATTTTTATGGATAAACGCATCTGCACGAGCAATATAAGCCAGATTTTTTACCACCTTATATCGATCCTCATCCGTAGGAAATAATTCTTTCAGTGCTGTGAGTGACGTTCCATATTGAGCACTTCTGGATGATTCATTTCCCAGATCAATAAATTTATCGATGACCTCTGCTTCAATCGAATAATATTGATCATCAGAAATTTCTGGTAACATTACTTTCACATTGCCACGCATGGCTTGTTTTTCAGATTCATCTACTTCACCGTCTGCTAAGAAAGATACACAAACGAATGCGTATACTAAATCGTGATGTTGGCTCCAATCTGCCATAAAACCCTCTTCTGTTATTTATTACTTGTATTGTTTTAGCCGATGTAAACAAATACCTCTTAGACACCGCCTAGGTATTGCGAAAAATTATGGCATGTTGGATAGAAATTCAAGATTTGTGAGTAAAAATCATTCACTTTATTTTTGAGATGGTTTATTGTTTCAATACCATCCCCATTGTAGTTTTTCTTTTCCAATCAGAGGATAATATTAACTAAAATGAGTCTTATTTCATTCTATACATACAATTTTGTCTCCAATAATGATTTATTAAATTTAAATTTCTAAATAAATAAAGTACTCTATGGAAACATTTTATTCAACACTCGTAAAATTTAATAGTCTCCAATTCAAATACCGTACATCTATAACTTTCTTATTGGTGCTAATTGGTGTCTTGGTTTCAGATATTCTATTTCATATTTATTTTCCATCTATTGTTAATTTTCTTGAGAGTCAATTCAGTATTGTATTATCAGATCATGAGAGTATTGATTTAGGATTTGCACCTGAAATTTGGGGTGGAGTCTTGGCCATGGTATTGGGAACCCTGATTATTGTCGTGGCAATTGCTGCAGAATCTTCTCCAAAACTTATGGATTTATTTGTGAAAGATTGGTTGAGTTTGATTTATGTATGGTTTTTAATCCTAGCGTCCCTACATGCAACCATTATCATGTTTTATGTTGAGCCGTTGAATAGGGTTTCCAGCATTGTACTTAATACGTACGTTTATCTATTCATCGGTTCTATCTTCACGCTTCCCTATATTTTTTATATTCTGTTATATTCCAAGACGAGCAATGTTGTTGCGACTATTTCCGGAATTATTAAATCGTTTATTTTTAAATTAAAAAAACCATCAATTCGATCCGCTATGAATAATAGTCTCGATGTCGTTGAAGAGTATCAAAAAGAAATTATGGGATCACTCGATCAGTTAGATGATCTTCTGGCATTCACAGAATTCAAGGAAACTCAAACAGAAATTATTAGACAAATCAGTACAATTATCCAAGCTTATATCCGTGAGAAGTCTCAGTTTAATCCTAAGTTTTTTAATTTAACTCCCACAATAAAGACAAATGCAACTTTTCGCACTTATACAGAATCACAATATCAAGAAATGGCAAAAACTTTTACTTTTTATGAAATTAAAGTTTTTCGTCTTTTAGGAAATTCTTATATCAAAATGATTGAAAATGATCGCTTTGATATTGCATCTCTTATCCCGGCAGAATTAGTTGATGTTGGGAAAACATGTTTGGATATGAATGATAATACAATTTTAGATAATGTAAATATCCGATTTAATACCCTTTTCCGATTTGCTATGAAACATGCCTACAAAAATAATGAACCAAGAAATTTATATAATTTATCATTTCATTATTCAAATATGATTCAGGAATATGTAAAGGCAAACCGTGTTGATATGGCAAAATATTGTTATGATAAATTTAAATTTTACGCCAATGATATTTATAAAAATGCTGAGGGGAATCCATCTCTCTATTTTATTGTGGACACGTTAACCTTTGAATTAAGGAAATGTCAAGTTTTGATCTATGAAAAAGGATGGAGCGATGAGGATCAAATGGAACTATTGAAATTAATCCTTCAGTTGGATAAACCACCCGGCTACTCAAAAGATGGTGTAGATAAAGGCATTTTAGGTGGGAATAACGGAACAAGAAGAATCCAAATTGGATTAGCTTTATTTTATTTATCGGTTGATAAAAAGGGTTTTGCCACAGCGATTGCTGAAGACTATTTGGATGACCTTGCATACTTCGATGAAAAATCTTTCAAGGCAAACGCCAATACACAATGTTTTCTCCTGTCCATTTTTGGGCCTACCTTTTGGGAAGATACAGATCGCGGAAATCTCAATATTTATTTTGCACCGGAAAAGGATCAACTGGAAGCCTTTAAGGAACTCTTATTTGAGTTGATGGATAATCGTTTGGAAGCCTTAGAACGGGATGTTCAATTCCTTACCCTCGAGGCAGATAAACTTATGCAAAAGCGACAACGTCAGGATGGGTATTTGAATGATTCGGATAAGGAACGGATGGAAGACCTCCAACGCAAAATTTCTGCTCGTGAAATATCCGATGATGATTCACCAACGGCTTGGACAATCAATCATGATATTCTTTTCACCCTTCTGTGTATTTCCTTTTTTGCGGATCAAGAAATTGATGAATTAGAAAAAGATGTTATTTATGAGAGTTTTGGAAAATTTTCGAAAGATGTGACCCATGAGAGTTTTAACTCTGACTTTGGATTGGCAACCCGAAAATTCATTGACCTTAAAAATGAAAAGTCTAGACAAGAACAGTACGTGACTTCATTAATAAATATTAAAAATTCTGATGAAACTGATTCAAATCAATTATTGAGACTCATCCATGCATTCATTGATATTGCTAATGCAGATGAATTTATTCATGATAATGAAGTGTTACTGATTCAAAATGCATTAACGACGTGGAACTTGAATATAAAGATTAATAAACCAAAATCAGGTGATAGACTAGAAATTCAAGAATAAAATAATATTATCAGAAGAATCGATGCGTTGCAAAGCATCCTGCAAAACATTCCTTCTAGCGAGTTAGAGCAAAAAAGAAAGCCTGAGTTAGATTAGAAATATCGGCGCTGGCTGTTGCAAGGTTTTGAACGGCAGATTTTGCTACTTCAAAATAAACAGAGCCACCCACTTTAGGATTATCTTTTACAATATTTGAAAAATCATCCAGTTTTAGAATACCATATTGAATAGATGTTGTTGCATGTACATTGGCAGTTCTAATTGCATCATCTAACACTAATGAAAACTCACCAATTCCAAAAGCAGGGGATTGAACCACCGATACAGTAGCTTTATTTATAGGATCTGTTGTTGGAGGGGGATCCGTTGTTTCAAGCCGAATGATAGGTTTTCGAGATGTTGTTATTCCCGATGCAGTTTTAACCATCATATTCTTGGAAACCTCTACTTGCCCTTGAAAAATTAATATCATCGTATTTCCAGTACCGCCTTCCATCAATAATTGTTCCCTTGGTTCACAATCTTGAATTTCAACAACTGATGCAATTTGCTCACATATGTTGAGTGGTACTTTTCTAAAATAATTAATCTTTTGAATTTGTTCTGCTGTTGGATTCATAATTTACCTCAGTACCAATGCTCTATGTTTTTCATCAATGGTGTAATCATCAGCGGGATTTATTTCGACTTTTACATGCTCATCATTTGTCAGATTAATGCCGGCACCATCTAATTGTTCTTTAATCATATTCCGAATCAATGGAGTACCGCTGTCACCCATTTGTTCTTCTAAGCTAAATCCTGCTTTTTGAATTGTGTATCCAACCAATAGCCAATTATGTTTGAATTTGAAAAAAGCAGATATCTTTTCGTGAGTCTGTCCCGTTAAGCTTCTTGGGATTGGCACTTCTTGTAAACCCTTATCTTTTTCTTCCTGAAGGATTAAATCATCAAAAAATTGAGGGACACCGGGATCTGTAACGTGTTTTGCCAATAAATGTGGAACATGGGCATCAGGGATCACAATCTCATTTACATTAGCTCGTTGTAGGTGGGATACATTCTCAGGATTAATTACATGAGCAATAACATTACATGATTCTGCTATAGCTTTTGCCGTCAAACACGTTAATACTGTTTTATCTTCATCTGGCTCTTCATGAGGTAACAAACCTGTATTATCCGGCAGGATCATCAAAGTGGTTGCCCTCTCAAGGAACGCTTTTTTTAAAATAAGCTCTTGGGTGAAATTCCCTGGTATATGGGAAATCTCGAGTCTTTCAAATCCAAACCCAGCTATAGATCTTTGCATTGGCTCTGATTCCATTTCATTCACTAGAATGACTTGGGATATTGAATCATGATTCGCATCAATAATTTTTAAAATTGAAGGAACAAAATTATTCCATCCTGCAATGACCAAATGTTCTTTAAATTTACTTTCTTCCAATGTATCATCTCCTTTTAATCTTTGTGCAACCAATACGGATGCCACAGCCCCGCCCAACATTGTGACGACGCCAAAGTTCAATAACATTACAATAATGGTAAGAAATTTCCCCAAATGAGTTACGGGGCTTACATCTCCATACCCAACAGTTGTAAAGGTTACGACTGACCACCAAAATGTATGAAAAAATGTATCTAACCAATTTGGATTTTCACCGCCGAAAAGAAAGGTCTTACCAACATGGCCAGTCACGCTTTCTTTAAACATATCATATTCGACAATAGTCAATGCAGTTGTGGATACTAGTATAAGTAAAATAGACCAGATGGCATAACGGAAAAACTCATTTTCCCTATAGAATGAAATTACTTTTGAGAATATTTTTTTCAGTGGAAGAGTTCCTACTCTCTTACCAATATTCTCTTCATCATCTGTAATAGATTGAATGATTTCTAAATCAGAAAATTTATTTAACTCACCAATATTTTCATCCATAGATTGAATAGATTTGTCCGATCCAATTTCAGATGTGGTAGTCTTACGTTTTTGATTTTCAGAATTATTTGCTGTCATTTTCTTCAATTCAGTGTGTGTATGCTCATAAATCGAACAGAAAGTATAAAAAATACTATCGAATTATAATAGAATAAGCAAATAGGAAGTTTATGAATGAAATTCTTGGATTGACCGAACATCTATCTTTTGATGAGCTAATCTAATTGCCCTTACCGCAGCATTTGCACCGGATAAAGTTGTAATGACAACAATCCCCTTTTGAATACAAGACCGACCAATGGATTCTTCATCATAACGAGCTTGAGCTCCCATGGGTGTATTTATTACAAGATTAATTTCTCCATTCTTAATTCCATCAACAATATTTGGGCGACCTTCACCTACTTTGAATATAGATTTCGCATGAATACCATTGCGATTCAACTCCGTTGCCGTTCCAGATGTTGCCACGAGATTAAAACCAATTTCCAGTAGATCGCGTGCAATGGGGATAACATCTAGTTTATCAGAATTATTTACTGACAAGAAAACTGTTCCTGAATTTGGAATTATATTTCCGGCGCTAATTGAAGCGCGACGAAAAGAATCACCAAGTGTATTTGAAATACCCATCACCTCGCCTGTTGATTTCATTTCCGGACTTAAAAAAATAGATTCTTCGGGAAATTTATTAAATGGGAGGACTGCTTCTTTCACTGCCACATGACGATGACTATCCCATGGTTTCAACGAAAATTCGGAGAGGGTGGCTCCTGCTGCTAGTTTTGCAGCAATGCGGGCCAATGGCACATTAGTTGTTTTGCTTACAAATGGAACGGTTCGGCTTGCTCTTGGGTTTACCTCTAACACATAAACTTGCCCATCCTTATAGGCAAACTGAAGGTTGATAAGACCCATTACTTTTAATTCAAGAGCTAGAGATTTCGTTATAGAAATAATCACCTCCATGGCCTCAGTTGTTATTCGATAGGGTGGTAACACACAAGCTGAATCGCCGGAATGGATGCCGGCCTCTTCAATATGTTGCATCACTGCACCAATGTGGACAGACTCACCATCGCATAATGCATCTACATCAAATTCAAATGCATCTTCCAGAAATTCATCAATAAGGATTGGGTGCCCTTCTGTAACATCCGCATTTCTTGAGATATAATCGATTAACTGTTCTTTGGTATAAACAATTTCCATAGCCCTCCCACCCAATACATAACTTGGGCGAGCCAAAACTGGATATCCGATTCTCTCTGCTATCGTGACAACTTCGTCTAAAGTACGACCTGTTCCATATTCCGGACAAACAATTTTGAGCTTTTCTAAAATATTCCCAAATTTTTCCCGATCTTCTGCAAGGTCTATATTCGCCGGTGTAGTTCCAATTATGGGTACACCTGCCTTCTCTAATGCGTTTGCAATTTTTAATGGAGTTTGTCCGCCAAACTGAATTAATACTCCGTCTGGTTTTTCAAATTCAACAATATTTAAAACATCTTCAAATGTCACTGGTTCAAAATAAAGACGATCTACTAAATCAAAATCTGTACTGACTGTTTCTGGATTGCAATTCACCATTATTGTTTTAAATCCGAGATCTTTTAATCCGAAGACGGCTTGAACACAACAATAATCAAATTCGATTCCCTGACCTATACGGTTTGGGCCACCTCCCAAAATGATAATCTTTTTCCCATCCAAAGGTTCGATTTCATTTTCATCCTCATACGTAGAATAGCAATAAGGTGTTTTTGCTTCAAACTCTGCAGCACACGTATCAACTACCTTATAATTTGGTATTACATCCCATTTTTTTCGTAGTTCTCGAATAGCTAATTCAGTTTTTTCAATCATTCTGCCAATCTGTTTATCAGAAAAACCATTATGTTTTAATGCTCGAAGATGGTTTATATCTAAATCAGATTCCGAGGTGTTCGCCATTTCCGTTATTTGTTTTATTTGCCGTAAAAACCACGGGTCAATTCCCGTAATCTTATTTACATCTTCAATAGATTGTCCTTCCAAAAATGCTTGTCTCACTTTTAATAATCTAAAAGATGTTGCATAGCGAAGTGTGGACATATCCAACGACCGTGCCCGATTCACGTCTGGATCGCCTTCTGCGGGAGGTTTAGGCTCCAAGCCATCCAACCCTACTTCCAAGGAACGAAATGCCTTTTGCAGGGACTCTCGGAAGGTTCGCCCAATGGACATTACTTCTCCAACACTTTGCATTTGTACACCCAAATGCCCGGAAGCAGATGGGAATTTTTCAAAATCAAATCTGGGAACTTTTGTAACTATATAATCAATGGTAGGTTCAAAAGCTGCTAAAGTCTTTCCTGTGATTTCATTGGGGAGTTCATCCAAAGTATAACCCACTGCTAATTTTGCTGCTATTTTTGCAATAGGAAATCCGGTGGCCTTGGATGCCAAAGCCGATGAACGACTCACGCGGGGATTCATTTCAATTATAATCATTCGGCCATTTTTAGGATTCACTGCAAATTGAACATTGGACCCGCCTGTTTCAACACCAATGGTTCTTAAACATTGGATTGCCCAATTCCTCATTTTCTGGAATTCTTTATCTGTTAAAGTCATGGCTGGAGCGACTGTAACAGAATCGCCTGTATGAACACCCATTGGATCAATATTTTCAATGGAACAAATAATGATAACATTATCATTCGAATCTCGAATAACTTCCAATTCGTATTCTTTCCACCCCAATAACGATTCTTCCATGAGAACTTCAGTTATTGGACTGGCATTTAATCCATTTTCAATTAAGTCCTGAAATTCATCAAAATTATACGCAACAGACCCTCCGGTTCCTCCCATCGTGAAGGATGGCCTAATAATAATGGGGAATTCCATATCTTTCAATAGGATTTCGGCTTCTGGCCAAGAATGGACAAACCCACCTTGAGCAGTCTCAATTCCTATGGCATCCATAGCTTCTTTGAACCGTTCCCTGTCTTCCGCTTTGTCGATTGCGTCCACTTGAGCACCAATGAGTTGTAAATTATATTTTTCTAAAATTCCCAGTTTATGTAGATCCATAACAAGGTTTAGCGCTGTTTGTCCTCCAACGGTTGGGAGAATTGCATCTGGCTTTTCTTTTTGAATAATAGCTTCGACATATTCAGAAGTGATAGGTTCAATATAAGTTGCATCTGCCAAATCAGGATCTGTCATAATTGTAGCAGGATTCGAATTCACCAAAATCACCCGATAACCTTCTTCCTTCAAAGCTCGGATAGCTTGTGTACCAGAATAATCAAATTCGCAGGCTTGCCCGATAATAATGGGCCCCGCACCAATGATTAAAATGGATTCTATGTCAGTTCTTCTGGGCATATTCCATCATATTAATAAATTGTTGAAAAAGGTATCGACTGTCATGGGGTCCCGGGCTTGACTCTGGATGATATTGGACCGAGAATGCTTTTAATTCATCACACCGGATTCCTGCAGATGTATTATCATTCAGATTCATATGAGTCGGTTCCACATTTGCCGGAAGCGAATCCAAATCCACCGCAAAGCCATGATTCTGGCTGGTGATTTCTACTTGACCCGTCTCCAAGTTTTTTACAGGATGGTTAATGCCGCGGTGCCCAAATTTTAGTTTAAACGTTTTTGCACCTAAGGCTAAGGCCAATATTTGATGACCTAAGCAAATCCCGAAAATGGGTTTCTTTCCTAGTATTTCTTTAACAGTTTTAATCCCATAAGACACAGCCGCCGGATCGCCTGGACCATTGCTTAAAAAAACCCCATCCGGATTAAAATCCAAAATTTTTCTTGCGGAAGTTTGAGCAGGGAAAACAGTTACTTCGCATCCATTCCTTTCCAAGAGTCTTAAAATATTATATTTAATTCCATAGTCTAATGCCGCAACCTTAAAATTGATTGATTGATTGGTTGATTGGTTGATCGAAGACCATGAATATTGATTTTGACACGTGACTTCTTTCGCTAAATCAAATCCAGTCATGTTTGGTGCTTGGGACAATTTTTTCTTTAGACTTTCAAGATCGGAATCAATTGTAGAAATGATGCCATTCATGGCGCCATGATTCCGAATGTGGCGCGTGATTGCACGCGTATCCACGCCTTGGATCCCAACAATCTTTTGTTCTTTTAAATAATCACCAATGGATTGGGTGGATCGCCAATTAGACGGAATGATTGTTTCTTCTTTGATGACAAATCCCGCAACCTGAATTCGATTAGATTCAATATCATCAGGATTAACACCGGTATTGCCAATGTGGGGAGATGTCATGGTTACGATTTGACGACAATAAGATGGATCAGTCAGAATTTCCTGGTAACCAGACATGCCTGTGTTAAAACAGACTTCGCCGATAGTTTCACCCTCTGATCCAAATATTTTACCATTAAAAAAACGACCGTCCTGCAACAAAAGAACGGCCGTTTTTAAATTATCCATACTAGAATTTCACAAGGATTTTTGGAAATCCAAACCTTGTTCCTGTATATTTTTAATTTTATTTAAGTAAAACAAGAACCTTACAATTTGAAAGTAATCCAAACTTTTTTTCTGCATTTCGGATTCGTTCTCCATCCAAATTAGATACAATCAGATTTACTTCATTATTGCTACCGATAGCTTCTACCAAGATGGGAGTATTCCCAACTCTTCGTTGTACATTACTGTCTTCCATGGATGAAGCATAGCCAATTGTCCCGCGATTAACTGAGCGGGAACGTGTATAATGTCGTGATCCATAAATAAGTGTTTTGTCCTCATTGTATATCTTTGGCACTAAAACTGGAATTTGATCAATATGCCTAGCATCAATAACGATACCTGAAATTCGCTCATTTTTGGGAATTGTTGAACGTGTCATTAGATAGGTTGATTGTGCGATCATTTTATTCATATACCCATTTGTGTCAATTAAAATTTCTGCTAGACTAGACATCTTAACCGCCAAAGAAATTGCAAGTTGATTCTTTTCTAGATATTTCACTTCTCCATATTGGAATGCGCTACCCACCAATGATTCTACACGACGCCCTATGAAAGGTTCGCTAAGCATAATATCACCAACTGTACGCCCATCTAAGTTGACCAGTTTAATCAGATCCAGGAGGTTTTTTCTTGCATAAGTTTTAGCTTCACCCTTTGATAATTTTAAACTTTTTTCAATAACAAGTTTAAAATCGTCCCCGTTATTTTGTGTCGAAATATTTGTAATCCCCATACAGACTATAATACGATTTGTATAATCAATGAATCCATAATCATTACGTATTATCGATGATGGGTGGGTGTCAACAGCGAGAAGGCTGCCAAGCATAATAAAATATGTGAGTGAATATTTGACCATTTAAGTCTGTCTAGATATTATTGAAAATAACATATTTGACACTTGCAGTGCAACTCCCTAAAGACAAATTCATTCAGTAACTTCCTTGCTATGGCTTCCCGTATTAATATTAATTTTTTGGCTCTAATCCTTATTTTATTCTCTTGTGTAGAAAATAAAATATTTATTCAAGTGCATCCTGATGGACAAACTTATTTTAGGTTCGAAAGTAAAGGTGATTCTACGGATATATTTGATTCTGATTTCATTCACCCGCAGATTAAACAAGGTTGGACATCAACATCACGGGTTTTGGACAATAAAGGTGAAGATGAAACAAACTGGGTGCATTATACTGAAGGAATTAGTGAGGATACGATTTTAATATTTTCCAAAAATAATCCAATTCCTTTAGGATATTCATTCCATCGATCAATAACAAAAACCTTTTTTAGTTCAAAAATTTCAGTCTCATTCGAATTTGAAGGAAGAAAAATTAAAAATGATTTTCCTAAACTTTATGAGGCAATACTTTCTGGTAAATCTGACTCTTTATATTGGTTACCAGAAGCGTTAACAGTTTTAATGCATAAAGGTCTCAATGATATTTCTCACGATTCTTTATCCCCCTATCAAACATTATGGAATCAACGATTAGTCAATCATTTAAGAAATTCATTTGCAAGAGTAACAACGATGGAAGAACTTGAAAAAATTCAAAAAAATAGAGTATCATATTTGTCTGATTTATTTATACCATTTAATGTGGACTCTTCTTTTCCTGAAATGCTTGGAAAGTCTATGGAGGCACATGAAAGTATTCTTAAAACGTCCCTAGATCTGAATGATGATTCCTTCGAAGTAAAATTCATTTTACCAGGACAAATTGTATCTACAAATGCTACTGAGATTTTGGGCGATACATTGTTGTGGAATTTTGGGTTGGATTCTTTACTCTCTCATTCTTTCGAATTAAAAGCAAAATCCGTTATCTATTCTACAGATCGGATTCAAAAAACCTTAATTTCAGTCGGGATATTTTTCCTAGTAATTATGGTAATTTTCTTTAAAAAGCGGTTATAATTCATTTGAAAAAACTTATTATTATTTTTGTAATTATCCAATATTGCTTTGGTGGATCACCCAAATATGGTGATGAACAAATTGTCATTATTTTAAAAGAGTATTTTAATTCTATAAAACAATCGCCCACCTTATTTGGACATCGTTTTTATAATCATAAACAGGAGTATGTTTTCCAATTAGAAATAGAAACTTCAGATATTGATTTCAATGACGAATTAATATTTGGTTTTAAAGCTATAAGCAAATTAGCCGATGTGGCAAAGTCACCATTTACACACTCCATTCTTATAATTCATTTTGAAGGAAAACATATTCCAATAGTAGCAAAAAGTGAAATAGACTGTTCTAGGTCATTTTTTATTGAAGGTGTTATGGATGAAACACAATGGCGAAAAAAATGTTTGACTATCACAGATCAATAAATGAATAAATCATTTGGTAAAATTCATCATTTTATGGGGATTGAACTCAATCAACAAACTTGGTCATTACTAGAAAATGAAAATAGGAATGAAGAAGATAATTCCCGGATGATTGCTTTTGCAAATGCATCTCTTTACCATTGGAAAAAGTCACCTGAATTTAAACCTATTAATGAACAGCGAGGTGAATGGATGATATCTCATGTATATGCCATATTAAATAATGGAGAATGGTCATTAACTCATGCTAAGAAATGTTGGACCTTAACGCGTCAATTGAACTTATCCGGATTTGACCTTGCCTACGCCCATGAAGCTTTAGCTAGATCCTATGCCGCTTTAGGTGATTCAGAAAAAATGAATTATAATTTTTTAAAAGCAAAATCAGTTGGAAGTGGTGTTGCAAATAAAAAAGATCAGGAATTATTTTTGTCTGACCTTCATAAAGGTCCCTGGTTTGAGTGCATGAAAACAGCGGGGAAATGATGCGACTATTTTTCCCACTAATTCTTACTGTTCAATTCGAATTAAACAATCTTATTTACATCGATATATTGTGTTAAAAAATCTATTTATTATTTGCCCGTTACTCCTTATGGTTATTATTGCACAGGAACTAAATGCAGACCCATTTTTAAAGACTATGATTTTAAAGCATCGACTATTTCACAAACAACCTAAACCCTTGTTTAAAAATCGTTCCCATTATTTGGATTTTGTAACTGATATTCCAAAAGATTCGGTGGACAGAGCCACCTTATTTTTCAAAACAAATATCATAGATAACTATCAGGAATTTTCTTTAGATGGGAGCTATGGACTGTACCGTTTTAAGTACGATCCAAAGATCTATCCAGGTGCATCGATTCAATATTATTTTGTCATAGAATCGAATGATAATATTTATGGAACACCAATGAATAGCCAAGGTATGCTTGTTCCGATAAACGGAGAATTTATAGATCCAATTCAATATTATAAGCAACGAGCCAGAATGAGTCAATGAGCCCGAAAATTCAAATCAAAAAACTAAGAGGGATTATACAAGATCATAATTATCGTTATTATATCTTGGACGACCCAACAATCTCTGACGGAGAATATGATATTCTCCTCAATGAGTTGGAAAAACTTGAAAATATAAATCCAGATTTAATAACATTGGATTCGCCAACGCAAAGGGTGGGTTCAACACCAATCGCTGAGTTTGGAACTATTGATCATCGAATCCCAATGTTGTCTCTTGCAAACGCAATGAATGAGGATGAGTTGGTGGCATTTGATAAAAGAATGCAAAAGGGGTTAAATCATGAATTTATAGAATATATGGCTGAACCTAAACTTGATGGACTAGGGGTTGAGCTAGTCTATGAAGATGGATTGTTTGTTTATGGATCTACTCGTGGGGATGGATTTACAGGTGAAGATATCACTCATAATTTAAAAACCATTCGGGAGGTTCCTTTATCACTTAGGACTCAAGAGATAGCACATCCATCCCTTTTAGAAGTTCGTGGAGAGGTTTTTATTAGAAAGGATGATTTTAATTCTTTAAATCAAACACAGGAAAAAAATGGGATTCCAGTATTTGCTAATCCGCGAAATGCAGCAGCAGGTAGTTTACGGCAGTTAGACCCCAAAATTACTGCACAACGACCCCTCTCAATTTATTGTTATGAACTTGGGACAATTGATGGGGATGCTTTCCAAGACCACGCATCGTTTTTGATAGCACTCAAAAAATGGGGGTTGCCAGTAAATCCATTTATTCAACTTGTAACGGGATCAGTTGGTCTCACCCGATTTCATGTGGATCTTGAAACTAAACGGAATGAGTTGCCTTACGAAATAGATGGAACAGTTTTTAAAATTAATAATTATAATGAGCGGGGAAATCTGGGAACACGAAGTCGTTCCCCCCGATGGGCCATTGCGGGGAAGTTTAAAGCACAACAAGCCACAACAATCATAAATGGAATTGATATCCAAGTTGGTCGTACGGGAGCACTCACGCCTGTTGCAAAGTTAAATCCAGTTTATATAGCAGGTGTAACTGTAACAAATGCAACCCTTCATAATCAGGACGAAATTGATAGAAAGGACATTCGGATTAGAGATACGGTTTTAATTGAACGCGCAGGTGATGTAATTCCAAAAGTTGTTAAAGTTATCATAGGTAAACGGCCAAATAATACCTCCCCTTTTAAAATTCCAAATACATGCCCTGTCTGTAATCATCCAGCTTTTCGACCCGATGGGGAAGTAATATTGCGATGTGGTAATATTTCATGTCCGAGGCAAATAAAAGGACGTATCCAGCATTTTGCATCCAAATTGGCATTAAATATTGATGGGCTTGGAAAAATGATTGTAGAACAATTAGTGGATGAAGGTTTAATCAATGCTATTGATGGTCTTTTCAATTTGAAATATGAATCATTGGTTGAGCTTGATCGAATGGGCGAAAAATCTGCAACAAATTTGATGGGTGCGATTTCACAGTCAAAAGAATCAACATTTGCACGATTTATCTATGCGTTAGGAATTCGTAATGTAGGGGAACACATTGCCAAAGTTTTAGAAAAAGAGTTTTCTGGCAATTTGGTAGAATTTCAAAAAGCCAATCTGGAAGCATTGGAGAACATTGATGAAATTGGCCCCATTGTAGCAGAAACGATCGTCCAATTTTGGTCTGATGATTCTAATAAAATAATGGTTCAAAATTGTTTAGATAAAGGTGTAGAACTGGCTGAAATCAAGATAAACAGGAAACAACCCTTTGAGGATAAAATATTTGTTTTCACAGGATCACTCGAAAAACTAACTCGAAGAGATGCAAAAGATATGGTAGAAGATTTAGGTGGGAAGGCATCTGGGTCTGTGAGTAAAAATACAGATTTTGTTGTGGCTGGACCCGTGGCTGGGTCGAAATTAAAAAAGGCAGAAGAATTAGGTATTGATATTTTAACTGAAGAAGATTTTTTAAAGATGGTACGTCTTGAATAATCTGTTTAGAAGACTTTACATCCCGAATGGTATTGTTTTAATGACCCGATGTAATTTTTCAATATTTTTATTTTTGATTATTTTTTCACCCATCGTATTTAGTCAAAATCTTGCACTAAAAAAAATAGCCAATGTACCAGCTAAAGCGCTTTATCTTACCCAGCCAAAAGGCGATAAATTCCGATTATTTATTGTAAACCAAAAAGGGCAAATCCATATTATTAAAAATGGAAAAACCTTAAAAAAGCCCTTTTTGGATATTTCCGATCGAGTTCACGGCTCATTTATCCCGGGCAGTGAAGAAGGATTACTTGGGCTTGCCTTCCACCCAAATTATTCAATGAATGGATTTTTTTATGTCAATTATGTCAATAAGAATGATACGTCTATTGTATCAAGATTTTCTGTCACAAATAATTCTGAAATTGCTGATCAATTTTCAGAAAAAATTCTAATTAAATTGGGGCAACCCTTTGGGAATCATAATGGGGGTCATCTTGCATTTGGACCCCGAGACGGCATGCTTTATATAGGGTTTGGAGATGGTGGGAAATGGGGCGATCCTTTCAACAATGCTCAAAACTTAAATACATTGCTCGGATCGATTCTACGAATTGATGTAGATAGTGGTAATCCTTATGGGATCCCTCCTGATAATCCATTTGCAGGTCAAAAAGATAAGCGAGGAGAAACTTTTTGTTATGGATTACGGAATCCATGGCGATTCTCCTTCGATCGAGAGACAAATGATCTTATTATCGGGGACGTGGGGCAAAATCTTTGGGAAGAAATTAATTGGAATACTTGGAAGGATGCAATTGGCGCCAATTATGGTTGGAGAATCATGGAAGCAAATCATTGTTATAACCCGGAAACAAATTGTGACGAATCTGGATTAATTAAACCCATCCATGCGTACCCAAATAATGCAAATTATATGAAGATTCTTGTGGGCATGGATGAGGCTGGCGCTACTGGATGTTCCGTAACGGGCGGGTATGTTTACCGTGGTTCCGCAATTCCGGATCTTCAAGGAACTTATATTTTTGGGGATTATTGTACAGGAAGAATCTGGTCTTTTAAACGAGATAATAACAAACCAGTTCAATTTAAAAAACTTAGACCTGAATTAAAGAGGAATAGGGTTGATATTCCTCTATTTATTTCATCTTTTGGTGAAGATAATTCAGGTGAACTCTATGTGGTGGAATATATGGGTGCTATCTATAAATTCATCCCATATTAATTATTGAGAATAGATATGATGAAAATAGAAGAAGTAGTTGGCGACTTAATATTAATTATCCTTGAAGGTCACGAACCTTTAAAGAAAATTGGTATCGATCAAGATAAAATATTCGTTTATGTGGATGGATATGACGAACACGGAATGTGGATTAAGCATCCTAAATTTTCAGTCCCCAATATAACTGGGAAAGGAAAAGCTAAAACTAAAAAAGTGGAAGCATCCATTATGATACCTTGGGGATTTATTGTATCCATAGCCCACTTTCCCGGTGCGGAAGGATTTGATTTCCCAAGTCCCTTCGACCAACATATCGGATTCGATTAATCTAAATGTCACAACCAGCAATCCATATTAAAGGATTAACAAAATCCTATGGGGATGTTACTGCCCTTCGTGGTGTAGATATGACCATTAAACAGGGGGAATTCTTTGGATTACTGGGTCCGAATGGTGCAGGAAAAACCACAATAATTAACATTCTAACCGGACTTATTTTTCGAGATAAAGGCATTACAGAAGTATTTGGAAAGGACACTGTAAAAGATTTTCGCTTTACTCGTTCCAAAATTGGAATCGCTGCGCAGGAGTTATCGGTAGACTGGTTTTTTCCAATTGAAAAATTGCTTTATTTCCAAGCGGGGTACTATGGGCTTACCACCCAAAAAGCAAAGCCTAAGATCGATGATCTCCTGGAGCGTTTAGGATTGTCGGGAAAGCGGGAATCTCGTTTACGACAACTATCTGGTGGAATGAAACGTCGATTTCAACTCGCTAAGGCCTTAGTTCATGATCCGGATATAATAATATTAGATGAACCTACCGCGGGTGTAGATGTTGAACTTCGTAGGAGCCTTTGGCAATACCTTCGCGACTTACATAGCCAGGGAAGGACAATTCTGCTCACAACTCATTATATTGAAGAAGCAGAATTATTGTGTGAAAATGTGGCAATAATTGATGAAGGGAAGATTTTAAAAGAGGGATCTCCCAAAGATTTAACGCGTGAATTAGGAACCGCTGGCATTACGGTTCAATTGGGGAATATGGAAAATGAAATAGAGTCATTTTTAGATAAATTCACATTCACTCGGAAAGAAAACAGGATTCATTTTTTAGTCAATAATCCTGATTCTGCAATGCCCGAAATCATACTTCAACTATCGAAAGCCAACGTTCAAATCCAGAGTATTGAAACGAATATATCATCTCTGGAAGATGTATTTCTAAATCTCACTGGAAAGGGAATCAACGAATGAATTGGGTGGGATTGAATACATTAATTAATCGAGAAGTAGGAAGGTTCTTTTCGGTGTATCGGCAAACAGTTCTACCCGGCCTCATCTCATCGGGGTTGTATATTGTAATTTTTGGATTCACCTTGGAGCAACGAATTTCTGAAATACAGGGCATTCCCTATACCTTATTCATTTTACCCGGATTAATCATGATGAATACGCTCACGAATGCCACGGCAAATACTTCATCATCTATGCTCCAAATGAAATTGCTACAACAATTGCCGGATCTCCTAACTGCCCCTTTATCGGGGTTTGAAATTTCATTAGCTTATATTATTGGTGGAACTGTTCGAGGTGTGGTAAATGGTATTCTTGTTTTGATGCTTGGTATGTTTCTTACAGACCTTACAATTGTTGATCCAGTAGGAACTATAGCTTTTATTTTCCTGGTATCATGGGCATTTGCGAGTATGGGGCTTATTTTAGGCCAAATAGCTGAAAGTTGGGATCAATTGGCAATGATGCAGAATTTTTTTCTAACCCCACTGAGTTTTTTGGGTGGTATTTTTTATTCCATTACAATGTTACCTGAATGGGCACAAAGTTTGAGTTTTATCAATCCCATTTATTATATGATTAATGGAATTCGGTATACGATCTTGGGAGTCAGTGACTCATCTTTCAGTGTCAGTTTTTGGATGGCATTAATCCTAACGGTCCTTTTTTCAACCGTTGCAATGCTACTCATGCAAAGTGGGAAAAAGATTAAACAATAATGAAATATTTTATTTCAATTTTGTTTTGCTCAATAGTATTTGCACATAACCCTAATGCAGAACTGCCTGACTGGAAACAATATACTCGATTAGGGATTGTAAACAGTGGGATGGAAAATCCGGGAGTGGCAACCTATCTCCGATTAAAACGGACCACTTCTTATACATTTCAAGATATACGGATATATGGCCATTATTTTAAAGATAATCAAGAAATTCGAGTCCGCCAAAAAACTAGTCGACGTTTTGTGTCTTTTGACTGGTTATATTCATTCAACACCCTTATTTATGAAAAGAATACTTT